>CAYJUC010000009.1:16256-28570 GCA_964372605.1 uncultured bacterium | reverse complement strand
TGGTGGCGGTGGGAGGAATCGAACCTCCGACAAAGGGCTTATGAGACCCCTGCTCTGCCTCTGAGCTACACCGCCGAAAATCTCGTGGACAGAGGGGGGGGGTTTGTTATAATTCGTCAATCGCTGTTAACGATATGCCAGGCAGGTTTGGGAAGTCAAGTCGCGCGAGGCGCGGAGGAAGATTCCATGTGGCTCAGGGAACGTCCATGGATCGAAGACGAGGAAAACTCCTATTCCTATTCGAATGGCGACGGCGACGAGGATAAGGACGAAATCGAAGACGACGACGAGTTCGACGACGAGGACTTCGACGAGGACGAGTTCGACGACGACGAGGCCGAAGAGCTGGAGGAGGACGAGGAGCACTCATTGACCCACTAATCGGAGGGAGGCGTCTATGGCGCTGTTCACTCAGGAGGGTTGGCTCTTTCTATTGCGGTGGATTCACTTCCTTTCCGGCATCACCTGGATCGGGCTTCTCTACTACTTCAATTTTGTCCAGGTCCCCTTCTTCGCGGAAACCGAACCCGCGGTGCGAAGCGGCGCCCAGCAGAAGCTCCTGCCGAGGGCGCTCTGGTGGTTCCGCTGGGGCGCCATGATCACGTTCCTCTCCGGCTTGATCTACCTCCTGCATACTCTGCCGCAGCGCGGCTTCGCCTCGGGCTCCTACAGCTGGGCGATCCTCCTCGGCGGGATCCTGGGGACCATCATGTGGGCCAACGTCTGGTTCGTCATCTGGCCCAAAAACAAGCTCGTGATCCAGAACGCCATTGATACGGCCGCGGGCAGGCCGGCGAACCCCGCCGCGGCCCCGGCGGGAGGTCGTGCCGGGCTGGCTTCCCGGACGAACGTGGCGTTCTCCGTGCCGATGCTGTGGTTCATGGGCACCGCCAGCCACCTGACCTTGCCCATTCCGAGATCGGGGGTGGCCTTCTGGGTGATCTGCGGAATCATCATGGCGCTCGTCGAGCTGAACGCCCTCATCGCCACGCCGGGGAAAGGCACGGCCAAGCCTCTCGCCACAGTGAGTGGCACGCTCTGGACCGGCCTCATACTGGCCGTCATTTTCTACCTTGTCTTCGAGGTAATTCGCTAGTCGTCGGAGGGGGCCTCGGCGGCCCCCCTCCGAGGCCTCCCCCAGGAAACAGTTGCGCCGGCCTGACTATTCAGCGAAGGAACGCTGCGAGGTCGGAAATGTGCGGCGCGAGCTGGGGCTGAACGGGCATGATCGCGGTGTTCCGCTTGGGCGTGTACCCGGGGGGATAGCTTCCGCGAAGGAGCTTCGCTTCGAGCAGTTCCTGCGTGGCGCCTTTGAGGGCGGGACCCAGCGGGCCGTCTTTCGCCGGATCGCTGTTGTGGCAGGCGATGCACTGAGCGAGGTAGACCTGCTTTCCCCGAGTGGCCGGGTTCCCGTTCTCCCCGCAGGCGGCAAGCGCGAGCGCAACTGCTGACAACGTGATGAGACGACGCATGCGGGCGTGGGACGACTACCCTGTCAGATCTTCCAACAGCGACGCCTTCACGTCCTCAGACAGCCTGACCCGGGCCCGCGCGTTCGGGTGATCCACCACCAGAAACACCTCCCGCTCGCGGAAGTCCCGAATCGCCTCGGCGCTCAGCCGGAAGCGGACGAAATGGACGGCGCTCAGCTTGTCCTCCTTCGAGTGCCCCGCCTCGAACTGCCCGGCAATCGCGTGTTCCCGGCCTACCTGAAGCCAGACCCGGTCGCCTGAGTCGATCCCCATGTAGCCGTGGAGCAGCTCGGTGATCCGTTCCATCTCCTCGATCTCGATCATCATGGTCGCCGAGAGCTCGCCCGGGCCGGGAATCAGCCCGTTGTAGACGTCGATCTCCTCCCGGACTCTTTCGTCATCCACGATCCGCTCAGCCCGGCACATCTCCTGGATCTGGAAGAGGACCGTCTCCCGGTTCTCGAAGAGGAAGGAGAGGTGGTCACCGACCTGCACCCGCCGGCCGCGCTTGAGGTCGATGACGCGGCTCCTGACCTGGTCGCGGACTTTCTCGTACTCGTAGATGTTCTTGACGTCCGAGAATTCGATTCTTCTCATTGGAGGTCCAGCCCGTAGGCCTCCGCCAGGATCTGCACCGGGTGCTTCGCCTCCCGCCCGGTTCCCTGGGCGATCTGAAGCGCGGCCAGCGGACAGTCGGTGGCCGCGACATCGGCCCGTGCGGCTTCGATCCCGCTCAAAAGCGGCTCGGCCACCTTGAGCGAGAGCCCGTAGTACTCCTTCTTGAGCCCCCAGGTCCCGTCCACGCCCGAGCAGCGCTCGATGACCTCCACCCGGGCTCCCGGGATCAGGCGGAGGAGGTCGGCGGATTTGGTTCCGATATTCTGGGCCTTGAGGTGGCATGGGTGGTGGTACGCAACCCGCCCGGGGTTCTTCGAAAAGCTCACGTCCAGCTTCCCCTCGCCGTGGAGCCCCGTCAGATACTCGAAGAGATCCCGAGTGTGAGCCGCCACCAGCGCGGCGTCTTCGGACCCGTCGAGCCACGGGTACTCCCGCTTGAGCATATAGCTACAGGTGGGACCCGGAACGACGATCTCCCGTCCCTCACGCACCGCGAGAGCGAGGGTCCGGACATTGTCGGCGATGAGCGTCTTGGCCTCGGAGATTGCGCCCCCGTCCAGGTATGGCATCCCGCAGCAGCGCTGGGGGGGCAACGCCACTTCCACCCGGTTCCGCTCCAGGACCGCAACCGTCGCCCTCCCCACGGCGGGATTGTTGTACTCCACCGGGCAGGTGGCGAAGAGCGCGACCCGGGCCACGGGCGCGAAGCGCGGGGGCCGGCGCCTGGCGAACCACCTGGAGAAGTTCTCGCGATGGAACTTCGGAAGATTGCGGTCCTTGTGGATCCCCACGACGGCCTGCAGAAAGGCGCGGTGGACGGCCAGCTCGTTAGCCCAGTTGGAGAAGGGAGCGGTGAGGCTCCCGAGCTTGCCCACCAGGGCCGTATTGCCGAGAAATCGATCTTGAAGCGTCACGCCGTCTCTCTTCGCCCGGGCGGCCCGGGCGCGGAGCATGAGGCGGGGGAAGTCCACCTCCCAACGGTGGGGGGGCGTGTAGGGACAGTGGTTGAAGCAGAGCTTGCACTGGTAGCAGAGGTCGACGACGGTCCTCAGATCGTCCTTGGGGAGCTTCAGGACGTCCCCGTCCACGTCGTCCACGTCCAGCCGACTGAACAACTCCTTGAACGACGGGCAGAGCGGCAGGCACCGGCGGCACCCACCGCAGATGTCGGTGACGCGTCGAAGCTCCGCGTCGACTTTTTCGAGGTCCCAGAACTCTGCCGAGCGGATGTCGAGGGTCATGGGGAAAAGGGTGAATGCGGGCCCCCCTCACCCTGACCCTCTCCCCCGCCGGGGGCGAGGGAACCGAAGGGCTCTCTTTCCCTCCTGAGGGAGAAGGCCGGGAGAACCGAAAGATTCCCTCTCCCTCCAGAGGGAGAGGGCTAGGGTGAGGGTCGGGGGCTAGATCGCGTCGGCCGGCTCTTTGCCAGCGATCTGGTTCAACCCCTTCGTGAAGCGGCCGGCGTGGGACTTCTCCGCTTTGGCGAGCGTCTCGAACCACTCCGCCAACTCGGCGAACCCCTCCTCCCGCGCGGTCTTGGCCATCCCCGGGTACATCTGGGTGTACTCGTAGGTCTCCCCCTCGACGGCGGATCTCAGGTTGGCTTCTGTCTTCCCGATGGGAACCCCTGTGACCGGATCGCCAACTTCCTTCAAGTAATCCAGATGGCCGAAGGCGTGACCGGTCTCGGCGTCCGCGGTGTCCTTGAAGAGCCCGGCCACGTCCGGGAACCCCTCAATGTCGGCCACCCGGGCAAAGTACTGGTACCGCCGGTTGGCCTGGGACTCGCCGGCAAAAGCATCCTTCAAGTTCTTCTCGCTCTTGGTCCCTTTGAGACTCTTTCCTGCCATCGCGTGTCCCTCCTTCTGTGAGATGTGGGGTGAGCGGATTTACCGCGGGTTCCGGCCGTGGGACGGGCATCGCGCTTTGGCCCGGCACGCCGCGCAACGACCGTAGAACTCGATACGATGGTGCCAGATCTCAAGCCCCGTCCGCGAGGTCATGCGGCGGTCCAGGCGCCGGTCCACGGGCTCAGCCAGGTCAGAGATCTGACCGCAAACCTGACAGGTGAAGTGGTGGTGCCGGTCGAGGTTGCCATCGTAGCGGCCGAAGCCCCGGCTGTTCAGATCCCGGATCAACCCCTGCCCGGCCAGGAGCTTCAGGTTCCGATAGACGGTTCCCAGGCTGATCCGGGGAAGACGACGGCGCACCTTCCGGTACACCCACTCGGCGGTGGGGTGCGCGTCGGTCCCCCGAACCGCCTCCAGGATGAGGCGGCGCTGGTCCGTGACCCGCCGCCCTTGCGGTCGAAGGTTCGCCTGGAGCTGGGGGTTAGTGAGCATCAGTCTTATTTAGGAATGATTCCTATTTTATCAGGATTCTGCCCTGGCGAGGCCCTTGCTGTCAAGCGGAAAGTTCGCGCCCGGCTTTACGCCGCCCATTGCGGAGCCCCAATTGCGGAGATTAAGTTGCGGAGATTAAGTTGCGGAGATTATAGTCGGGACATGCGCGTGACGCTCATCGGCCACGCCTCCCTCCTCTTCGAGACTCGGGGAGGTACCCTCCTGATGGATCCGGTCTTCTTCGACCCTTTCGAAGGAGGCGCGGTGGTCTCGTGTCCCGAGCGCCTGGTGGACCTCGAAAAGCTTCCAGAGATCGACTACCTGGTGGTCTCCCATCGTCACCCTGATCACCTGGACATTCCAAGCCTGGCCCGCGTCCCCCTCGACTGCCGAGTCCTCTGCCCTCCGGATCCCCTCGTGCTTTACGCTCTTGCCCGGCTCGGCTTCACGCGCGTCTCTCCGCTGGAGCCCCGGCGGCTCCTCTCGGCGGCCGATCTCCAGCTCTTCCCCACCCGCTCCGAAGAACCGGGCGTGCGGGAGTTCGGGCTGGTCGTTTCCGACGGCTCGGGGGTCGTCTGGAATCAGGTCGACACGCTCCTCTCCCTGGCCACCATTCAGGAGGTCATCGCCCGCTTCGGCACAGTGGATCTCCTCTTCGCCCGCTACGCCAGCCAGAACTTCGAGTTCTTCGAAAGCCGCACCACCGTCTTCCCCTACGAGGAGCACCAGTTGAACCTGGAGACCGCACTGGCCATTCGCCCCCGAGTGGTGGCGCCGGGCTCAGCCGGGTTCAAGTTTGCGGGGGACCACGCCTGGCTCAACCGCTACCTCTTCCCCGTCTCGCGGGAGCGCTTCGTGGCCGATCTGAACCGCCTGGGCTCGGAGATCCGCTGGGTCGTGCTCCGCCCCGGAGACGTGGTGGAAGTGGGGGAAGGGACGGTAGAGGTCCGGCCGGGCGCCTCCTCCTTCTGCCAGATGATTCGCGACGACACCGAGCTGCTCAGGTTTGATCCCGCCGCGCCCATCCCGCCGCTCCACGATCCCAACCCCACGGGCTATTCGGAGGAAGAGATGGCCCGGACCATCGCGGCCTGCCTCGAGGGCCTCCATCGCTACGCCGTGGAGCATGCCGGGAAACGACTCAGCCTCGCCGACCGGTATCGTCGCGCAGGGGCGGTGTACGAGGTCACCGTGGTCTTCCCGGACAAGACCCGGCGCTGGCAGCTCGACTTCCAGCGCGATCCCCCCGAGCTTCAGGTGGAGGGGAAAGCCGAGGCGGACGTGGTCCACTGGATCGCGGCCTCGGCCCTTGCCGACTGGGCCCGGCGCCGACGCGGGTACTTCTACACCCGGGCCTATTCCCGCCGCTTCTCTACCCTCTACCGCCTCTGGGGTGACGAGGCCGGGGTGGAGGTCCGCCCGTTTTCGCTCCCGGATCTCCTGATCTACTACCTCCTCAACGTGGCGGACGACGCCGATGAAGCCGCCAAGCGCCGGATCGACATCGAGATCGCCGAGGCGAGGAGGGCGGACGCATGAAGGACTACCGCCCCCTTGTTCCGCCGCTTCCCTGCGGGCTATAATTCCGCCTCAGGAGGTCTCGCCGGATGGCCCAGCCCCTCTGGCTCACGATCGAAGGCGCGCGTCAGAACAACCTGAAGAACCTCTCGCTCAAGATCCCGCACGACCGGATGACCGTGATCACAGGCGTGTCCGGGTCCGGGAAATCCTCCCTCGCCTTCGACACGCTCTTCGCCGAAGGGCAGTGGCGGTACATCGAATCCCTCTCCACCTACGCCCGCATGTTCCTGGACCGCCTCGACCGCCCGGATGTGGACCGGATCAGCGAGATCCGGCCGGCGATCGCCATCGAGCAGAAAAATCCGGTGCGAACCGCCCGTTCCACCGTCGGAACCGCCACGGAGATCAACGATTACCTCCGCCTCCTCTTCGCCAAGATCGGCCGGGTGCACTGTCCCCGCTGCGGGCGCGAGGCTCGATCCGACTCAGCGGAGACGGCGGTTGACGGACTGCTCACCGGGAAGCCCGGCGAGCGGGCCCTCGTCTGCTTCCCCCTGCCGCTCCCGCCGGGGACCGACGCGACCGAGGTTGTCCCCCGGCTCATCCGGCGCGGCTTCGCCCGGATCAAGGTCAACGGCGAGACGCTCCCGCTGACTCCGCCGCCGGTCATCGACCTCTCGGCAGGGGGCGAGCTGCTGGTGGTCC
Source organism: uncultured bacterium (assembly GCA_964372605.1). Classification (GTDB taxonomy): domain Bacteria; phylum Methylomirabilota; class Methylomirabilia; order Rokubacteriales; family CSP1-6; genus CAYJUC01. The sequence continues at coordinate 21,912 of CAYJUC010000009.1, read as the reverse complement.
TGGACCGGGTTGTCCTGCGGGAAGATCAACGCCGGCGCATCGCCGACTCGCTGGAGATGGCCTTCCGCGAGGGGGCGGGCCGGGCCGTCGTCGAGATCGTGGGAGGCGAAACCATGGTCTTCGGGCAGGGCCTCGCCTGCCACGACTGCGGCGTCGCGCTCGCGCGCCCCCAACCGATCCTCTTCTCCTTCAACCACCCGCTGGGCGCCTGCCCGGAGTGCAAAGGGTTCGGGAACATCCTCCGCTACGACGAAGCCCTCGTGGTCCCGGACCCGACCAAGAGCCTGGCCGACGGCGCCGTAGTGCCATGGACCCATCGGTGGGGACGCCGGTACCAGCGGCAGCTGATGCGGATCGCCAAGCGGCGCGGCATCGATCCCGCCCGGCCGTACGGGGAGCTCACCGACGACCAGCACCGGTGGATCTACGACGGGGACGACAGGTTCCCCGGCATCAAGGGGTTCTTCGAAAACGCCGAGGAATACCGTTACAAACTCCACGTCCGGGTCTTCCTCTCCCGCTATCGGAGCCAGTTCCTGTGCCCCGCGTGCAAGGGGGCGCGGCTCAAGCCCGAGGCGCTCGGCGTCAAGATCGGAGGACTCGCCATCGCCGACCTCTGCGAGAGGACCGTGGAAGAGACGGTCCGCTTCCTCAACACGCTGGTCCTCCCGGCCTGGGAGGAGACCGTCGCCCGGGAAATCCTGAAGCAGCTCCGGGGCAAGCTGGGATTTCTGCTGCGCGTCGGGCTCGGGTACCTCACCCTCTCCCGGCAAACCCGCACGCTCTCGGGAGGAGAAGCCCAGCGGATCAACCTGGCGAATCAGCTGGGCTCTCAACTCGTGGGCACGCTCTACGTGCTGGACGAGCCGTCCATCGGGCTCCACGCGCGAGACACCGCTCGCCTCGCCGAGCTCACCCGGGAGCTGGCGCGCTCCGGGAACACGGTGGTGGTCGTCGAGCACGACCGGAGCTTTATGGAGGCCGCCGACTACATCGTGGAGCTGGGTCCCGGATCCGGCGACCGCGGAGGAGAGGTCGTCTTCGCCGGGACGCAGGAGGCGTTTCTCAGAGACTCCCGATCCCTGACCGCCCGATACCTCACCGGCCGGGACTCCATCCCCCTTCCGATCACCCGCCGGGGAGGGCGTCGCCACCTCACCCTGGTCGGCGCCCGCGAGCACAACCTGAAGAATCTGACCGCGCGGATCCCGCTCGGCACGCTGACCTGCATCACGGGAGTGTCGGGCTCCGGCAAGTCCACGCTGGTTCACGATACCCTGTACCGGGCCCTGGCCCGCGCGTTCAAGATCGAGTTCGACCCGCCTGGAGCTTACGACGCGCTGCTCGGTCTCGAGTATGTGAATGGCGTGCGGCTGATCGACCAGGAGCCCATCGGACGCACCCCGCGCTCGAATCCTGTGACCTACATCAAGGCCTTCGACGAAATCCGGAAACTCTACGCGGGGCTCCCCAGGGCGAAGGCCCTGGGTCTCTCTCCAGGCGCGTTCTCCTTCAACGTCCCCGGCGGCCGCTGCGAGACCTGTCAGGGAGAAGGCTCTCAGAAGCTCGAGATGTACTTCTTCGAGGATGTCTACGTGACCTGCCAGGAATGCCTGGGCCGGCGCTACCGTCCCGAGGTCCTGCGGGTGACCTACCGGGGGAAGGATGTGAGCCAGGTCCTCCGGATGACCGTGGACGAAGCCGTGGAATTTTTCTCCGACCAGCCGGCTCTGGTCCGGCGCCTCCGAGTCCTCCATGAGGTGGGGCTCGACTACCTGAGGCTGGGGCAGCCGGCCACCACCCTCTCGGGCGGGGAGGCCCAGCGCCTGAAGATCGCGGCCGAACTCGGCGGCCGCACCACCTCCGATTTTCTCTACATCCTCGACGAGCCCACCACGGGGCTTCATCTGGATGACATCAAGAGGCTCCTGGCCGTCCTGGGGAGGCTCGTGGACGCCGGAAACACCGTGGTCGTCGTCGAGCACCATCTGGATGTCATCAAGACCGCGGATTGGGTCATCGATCTCGGCCCCGAGGGCGGCGAGGCCGGCGGCGAGATCGTGGCCGAGGGAACCCCCGAGCAGGTCGCTCAAACAGACTCGTACACGGGAAAATTTCTCCGGGAGGTTCTCCCCAAACCGAATGGGCGACCTCCGGGACGCCGTTGACCCGTTTCTCCACGAGCCTCAGCGTCCACCGACCCCGGCTCCGATGACGCGGATCTTCTACGGCTGGGTGATCGTGGGCGGCGCGTTCCTGGTGCTCTTCACGGCCTACGGTTCCCAGTACGCCTTCGGCGTGTTCTTCTCCTCCCTTCTCGAAGAGTTCGGCTGGAGCCGTGCCGAGCTTGCGGGTGTCTTCTCGCTCTACACGTTCCTCTATTGCAGCCTGGGGCTCCCCGCCGGGTGGCTGACCGACCGTTGGGGGCCGAGAGCCGTGATCGCCTCGGGTGGGCTCTTCCTGGGAGGCGGGCTCGCCGGGATGAGCTTGGTCACCGCTCTCTGGCAGCCGTACCTGTTCTACGGCGTGGTCGCGGCCATCGGGATGTCCACGGCCTACGTCCCGTGCAGCGTCACCGTGGTGCGGTGGTTCGTCAGGCGACGGGGCCTGGCCTTTGGCGTGGCCTCAAGCGGCGGCAGCCTCGGCACCTTCGCGCTTCCCGTCGCCGCCGCCGCGCTCGTCTCGACTCTGGGCTGGCGCGGGGCCTATGTCGTCTTCGGCGTGGGGCTCCTTGTCATGCTCAACCTGGTGGCCCTCGTCATGAAGGCGAACCCGGAGCTGCTGGGCTTCCTCCCCGACGGGGAGCGCGAGCCGCCCGCGGGAGTGGCCCTGGCGCTGGAGGAGCAGTGGCCGTTCAGCCGGGCGGTGCGCACCGTCGCGTTCTGGATGCTCTTCGGTATCTTCGCTGCCACCTGGGTCCCGGTGTTCGTCCCGTTCGTTCACGTCGTGCCGTTTGCGCGGGACCTGGGAATTTCACCGCTCCTTGCCGCGACCGCCGTGAGCGCGCTGGGGATCGCCGCGTTTTTCGGACGGGTCATCATGGGAGGCGTCTCGGACCGGCTCGGCCGAAAATCGGCCATGGCGATCTCGCTTGCTCTGCAAGCGCTCGCGTTCCTGGGATTCGCGGCGGTGGGAGGGCTCGCCTCCCTCTATCTGGCGGCGGTCGTGTTCGGGTTTTCCTACGGAGCCATCTCCACCCTCTTCCCCACCATGGTCTCCGATTTCTTCGGGCGACAAGAGGCAGGGACCTTGGTCGGGTTCCTCTTCGCCATGGCGGGATCCATGGGGGCCCTTGGGCCGGTGGGAGCGGGGTGGATCTACGACACCACGGGGAGCTACACTTGGGCCTTCCTCCTTGGCGCCCTCGCCAACGGGGTCGGCCTGGCCCTCCTCCTGGCCGCGCGGTCGCCCGCTCCCCGCCGGTCCAGAACTCCCGCCGCCTCCCCGACGTAGAGACGTCAGGCTGGAGAACGGCGAGCTATTTCCAGCCGGGGTCGTCCGTCCAGCGGCCGAGCTTGGCCAACGCCGTGTTGGCCGGCCCGCGCTCCACCACCTGCTCGACCCGCGGCCTCTCAGCCTCCTTCAGGAGGGCGATCTCCACCATCTTGCTGAGGGTCACCTCCACCATCTCGGACGGCATCCCATCGTTCACGGGCCAGACCTTGGCGGCGGCCAGCGCATCGTAGGCCGGGCCGAGGACCTCCCTCGGATACCCCGTGTGCTTGCTCGCCAGCTCCAGGGTTCGGTCCTTGTTCCGGTACATGAAACGGTGCGCTTTCATGATGGCGAGGACAGCGCGGGCCATGAGGTCGGGGTCCTTCCGGAGCAGCTCCTCGGAGGTGGTAAAGGTGCCATACCAGTAGCTGGGCATGACCTCCCAGAGGGGAACCAAGACGTGGAGGGAAGACTTCTTCGTCCGGGCCATGTGAGCCTGGTCGATGTGGAGGATGGCCGTGTCGATCTTGTTGCCGATGAGGGCGGCGATGTAGCCGGCGCTGGAGACAGGGAGGTAATGGGCGTCCTGCGGGGTGAGGCCGGCGCCGTGGAGCACCGCCCGCGTCATCACCTCACGGAACGCGCCGACCTCCTGGATGCCGAGGTTTCTGCCGCGCAGGTCTGCCGGCGTCCGGATGCCCTCTTGAGCTACCATCACCACCGTGAGCCTGTGAGCATAGCTCCCGATACTCCGCAATTTCGCGCCACGGCTGATCGCCTTGATCACGGGCTCGCTGCTGGCCCCGAGGATATCCAGCCCTCCCGCCACACCTCCGCGCAGCGCCTGCAGGCCGGACTCGAACCCCTTCAAGTCAACGCTGATCCCCTCCTCGTCGAAGTACCCCAGCTCTTTCGCGATGTAGACGCCGATGTGAGGCAGGTTCGGGGGCGTGACCGGCATCCCGATGACGAGCGTCTTCCGGGAGCCCTGAGCCAGCGCGTGGCTGGTCGGTAGAAGGACGGCGAGAATGACCAGCGTCACGATCACTCGGCGTATCCGCATATGAGTCTCCTGCGCTCCCAGTCAGGGGCGCAACAGAACCTTGATGGGATCCCCGATCCGCTTTTCAAAGACCTCGTACGCCTGGTGGACTTCTTCCAGCGGGAAGGCATGGGTAATGAGCGGTTTCGCCACGATCCTGCCCGTGGCCAGGAGGGACAGGGCGCGCCCGACGCTTCCGCCCCCTTCACCCCGCTCGGTATAGATGGTGACGTTGTTGCGGACGGCGATGGAGATATCCGCGGTGACCGGACCTTTGTAGAAGGCCACCAGGAGGATCTTCCCACCGCGCTTGACCATCTGGAGGCACTGCTGGAGAGAGTCGTCCCCGCCGGCGCAGTCGATCACGAGGTCCGCCCCTCGCCCACCCGTCGTCTTCAGGACGGCCGCGACCGGATCTTCCTCCCGCACATTGATCGTGAGATCCGCTCCGAGCTCGCGCCCCAGCTTGAGCCGGTTCTCCCGGGTCCCCGTGAGGATGACCCGGGCGGCCCCCATCGCCTTGCAGAGTTGAATGGCCATGAGGCCGATGGGACCCGGGCCCAGCACTGCCACGGTCTCCCCCACGATGTAGCCGCCGGTATTCTCCAACCCGTACAGCGGGCTCCCGGCGGTCGTGATCACGATCGCCTCCTCGAAGGAAACGTTCTCCGGAATTTTGTAGAGGGTGTTCACGTGGTTCAGCGCGTACCCGGCCAATCCCCCATCCGTGGTGATGCCGTTACACCGGTGCCCCTTGGCGGCATTCCCGTAGTTCAGACACGCGGTATACATCCCCCTGAGGCAGTTCTCGCAACGCTCACACCCTTTGTGCGCGTGCACCACCACCCGATCGCCGATGGCGAACTCGTCCACCGTTTCCCCGAGGGCTACGACCGTTCCGGCATACTCGTGGCCGGGGGTGAAGGAGCCAAAGGGAGGTTGGCCCGGAAGCCCATGGTCCCGGATCTTGATGTCGGTCCCGCAGATGCCGCAGCCGGCCACCCGGACCAGCACTTCCTCAGGGCCCGGCCGAGGCACCGGCTTTCTGCTCAGGGCCATCTTCCCCGGGGCGGGAAGGATGATGGCCTTCATCGTTTCAGGCAGGCTCATACTTTCACCTCCATCATCTAGGGTGGGCACCCGGGCTGGCGCCTCGCCCACCCAACCGCCATCCAGGGT
>CAYJUC010000009.1:0-16156 GCA_964372605.1 uncultured bacterium | reverse complement strand
AGGGTGGGCACCCGGGCTGGCGCCTCGCCCACCCAGCCGTCGTCTCGGGTGAGGCCCCTGGACTGGCGCCTCGCGAACTTCCAGAAGTTGTCATGGCCCGTTCGCACACAAAGACTTACGGGTTTCGAGGTTGCAGATTGCGGCAAAACGTAACACGGGACGTAATCCAGACGCAACCGGAAGGATCTAACCGGGCCTGACCTCGAGACCTCAGTGCCGTCTCCTCCTCGATTCCCCGCGCACCCCAGGATCATCCGGGAACATTCGCACGAAGTCGACCAGCCGGATGATCGGGATGCCCTGAAATGTCCGCAAAGTCAGGAGGTGGTGGTCACCCGTCACGACGAGGTCTGCCCTGGTCTCGACGGCACACTCGAGAATCCTGTTATCGGGAGCATCCCGGAGAACGCTGACCTCAACGAGAGGTTTCGAGACTTTAGCCACCCGGCTGATCATCTTGATGACCTGCCTGACGTCCTCATCCGCTTGTCCAAATTTCTCCCTGAGCGTGCGAGCGGTCTCGGTAAGGATGGCGACCGAGGTGTGCAGCATGAAATATCTCTGATGGGCCAGCAGAAACGCGCGCTCTCCCTGGCTGCCAGGAACGACGAAGGCCGAGATAAAGACATTCGTGTCGAAGACCACCCGCATCAGCGGGTCTCGAAGACCAGCCTCTCGACCTCCTTCTCGGAGAGGATCCCCTTCTGGCGCACCCGGCGCGCCATCTTCCTCTGCAGGCGGAAGAACGCCTCCTCTTCGAGCTTGGCCTTGTAGGTCTCCACCATCTGACGAAACAGCTCGCTCTTCGTTCGCCCCTCGCGCTCGGCGAGCCGCTCGTACTCCTCGGCAATTTCCGGGGCCACGGAGAATCCCAGCACTCTTGTCTTGCGTCCCACGGGCAGGCACCTCTTGTTGGTTTAACTCGGTTAAACTCTAGCATGGCGCGGGGGATGAGGCAAGAACATAGCAGGGGAGACCGTCGGCTGCGCCGACGGGTGACATCGTGATGAAATGCTCGGGCCTATGGCGTTTCCAGCAGCGGCCGGAACTTCCAGAAGTAATTCCCCAGGTCGTCCCCCTCGTGGATCAGGCGGAAAGAGAGCTCTACGGGCATCTCGAAGGTGACCCGGGCCGGGTCGCAGTCGGTGAGCTGGCCGTAGAACCGCCCGCCGCCCTCCAGGTCCGCCGCCACCATGACCGTGGGCGGGTCGGGATTTGGCACCAGATGATCCTTGGTGAAGGTGAAGACCTTCCCCCGGCGGGAGATCTTCTGCTCCAGGAGGTTCTTTGACGAGCACTTCCAGCAGAGGTGCCGCCGGGGGTAAGAGATCGCGCCGCAGTCGGCGCACTTCTGGCCGTAGAGGCGGAAGTTCTGGCGCTCCTCGCGCAGCATGGTGGGGAGGCTCGAAAACGCCTTGATCACTTCGGCCTCCACGTGACGCCGGAAACGGAGAAGCTTGCCGTAGTGAGCGAGAGGCGCGCCGGCCGCTAGCTGGGCCGAGACCGGCCGCGCGAATCGGGTCTCGGCGAGCTTCGGAGTGGCCTGGAAGAGGAGTGCCTCGGCGCCGTTGCCGTAGGAGACCACCAGGATCTGGTCGTGAGGCTTTGCCTCCTCCAGGGCCGAGGCGAAGCCCAGAAGAGTGGAGGCCGAGCCGGTGTTCCCCGCTCGCCCAATCACCGGCTCCTTGAGCGTCGCCGGCTCCGGAAACCTGAGCTGGCGGCTGAGCGCGGCGTGGAGCCTGGCGTCCGGGGCATAGAGCACCAGCTTGGCGATATCCTCGCGCTTCCGTCCGGTCTTCTTCAGCAGTCCCTCCACCGCCTCCTGGAGATGCTTGTCCAAACCGTACGCCCTGACGAAGGTCAGATCAGGGGACGCCTGGAGGTAGCGATCGCCCGCGTTCCGCCAGACATCGGAGAATTCGTGGCTGACCGTGTACGCCCCCTCGAAACTGGCGATCAGTTCCTGGTCCCCCACCAGGACCGCGGCGGCTCCGTCGCCGAGGAGCGCCTCCATTTCGGTGCCGGGAGCCGCCGCACGCATGTCGGAGGCGGCCACCAACGCCTGGCTTGTCGAGCCGGCCCTGACCAGGTCCATCGCCAGCTGGAGCGCGGTGGTTCCGCAGCGGAGCGAGCCCCCGATGTCGGCGGTGATGACCTCGGCGCCGAGGTCGGCCACCGTCGCCAGCAGCGTGGCGTTCGACTTTTCGAGATAAGGCGGCGAGGTGGATGCGAAGAAGCAAGCGCCGATCCTGGAGCGGTCTCTGCCTTCGAGGCTGTTCAGGGACGCCTCCACCGCCATGGTGAGGCTGTTCTCGTCATAGTTAGCGACGGCCCGCTCGCTCGCCCCTCCCCCGCCCCAGACCTGACCCAGCGTCTTTCCCGAGAGACGATACCGCGGCACATACGCGCCGACCCCTACGATGCCGATCATGACACCACTCCTTGGCTAGAGTTCACCCAGAAAGTATCGACGCGGATCGAACAGGCGGATCAACCGGAGCTCGTCGGCGCCGGGCGGGTCAAAGCGACGGAGGAGAGGGGCGACTCGGAGCTCCCACCCGCAGCGCTCCTGCGCCGCCCTGACCGCCTCCGCCTCCGGCCGCTCGGCGAAGATTCCGGTCAGGATCAGCTCCCCGTGCTCCTCCAGCTTCTCGTACACCCCGAGATCGGAGACCACCGCTCGGACCCGACCGCCGGGCGCGGTGATGTACGGGACTTTCTCCACGAAGCGGTTTCGGGTCTGGGCGAGAGTAACCAGCGTCTCCCGGGCCGACGAGGCGATGTCGTTGGCCCCGCCCGAGCCGGTCACATAGGCGACTCCGGGGATAATGGTGGAGTTGATGTTGCCGTGCTTGTCGATCTGGCCGGCCGCCAGGGAGCCGAGGCATTTATTATGCCGCCCGCCCATGAAGATCCCCATCACGTGGAAGACGTCCGTGAGCATTTTGCAGGAAGGAAAGTTCCGGAACGAGAAGACGAACGGCTCGCCCGGCCGTGGCAGATACCCCACCATTCCGGCCTCCGCCATCAGCTCGATTGGGACGCCGGCCTGCCTGAGCTCGTAGGTCGCGAGCCAGGCGGCCAGGTTCGAGTTGCCGACTCCCGCCAGGAGGGTCGTGTAGCCGCGCGCCTTGACTTTCTCGGAGAGGAGCCGCGCGGCGGCGGCGACCATCATCTCCGAGGCGTTGTGATTCGAGCCGGGGTGAAGCCCGGCCGACAGCGACAGGAGCTCAGAGACCCACGCGTCGGTGTGGGCCCGCCCCTTGACCTCCGCGACGCGCTTCCCGCCAAGCTTGGCCAGGTAAGCTGCCTGATCCGGGATCTCCAGGATCCACTCCCTGATCCATGCTTCGGCGCTCTCCGGCTCGCGGAACGCCCGGCGCAGTTCGAGAAAGAACTCCAGGTCCTCGGCGTATCCCTGGAGCTCCGGGACGTTCATCCCGTACATCCCACCCGGATGGGCGCCGAGGGGTGTCTCCGCTACGGCCGTCACGTACTGTCCCGGCAGCTTGACCAGCGGGGCGTGGCGCCGGATGAACTCGGTGGAGACGATCTTCTCCACCGTCACGATGGCGCCGTGCCTGGCCGCCATTGCGCCGTAGAGGTTCTCGTTCATCGGGGGAGCGACGATGGTGTTGCCGGCGCGGTCGGCGGCCCAGGCATGGATGAGGGCCAGGTCCGGGACCAGCGCCCGCACAAACCCCACTCGTCCCTCGGCGCCGAACGGATCGTCGGCCACCAGGAAGTCGCCGGCCCTGACGTTCTCCTCCTCCATGGAGGAGCCGAGGAGCGAGCGGGTCGGGAGAAACGGGACGCCCATGGCCCCGGCGATGAGGCGGAGGGGGAAGGTCAGCATCGACCAGTTCTGCACCTCGAGCCGCCCTTCGAGAATCGCCTTTGAGATGAGCGGCTGGGGGGTCGGATAGGGATACCCCTCGCCGAGATAGGTGGTGAGGACCCGCTTGACCAGGCCGCCCAGGATCAGCGCGGTCCAGGGCGAGCCCAGACCTAATGTGGCGACGGTGAAGTCGGCTCCCTTTCCCCACCACTGCCGGACGATCTCCCGCACATGGGGGTTCGCTCGCGCGTGGGCGGTCCCGAGGTAGAGAGTCGCCCCCGGCTTCACCAGGCGGCGCACCGCCTCCGCCAGTGTCGTGACCTTGTCCGGTCCTTCGTGGACCGGCAGCGAAAGCCGCCGCCGGATCACTTCCTGGAACTCAGGTGGGATCATCACCTTCCCCGGGCTCGCGTCGCGAGTCGACGATGCAGCTCCGCTGGAGCCACCCCGTCGATCTCAAGAATCTTTCGAGGCGACGTCAAGCCGGCGACGGTTCGCACGCGTCCTCGGGCCAAACCCAGCGCATCAGCCAGAACCGCCTCCACGGCCGCGTTTGCCTTCCCGCGCTCGGGTGCAGCAGTGACGCACACCTTGAGCGCGTCGCCTACCCATCCCGCAATAGAATCGCGAGACGATTGGGGAATGACCTTGACGGTTAATCTCACGGGCTCTACAGGGCCTCCTCACCCTGACCCTCTCCCCCGCCGGGGGCGAGGGAATCGAAGAATCCCCCTCTCCCTCCCGAGGGAGAGGGCGGGGGTAAGGGTGTGCGCGGGAGGCTCAGGGCTTCAAGGATCCGCCGGGTGGCCTCGGCCCGGTTGAGCACGTAGAAGTGCAGACCTGGGATCCCGGAACGGATCAGCTCCTGGCATTGACGGATCGCGTACTCCACCCCGACATTCACCTGGCCGGCGGGGTCGTCCCGATACTTCTCCAGATCGGCGGCAAAGGCCGGGGGGAGCGTGGCGCCACACAGGGAGGCGATGCGCTGGATCTGGGCGAGGTTAACCACGGGCAGCACTCCCGGAACCAGCGGTTGCGCAATGCCGGCTCCCCGGTAGCGCTCGCGGAACTCGAAGAAGTCCCGGTTGTCGTAGAAGAGCTGGGTGATCACCGCGTCGGCCCCCGCGCCCACCTTCTGCTTCAGGTTCGCCAGGTCGGCTTCCGCGCTCGGCGCCTCCTGATGCGTTTCGGGGTACGCGGCAACGCCTACGCCGAAGTGGGGAAATTCCCGAAGGATCAGCGTCACCAGCTCGTTGGCGTAGGCCAGCCCCCCATCGACCCGTCGGAACGCGGTTTCCCCCTGCGGCGGATCTCCCCTGAGCGCGATGATGTTCTCGATCTCGAGCTCCGTGGCGCGCTTGAGCCAGTGCCGGAGCTCCTCGGCGGTGGAGCCTACGCAGGTCAGGTGTGCCGCCGTAGACACCTTGAAAACCTCTCGGATTTTGACTACCAGCTCCAGCGTTTTGTCGCGGGTCGAGCCACCCGCCCCGTAGGTGCACGTCACCATGGAAGGCTTGAACGCCATCAGCTCCTTAATGGCGGAGAAGAGCTGCGCCTCCCCCGCTTCCGTCTTGGGAGGGAAGATCTCGAACGAGAGGCCGAACTTCCCCGGGCCGTACGCGTCGGCGATCTTCACGCCTTGATCGCCTCCGCCACCAGCTCCGCGATGTCCCGCGTCTTGATCCGGTCGGCGACCCCCTTCCCCCTGACCCCGTCCTCGAACATGGTCAGGCAGAAGGGGCAAGCCGAGGCGAGGAGCTGGGGATTGACCTCCATGGCCTGCTCGACGCGGATCTGGTTGACCCGCCGCCCCTCGCGCTCCTCCAGCCAGGCTCGGCCACCGCCGCCGCCGCAGCAGAAGCAGCGCTCCCGGTGCTGGTGCATCTCCACCAGCTCGCCGCTGGAGACCGCGCGGATCACGTTCCGCGGCGGGTCGTACACGTCGTTGTAGCGGCCCAGGTAGCAGGGATCGTGGTAGGTCGCGCGCTCGGCCCCTACTCGCGACACCCGGAGGCGCCCCGTCCGGATCAGCTCGTCGATGAGCTGGGTGTGGTGAATGATGCGGAAGTGGCCACCGAACTGCGGGTACTCGTTCTGGAGCGTGTTGAAGCAGTGGGGACAGGCGGTGACGATTTTCTGGATCTGGTACCGCCCGAGAGTCGCGATGTTCTCCTGGGCCAGGGTCTGGAAGAGATACTCGTGCCCCACGCGACGCGCGGGCTCGCCAGTGCACTTCTCCTCGTTGCCGAGGATGGCGAAGTCCACACCGGCGGCCTGGAGAATCTTGACGACGGAACGCGCCACCTTCCGGTTTCGCTCGTCGAAGGAGCCGTAGCAGCCGACCCAGTAGAGATACTCGGCCCGCCGCGCATCCGCCATGAGCCGCACCCCCAAGTCCCGGGCCCAATCCGCGCGCGCCTGGGATGAGAGCTGCCAGGGGTTGCCGTTAGTCTCCAGATTTCTGAACGTCGGCTTCAGCTCCTCGGGGAAGCGTGATTCGTCGAGGACCAGGAAGCGACGCATGTCGATGATCTTGGGGACGTGCTCGATGAAGACCGGGCAGGCCTCCACGCAATGCCGGCAGGTGGTGCAGGCCCAGAGCACGTTGTCGTGGATGACCCCGCCGACCATCATCTCCCGCCCGGCCTCCGGCCCCCCACCCTCCGGCCTCCCGCCCTTTGGCTTCCCGCCCTTCGTCTCCCCCCCGGCGTTGGCGAGGAGCCGCGGCCCTGTCTCCAGGAGGTGCTCCTGAAGATGCAGGATGAGCAGCTTGGGGTCCAGCTCTTTGCCGCTGACGTTGGCCGGGCACACGGCGGTGCAGCGCCCGCACTCGGTGCAGTTGTAGAGGTCGAAGAGGTCCTTCCAGGTGAAGTCGGTGATCCGGCCAACTCCGAAGGTCTCGCTCTCAGCGAGGTCGAGGCTCGGAAACTCGCCTTTCGGGGTCAACGGCTGGAAGAAGACGTTAAACGGCGCGGCCATGATGTGGAGGTGCTTGGAGTACGGGAGCCAGACCAGGAACCCGAGGAGGATCAGGCAGTGAGTCCACCAGAACGCCGTGTAGCTCGACTGAACCGCTCCCGGCGAAAGGCCGGCGTAGAGGCGGGAGACCGCGGTCCCCCCGAAAGCCCAGCGGTCAGTCATCAACGGATCCAACCGCATCCGCGCGCCGTCGGCCAGAAGGTCGGTGGCCATGAGCCCGAAGATCATGAGCAGGATGACGAGCCCCTCGGTGGAGAGCGTCAGCCGCCTGGGCCGTGTGACCAGGCGGCGGAACGCGGCGTAGCCCACCGCGAGGATCACGCCCAGGGAGAGAAGGTCCTGCATGACCAGGAAGTACGGCTGGCCGGAGACGAGCGGCAAGGAAAACGACTCGGTGAATCCTTTTCCGAAGAATTCGATGGTACCCACAGTGAGGACGATGAATCCCCAGAAGATCGTCGCGTGCATCAGACCGGGCCAGAGGTCGCCGGTGATCAGCCGCTTCTGGCCCAGAACGTAGACGAGAACCGCCCGGACGCGCTCGCCGATCCGATCCCAACGCATCGCTGCCCCAGCGGTCCGAAGAAGTCTGAAGAGGAAATACGATCGGTGGAAGAAGAGAACCAGCGCGGCGACGATGACGAGGTCGTAGGCCAGCCAGCCGGGGATCATTCCGTACCACGCTTGGGTCGGCGACATTCTGTCGGCTCTTCAGGAAACCGTGTAAGTGAGCCTCGCGTCGGGGTTCAGTTAATCACGGAACGCGAGGAAAGGTCAATCGCGCCGCCCCAGGATCCCGGCGACCGCCGAGTAGGGGTCCATCTCTCCGGCGACGACCCGCTCCATGGTCTCTGCCAGATCACCCTCGGGCTCGAGCCGTCGGCTCATCTGTCGCGAGAACTCTTCGGCCAGAATCGCCTTCAGCTCGGCGCGGCGTCTGGCCTGACGCCGCCCGGCGAGGGCGCCGGAAGTTTCCAGGGCGGCCCGGTGGCGCCGGATCTCGGCGAGCAGCTCCTCGATCCCGATCCCGTGCTGAGCCTGGATGGCCAGCACCGGGATCTCCCAGTCGATCTCCCTGGCCAAGGCCGGGCTCGCGTGGTGGAGGTGGACCATGAACATGATCTCGGTGACGAGAGAGGTGGCACCGTCCCGATCGGCCTTGTTCACGGCGAAGATGTCCGCCACCTCCATGAGCCCGGCCTTCATGGTCTGAACCGAGTCGCCCGATTCGGGGACCAGGACTACCACGATGGTGTCGGCCTGCCGGATGATGTCCAGCTCCGTCTGCCCGACCCCGACCGTCTCGACGAGAACCCACTCATTGCCGAAGGCGTCCAGGAGCTTGATCACGTCGCCGGTGGCGCGAGCGAGCCCACCCTGGCTCCCCCGCGTGGCCATGCTCCGGATGAACACGCCGGGATCCAGCGCGTGGGACTGCATGCGAATCCGGTCGCCGAGGACGGCGCCGCCGGTGAAGGGGCTCGACGGGTCCACGGCAACGATCCCCACCGACCGCCCATCGGCGCGCAGACGGGCGGTGATCTGGTCAACCACGGTGGACTTCCCCGCCCCGGGGGGTCCCGTGATTCCCACCGTGTAGGCCCGGCCGGTGCGTGGGTGGACGCGCTTCATGATCTCGGGGACCAGGTCGGAGCGGTTCTCGACCTGGGTGATCAGGCGGGCCAGGGCCAGCCGGTCCCCGGCCAGCATTCGCTCCACCATCTCGCTGGTTTTTCCCTTCGGCATAGAGTCTGGTCTTCCGGGTCTTCTCCGACAAAAAAGCCCCTCACGGGGCGGTCCCGACAGATTCTAGCAGAGCGCCGGCTAATCGCCCTCCAACGTAATTGTACCCATTGTACCCACCGCCTGCCCGGTTCGAGCGCGGGCTTTGCCCGCGCAAGCTCCGGGGGGATGCCTCGGAGGGGGCCGTCGAGGCCCCCTCCGACGATCTAATCGCCTAGACTCTTGTGGCACTCAAGACAGATGGGCTGAACGCGCGGCCGGGCGAGGAACAGGGTCTTGGCCCCGCCATCGGTGGTGTGGGAGGTGTGGCAGCGAACGCAGGTGATCTTCACGGTATCGTGATCCCGAATCCCGTGATAAGAGTCCGCCACTCTCCCTTCCACGGCCTCTTCCTGCTCAGCCGAAAGCTTCGGGAGCGTCTTCAGGATCGGGGTGTGGCATTGCCCGCACTCGTTGTCCCTGAGCGGGAGCTGCATGTGATCGGGCTCCTTATAGCGGCCCACGAGGAACTTGCCTGTATCGTAGGCCGCCACAGCCCAGACCCGGAGCCGCATCGGGAGGTCCGCCCCACCGTGGCAGTCGATGCAGCGCACGGCTTTCTTCGTGTAGTGGGCTCCCGCCAGGTCACTGGAGACTGAGGCCACGAAGCGGGCGAACTTCTCTTCGTGAAGGTACTCCTCTCCCTTGAGGTGGCAGGAGACGCAGAAGCGGTTGTCCTTCTCTTTTGCCGCCAGCCCGACCAAAAAAAGGAGCAGCGCGACCAGGACGAGCCCGGCCAGCGCCGCTCCTTTGAGGATCACGCCGGAAACGCTCGGCTACTCCACGGTGATGGTCTGCACCTTCGAGAAGAGGATGTGGCCTGACGGCCCACCCCCGCCGCCCCGCGGGAAAGTTGCCCCGGCGGGCGAAGTGACGCTTCCCACCGGGGAAGCCTTTTCGCTGCCGTAGTGGAAAGCCGCTACCATGGTGTAGGTGCCCGGGTCCTGGGGCGCCCGCACGGTCCAGGTCGATTTCCCTTCCGGGAACTTCTTTGCCGCAATATCGGACTTCATATCATAGATCAGGACAAAGTTGATGTTCTTCTTGAGCCCCGGACCGCGACTATCGACCCATCGGGTCTGTTCTTTGCCGTCGGGACCCAAGACCTTGGGAGCGCCCATGATGAGCCAACCCTCCCCGGACGGGGAGCGGCTCTGGAAGCGCAGGTCGGTGTCGAGCAGAAAGACCCCGACCACCCCCGAGCCTCCGTGCACGGTCGCCGTGACCTGGATCTCCTGGCCTCGCCTCACCCGGGCGGGAGCCGCGAGAGTGACCGAGGCGTTGGTGTCCATGGTCTTCACGTCCGCTAGGAGCTTTTGCCTGTCCGCCGGGCTCATGTCTTTGTAGGGGCCGGCCCCATCCTCAATGGCTTTATAGTGCTTGTTCTCCACGACTTGGCTGGTCTGCATCCCCTCCGGGTCAACCCTGAGCTGCTCCTTCTGCATGGAGCTGTGGCAGCCTGCGCAGGTGGGGGAGAGGTCCGTGATGTTCCTGACAGGGCCGCCGTTGTAGCCCTGGGCGCTAGAGGCGACGACAATCCCGGCCGCTGCAAGAAGCCCGAAAACACTAAAAAACCGCCTCATAGGCTCCTCCTTGGTAAAAGGTGAATACGGCACGCTGATAACGAAACTAGTCACGCTTCGGATTGGTTCCCGAAGCCGCGGCCGTGAGATCCGCTTCCATCACCAGGGCATCCTCCCCGGTGTCGAAGTAGTACTCCTTCCGGCGACCGACGACGCGAAAACCGAGGCCCTCATAGAGCCCCAGCGCCTCGCTATTGGTGGGTCGCACCTCAAGGATGGCCAGGCGGAGGTGACGACGTCTGGCGTCTTCAATCGTCAGGCCTAGGAGGGCGCGGGCGACCCCCTGACGGCGCCAGCCCGGGTGAACAGCCAGGTTCGTGATGTGGATCTCGGGCCCGATCTCCCAGAGGCAGAGATACCCGACGATCACCGGCTCCGGGCCCGTCGGCCCGCGCGCCACCCAGCAGCGGGCCACGCGATTTTTCCTGAGCTCGTAAAGAAAGGCGCCCTTGGACCATGGCGTCTTGAAGGAGGCGCGCTCGATGGACAGCACCTCATCCAGATCCTCACTCGTCATCTGCCCAATCGTCACATCCACCGTCATCGGCTCATTGGAGAAGGAGCGCGCGGCGTCTCAGCTCGGCTTCCGAGGGGCGGATGTAGAGGGGCGTGAGGCTGGCGGGCTCGACGGCATCCCCCGAGAGAAGCCTGGAGTGGCCGATCTGGGCCACACACGCGGCCGAGGGAAGACGACGCGCCGGAGGCGCGAACCGGGCCCGGGGTCCCAGGGCCTCCGACAGGATCTTCTCGAAGGCCGCCACCCCGTCACCGACGAAGATCACCGGCCCCGAAAGCCTGGAGCAGAGATCCGCAGGGCTCAGGGCCAGATACTCCCAGTCCCTCACCATCCGACCGGCTTCCCAGTGGAAGAGGCTCGCGTAGACTTCCCCCTTCTTGGCGTCAAGGATCGGGCACACGGGATCGGCGGCATGAGGCAGAGCGGCGGCCAGGGCGTCCAGAGTCGGAACCCCAACCAGGGGGATCCCCAGAGCCAGGGCGAGCCCTTTGGCCGTGCTCACCCCGATCCTGAGACCGGTAAACGACCCGGGGCCGATCGAGACCGCCAGACCCTCGAGCGTCCGGATCTCCCATCCGCTGTCGCTGAGGAGCCGATCCACGGTGGCCATCAGCCGCTCCGAGTGCGCGGCGCGAACCGAAAGTGTATATTCCGCGATCAGCCGGTCGCCGTCCAGAAGCGCCACCCCGCCTGCCGGAGTCGAGGTTTCGAGCGCGAGAATCCGCATCTCTGACCCAGTCTAGCCGGGGGGGTCCGGGAGCGTCAAGGCGGGCGCCATTTTCGGGTTGACAAGATGGAAACCGTCACGCCAAAATTGAGAAAGAAATTCAGAGGTTTTCGCAGCTTCGGAGCCGCTCCGAGAGAGGAGCCGTGACCCCCCGCGATGAGATTGTCAGGTTCTGCAACAACCCGACGTGCGACCGGTGCGACATCTTCCTGCGGGGGAGCGAGGCCCTGACAAAGGGGGGGGAGGAGGTTTGCCCGAACTGCCTTGAGCCGCTCGTGCGACAGCGCATTCGTCCTGTGCCGCCGCTTCTGGCAAAGCCACCCGAAACCCGGAGCGCTTGGAAGACCGCCCCGCGGTATTCATAGGAGAAAACTGATGGCCCCCCGCAAAGACGACGCGGCTCTAGACGCCCAAGTGCGAGAGAAGATCCACCTGGAGATCCTCAAGCGCACCGGCGCCTACCATGCCAACGACCATATTCTCCTCCCCTCCGGCCACCACGCCACCGAGTACATCGACAAGGCCCTGGTCACCACCGAACCCTCCTTCACCGAGGGGCTCGGCGCGGTAATCGCCAAGCATTTCGCCCAGTGGCCCGTCGACGTGGTCCTCTCCACCGGCCCCGGGGCCCTGATCCTCTCCCACTGCGTCGCCCGGGCCCATCCCTCGCGCCCGATCGTGGTGTACGGCGCCAAGGGGGAATTGGGCGGGAAGCGGAGAGTCGCGCTTCTACCCGAGTTCCACCGCCTGATCGAGAAGGGCACGAAAGTCCTGATCGTGGAGGACCTGGTGAGCACTGGCAGCACTGTCAAGCTGCTGATCCAGCTGGTGGAACAGCAGGGCGGTCAGGTGGCGGGGATCGGTTGCCTCTGGCGGCGCACGTCAAAAGCCGAGATCAATGGAAAGCCGGTGTTCAGCCTGGTGAGCCGGGATTTCCCCACCTATCCCGCGAGTGCCTGCCCGCTCTGCAAGAACGGGGTGGCGCTCAACGAGGAATTCCTGAAGCGCTGGAAACGGCGGAAGCCGGCCCCGACCGCACAGCGGAAACCCTCGAGCTAGCTTTCTACACTCGGAGGGGGGCTCCGCCCCCCTTCCGAACCTCCCCCCCGAACGGGTTGCGCAGGTATTAGGCCGCTTCCCAGAGCCCCTCGGCAACTCCGGCCTTCTTATAGGCCTGCCGGATCTTTTCCAGGTTCTTGGTGAACAGGAGACCGATCTTGGCGAAGGGCTCGAAGATGGGACCCTGGTCATCAATGAGCGGGAAGGACACATTCGGGAGCTTCTCCCACCGCGCGCTGAGCACCTGGCTCACGGCCGCGAGCCGCGAGTAAAATTCCTCCTTCTCCCTGGCGGCTCGCTTCACGATGGGCGTGATCAGGCAGTCCACGGCCTGGCGGGCCCGCGAGGTGGCGGCCTCCCGGCCGTCCTCCGCCGTCTCCGTCAGCGGAACCACTTTCACACCCAGCTCGACGAGGAACCGGCTCAAGAGCTGGCCCATCTTCTCCCGCAACAGCAGCTCGGGGATCCCCGCGCTGCCGAGGGCCTGAGGGCCGACCTGCTCGACTTCGCTGTAGAGCTCCCCTTTGAGCCAGCCGACGTAGTTTCGATTCTCCTCGTTCTTCCACCACTCCTTGATCATCCGCTTTCCCCAGAGCTTGATCGCGGCGTAGTAGAAGTCCCGCCGCAGAACGCGCTGGGCAATGCTGCGCCAGGAGTAGAACTTCTGCATGCCCTTGATGGCCCCCATCTGGAGCTCGTAGGGGGAGAGGCGCCTGGGCTGGTGCACCACGTGGTGGCCGTCGTAGAACGTCCAATTTTTGTTGATCACGTACTTGCTGCCTCCGGCGTAGAGCGTGTCCCAGTCCGGGGAGCCGGGAATGGGAGTGAGGATCATGAACTGGACCGAGTCGATGTCGTGCTTTCGCGCGAAGGCGGTCGTCGCGTCGATGGTCTCCAGGTCGTCCTCGTCGGAGCCGACGACGAACATGCCGTGGATCCCGATCTTGTGGGCGTGAAAGCGCTCGATGGACCGCTCGATCTTCGCCAGGTCCTGCTTCTTCTGGAAGAGTTTCAGGGTGCGCGGGTTGATGGACTCGAAGCCCACGAACACGTTGAAACAGTTGGAGTCGCGCATGAGCTGAAGCAGCTCGGGGTCGTCCACGGTTTCGGTGCGGACCTGCGCCCCCCACAGCGGTGTCAGTCCCTCCTTGATCATCCGGGAGAGCAGATCCTTCACCCGCTTCTTGTTGGCGGTGAAGATGTCGTCGGCGAAAAAGGTGTACTCGTTCCCCTTGTGGAGCCGGAGCTCCTCCAGGACCCGGTCGATGGAGTGGGTGCGGAACGCGTGGCCGTACATACCGGGCACCGAGCAGAAGGTGCAGGAGAAGGGACACCCGCGGGACGTCGCGATGGACACCACCTCGCCGGGCTTCCAGCCCGTGATCAGGTGGTAGTCCGGGATGGGGTTCACGTCCAGGTTCGGGATCTTGGGGCGCTCCGGGTTGTGGATCGCCGGGCCGCCTTTGATGAACGAGAGGTTCTGGATCTTTTCGAACCCCTCCCCCCGCTCGATGGCCTCCACCAGCTCCTGGAAGGCGAACTCGCCTTCCCCCTTCACCACATAGTCCGCGTGCTGGAGCGCTTCGTCGGGGAGGAACGTGGCATGGGTCCCGCCCATCACCACGGTGATTCCGGCCGCTCGGACTTTATCCGCAAGGCGATAGGATTGCGGCGCCGTGGAGGTGATCGCCGAGATCGCCACCAGGTCGGCCGACATCACCTCGCTCATGTCGATCGCATGAATGTCCTCGATGTACACGCGGACGTCATACCCTTTGTTCCGCATGATGGTTGCGAGGAGCACCGATCCGAGTCGAGGAATCGCCACGCGGCTGTAGACGTGCAGGTGCGTGGACTTGGGCTCGACGAACACCAGCTTTTTAAGCGCGCGCTTCATTGGGGCCTCCCGCTCTCGCGATGACCGACCGAAAAATTTGAATCACCCTATCATCCGCCGGAACGCTTGTCAATCTTCGAACGACCGACGCTCGGTGATCCGCTCACGATGGCTTCGACCCGGGCCTGGATGGCCGACCGGTCGCCTTTTCGGATCAGGGCCAGGAGGTCGGATTCGATCAGCTGGTCGAACACCGCGCGTCGCCGTTCGGGTTCGGGGATCTCCGCGTGTATCCGCTCTCTGACCGATTCCAGAAGGGCCACCAGCTCGGCGTACTCGGGCCCGACCATTCGTTCTATCTCCTGCCGGAGGCGCCGGGCGAGGGCGGGGCTGGCCCCGCCGGTGGAGATGGCGATCTGGAGGTCGCCCCGGTTCACGACGGAGGGGACGATGAAGTCGCAGAGGGACGGGGTATCCGCCACATTCACCAGGATTCCCCGGGCGCGGGCCTCGCGGGCGACCCGGGCGTTCACGTCGCGATCGTCGGTCGCCGCGAAGGCGATCCACGCCCCGTCCAGATCGGCGGCCTCCCAGGGGCGCGCGATGAGGTCGATGGAGGAGCGGAGGCGGGAAACGGGTGGTGTTACCCGGGGGCTCACCAGCCGGACGCGGGCGCCGCAGGAGAGGAGCAGCTGGACTTTCCGGAGCGCCACGGCGCCGCCCCCGACCACGAGCGCCCACTTGCCCCGAAGATCAAGGAAGGCCGGATAGTAGCGGGGCATCGCGGGGGTTCGGGGTTCGAGTCTCGGGGTTCGCGGGGTTCGCGTTTCAGATATCTAAACCCGGACCCCGAGCCCCGATCCCCGGAACATTCAACGCAGTGAGGCGGCGCATATCGGCACGGCCCTAGGTCCTGGCCTTGGCCGCGACCTTGGGCTTGGGCGCGGCCTTTGTCTTCTCCCCCTCCTTGATGAGGCCCTTGACCTCATCCATGAACTGGGCGATGTCCTTGAACTGCCGGTAGACGGAGGCAAAGCGGACGTAGGCTACCTGGTCGAGCCGCTGGAGGTGTTCCATCACCATCTCCCCCAGATCCAGGCTCGAGATCTCTTTCTCCACCCGCTCGTGGAGCTTAGCCTCGATCTCCCCGACCACGTCGTCCACAGCCTGGACTCCCACCGAGCGCTTCTCACACGCCTTCAAGATGGAGGACCGGAGCTTCTGGCGGTCGAAAGGTTCCCGCCGGCCGTCCCGCTTCACCACCATGGGGAACACGTCCTCGATGTACTCGTAGGTGGTGTACCGCCGGCGGCACTTGAGACATCCCCGGCGGCGGCGGATGAACTCTCCGTTGCGGCCCACGCGAGAATCCACCACCCGATCCTCGGTATGGCCGCAGAACGGGCATTTCATCGCATTAGCCTCTTGCTCGCCGTGGCGAGAACCGAGCAGCCCAAGGCCCGAGGGAGGAGCCGACCGGAGGCGTACGCGGTTGTAGCGACCCAGCCCGCTTCGCGGGACTGGGTGCCCGTAGAGGATGCCTCCGGCGACATTTCGGCGACGAGCGAGAACGCCGGGATGCGACGGTTATCGCCACGGCGCTAGCCTTTCAAGCGGTCGGGATAGAGCGGGAACCGCGAGGTCAGGTCCTGCACCTCACGCCGGACCGCCGTTTCCACCGAGCTGTCACCCGGGCGGGTGAGCACCCGGTCGATCAGGGTCGCGATCCGGGCCATCTCGGGCTCCTTCATGCCACGGGTGGTGACCGCCGGAGTCCCGATCCGGATCCCGCTGGTCACCATGGGGCTCCGGGTTTCGAAGGGGATCGTGT
>CAYJUC010000008.1:0-29289 GCA_964372605.1 uncultured bacterium | reverse complement strand
GGTTCCACGCCGGCGCGCGTGGTGAGGGGGCGTTCGATCGCGCCGACCTATTTCTCTTTACTATTTGGGCTCTTCCAAGACATCGGGTAGGGCAGTGATCCACCTGGGTGATGCTCCGATCCACCGAAAGGAGGACCGGGGCGCTGCGCGATATCGCCGGTAGCGAGCCGGCGTTTTCCCGGAGCTGGCCCCGAGCCTCGCGCGTCCACTCCGCTCTTACCGGAACCCACGGGATGTCGGAAACAGGTTGGAGCCCAAATTTCCCTTGTGTATAATGAGGTTTACTCTACAAGGAGCTCGCGATGTCAGAGCCTGTCGGATCTCTGTTTGAATCGTTGCTTGCCGTCATGGATCGCCTCAGGGGGGAGGGGGGATGTCCGTGGGACCGGGAGCAGACCCGGGATTCCCTCAAACCTTACCTGATCGAAGAAGCCTACGAGGTTGTCGAAGCCCTGGAGGAAGGGCAACAAAAGGCCATTGTCGAGGAGCTTGGGGACCTCCTCTTCCAGATCGTGTTCCACGCCCAGATCGGGCGGGAACGCGGGGAATTCACCATGGCGGACCTCCTCCAACGGCTCACTCGGAAGATGGTCCGCCGTCACCCGCATGTCTTCGGTAACCGCACCGTGAGGTCCGCCAAGGAGGCCCTGGCCCAATGGGAGTCTATCAAGCAGTCCGAGGCCGTCGGAGACGGAAAGCCCCGCTCGGTGCTGGACGGGGTCCCGCGAAGTTTGCCGGCTCTCCTTTGGGCCCAACGAACTCAGGTGAAAGCAGCACGGGTGGGGTTCGACTGGAACAGCGTAGAGACAGCGTGGAAGAAGGTCCGCGAGGAGATTGGCGAGCTGGACGAGGCGCTGGGGCGCGGAGACCGCGCGCAAATGCGGGAGGAGCTTGGGGACCTCCTCTTCTCGCTGGTGAACGTCGCCCGCCTTCTCGACCTGGACG
Source organism: uncultured bacterium (assembly GCA_964372605.1). Classification (GTDB taxonomy): domain Bacteria; phylum Methylomirabilota; class Methylomirabilia; order Rokubacteriales; family CSP1-6; genus CAYJUC01. Next base: position 28,344 of record CAYJUC010000008.1, on the reverse strand, counting down.
CCGAGGATTGCCTCCGGCAGGCCGTCCAAAAGTTCAGGCGGCGCTTCACCGAGATGGAGGCAGAAATGACTGCCGGCGGCGTACGCCTTTCCGACGCCCCGTTCGAAGCGCTGGACTGCGCCTGGGAGGCCGTCAAGGCTCGCGAGGTGGATCACCGCAGACAAAAGGGCAGTCCCGAGCGTAGCAAGGAACCTTAACGCATGAAAGTCAAAGTCGGGCGCACCGACATCATCATCGAGCGAGGGGACATCACCGACTGGGAGGTGGACGCCATCGTCAACGCGGCCAACTCCCATCTCTGGATGGGGGCGGGGGTCGCGGGCGCCATCAAGAAAAAAGGGGGAGTCATCATCGAAGAGGAGGCGGTCCGCCAGGGGCCCATCGAGGTCGGGGAGGCGGTCCTGACCACAGCGGGGAACCTGGCAGCCACCCACGTGATTCACGCGGCCGCCATGGGCCAGGACCTCAGGACCGATGCCCAGAAGATCACCCAAGCCACACGATCCAGTCTCGCCATCGCCGACAAACACAAGCTCACCTCCGTCGCCTTCCCCGCCCTGGGAACCGGGGTGGGGGGATTCCCCCCCGGCCAGGCCGCCGAGGCCATGCTGGGAGCGGTGCAGGAGCACCTCAAGGGCCGCGCCACCAGTCTCCAGAAGATCGTGTTCGTCCTCTACCAAGACGAGGCGTTCAAAGCGTTTACTGAAACGTTGACCCGCCTTCGCGCGGCACAATAGAATGATCCGCTCAGAGGGATTGGGGCACGATGGCTGAAGAGAAGACGATCGGTCAACCGGTGAGCCGACGTCTCGGTGACCTCCTGGTGGCCGACGGGCTGATCTCCCTCGAGCAGCTCCAGCGGGCCCTCAGCGAGCAAAAGGGCTCCAACGAGAAGCTGGGATCAATTCTTGTCCGCCTGGGGGCGATCAACGAGGAGCAGCTCATCGAGTTCCTCTCCCTGCAGTACGGGATCCCTTCCATCACCCTCTCCCAGCTCGATATTGACCCCGACGTCATCAAGCTCATCCCCGCCCAGATCGCCAGGAAGTACGAAATCCTCCCCGTGAAGCGGACAAATAACGTCCTCACCCTGGCTATGGCTGACCCCACTAATATCTCCGCCCTGGACGATGTGGCCTTTATGACCACCCTCCAAGTGCTGCCGGTGGTGGCCTCCCGGGGCGCTATCCGGAAGGCCATCGAGCGGATCTACGAAATTCAGACCTCAGCCATCTCCGAGGTGATCAGCGCCATGGAGAGGGAGACCGCCCATATGGCGGTGTTCGAGGGCGAGGCCGAGGGCGCCCCTACCACGATGGACGTCTTCGGGCTGAAGGAGGCCGCCGAGGAGGTCCCGGTAGTCCGGCTGGTGACCCTGATCCTGTCGGACGCCGTCAGGCGGGGGGCCTCGGACGTTCACCTGGAACCCTTCGAGAAGGTGTTCCGGGTCCGGTACCGGATTGACGGCGTGCTCCAGGAGATGATGACCCCGCCCAAGCGCCTGGAGCCGGCCATTCTCTCCCGCGTGAAGATCATGTCCAATTTGGACATCGCCGAGCGTCGGCTTCCCCAGGACGGTCGCATCAAGTTCCGCTACGCGAGCCGCGAGATCGACCTCCGCGTCTCCACGCTTCCGACCATCTTCGGGGAGAAGATCGTCTTACGGATTCTGGACAAGGAGGCGGTGACGCTGGACCTGACCGGGCTCGGGTTCGACCCGTGGAGCTTGGAGCAGTTCAACAAGGTCCTGCAGAGTCCCCACGGCATGGTCCTGATTACCGGCCCAACCGGATCCGGAAAGACCACCACCCTCTACTCGGCGATCCAGGCCATCAACAACCCGGACATCAACATCCTGACCGCCGAGGATCCGGTGGAGTACAACCTCAAGGGAATCAACCAGGTCCAGATCCATGAGGAGATCGGGCGAACCTTTGCGGCGGTTCTCCGATCGTTCCTCCGCCAGGATCCCGATGTGATCCTCGTCGGCGAGACCCGCGATCTGGAAACCGCCCAGATCGCCATCCGGGCGGCCCTCACCGGGCACCTGGTGTTCTCCACGGTGCACACCAACGATGCCGCCTCGACCATCACCCGCCTCGTCGACATGGGGATTCCGCCCTTTCTCGTGGCTTCCTCGCTCCTCCAGATCGTGGCCCAGCGGTTGGCACGGGTGGTCTGCAACCAGTGCAAGGAGCCCTACGAGGCTGACGAGGAGAGCCTGGCCCCCTACGGCCACGTTCCCCAGGGCTTGGGGAAGATCCTCCTCTACAAGGGGAAGGGGTGTCAGCGCTGCAACTTCACCGGGCTCCGGGGGCGGATCGCCCTCTTCGAGGTGATGCCAGTCACTCAGGAGATTCGGGACCTGATCCTGCGCGGAGCCAACTTGTCAGAAATCCGCGAGGTGGCCTCGCAGCAGGGGGTGAAAACCCTGCGTCAGGCTGGCCTCGTGAAGGTCATCGAGGGGATCACCACGGTGAAGGAGATCCTCCGGGTGACCCTCGAGTGAGGCTCCTGGCCAGAGGCCCCAGGGCGACACGAAGGGAGGCACTGTCAGATGGCGGCGACGCTGCATGAGATGCTGACCGTCATGATCGAGCGGGAGGCCTCTGACCTCCACCTCACGGCCGCGGCCCACCCGCGGATCCGCGTCCACGGCAGGTTGCTCGCCCTCACCGAGTTCCCGGTCCTCACCCCCCAGGAGACACAGCGGCTGATCTACGGCCTGCTCAACGAAGCCCAGAGGCAGCAGTTCGAGGAGACGAACGAGCTGGACCTCTCCTTCGGGGTCCAGGGCCTCTCCCGCTTCCGCTGCAACGTCTACCGGCAGCGCGGCGCCATGGCTGCGGCCATCCGGGCCATCCCGTTCAAGATCCGCACCTTCGGGGAGCTGGGCCTTCCCCCCGTCGTCGCGCAGCTCATGGAGCGCCCGAAAGGGCTGGTGCTCGTCACGGGCCCCACGGGGTCCGGCAAGTCGACGACGCTGGCCGCGATGATCGACAAGATCAACAGCGAGCGGGCCGATCACATCATCACCGTCGAGGACCCCATCGAGTACCTCCACCAGCACAAAAAGTGCGTGGTGAACCAGCGCGAGATCGCCGCCGACACCCAGTCCTTCCATAACGCGCTGAAGCACATCCTTCGTCAGGATCCCGACGTCGTGTTGATCGGCGAGATGCGCGACCTGGAGACGATCCAGGCGGCTCTCACCATCGCCGAGACCGGCCACCTCACCCTGGCCACCCTGCACACGAATTCCTGCGCCCAAACCATGAACCGCATCATCGACGTCTTCCCCCCCCACCAGCAGCCCCACGTCGTGTCCCAACTCTCGCTGGTGCTGGAGGGAGTCCTGTCCCAGCAGCTCCTCCCCCGCGTCGATGGTCGCGGCCGCGTCATGGCCTTAGAGATCATGGTGACCACCCCGGCCATCCGCAACCTAATCCGCGAGGGGAAGATCCACCAGATCTACTCCGTCATCCAGGTGGGGCAGAAGTTCGGGATGCGGACCATGAACCAGTCGCTCGTCGAGCTGATCCTGAACGGTCTCATCACCCACGAGGAGGCCCTGACCCGTACCACGCTCCCCGATGAGCTTCAGCAGCTCCTCTCCAGCGGGGGAGCGCCCCGGCCGCCCATCGGCACGGCCGCACCGGAAAGAGCCTCCCCCTTCGGGCGACGGTAGGGGAGAATTGCCATGCCGGTTTTCGCCTATCAGGGACGCACTTCACAGGGATCCACGGCAGGAGAGATAGAGGCCTCGGATCGCGCCAGGGCTGTCGCGGAACTCAGGCAGAGGCAGATCCTCGTCACCCGCATCAGGGAGAAGGCCGAGCCCAAGTCATGGATGGCGGGGCTCGGCGGCAGGGTGAAGGCCCGGGAGCTGGCCATCTTCACCCGCCAGTTCTCCACCATGATCGACGCGGGGCTTCCGCTGGTGCAGTGCCTGAACATCCTGGCCGCGCAGAGCGAGTCCAAGAATCTCCGGGCGGTGACGGCCCGGTCGGCGCGCGAGGTGGAGTCGGGTTCAACCCTCGCCGACGCCTTCGGAAAGCACCCCAAGGTGTTCGACGATCTCTTCACCAGCCTGGTGGCGGTAGGGGAGTCGGGGGGGGTCCTGGACACGATGCTCAAGCAGCTGTCGGTGTACATCGAGAAAGCCGCGTCCCTCAAGCAGAAGATCAAGTTTGCCATGATGTACCCCATGACCCTCGCCGGCGTCGCCGTGGGGGTGGTGATCTTCATGCTGATCTTTGTCATCCCCGTGTTCTCCAAAATGTTTTCATCCTTGGGCGCCGGTCTCCCGCTCCCCACCAAAATCGTGGTCTGGCTCTCTGAGTTGGTCCAGCGGTTCATCCTTCTGATCATCGCCGGGATCGCTGGGGTCGTCTTCGCCATCCGGGCCTACTACAAGACCGCCGGAGGCAAGTTGCTGATCGACGCCTCCCTCCTGAGGCTTCCCATTTTCGGAACGCTCGTCCGGAAAGTCGCCGTGGCCCGCTTCACGCGCACCCTGGGAACCCTGGTCTTGGCGGGGGTTCCAATCCTGGAAGGGCTCCGCATCACGGCCCGGACCGCCGGCAACGCGGTGGTGGAGAAAGCGGTGTTGGCCACTCGAGACTCCGTGACGGCGGGCAGGACGTTGGCCGAGCCCCTCAAGGCCTCGGGGGTGTTCCCCCCGATGGTGATCCAGATGATCAACGTCGGCGAGCAGACCGGGGCCCTGGACACCATGCTGGCGAAGATCGCCGACTTCTACGACGAGGAGGTGGACACGGCGGTCCGTGGGTTCTCAGCCCTCCTGGAACCCCTGATGATCGTCTTCCTGGGGGTAGTGATCGGGGGCATGGTGGTGGCCATGTACCTCCCGATCTTTAAGCTGGTCACAGTTATTAGATAGCTCATGCCCGTGTTCGAGGCTCCCACCCTCTCGGTCTACCTCCGGAGGCTCGGCTGGGGGCGGCTCTGGCTAGCTGGGCTGCTCCTGGTGATCGATGCTTTCTGGAGCGGGTGGTTTGCTGTCCCCTACAACGCTCCCTTCTTTACGCTCTGTCTCATCGGCGCCATCGCTTCCGTGGCGTTTCTCCTCGCGCTCCCCAACGTGACCAACCTCCCGCGCTTCGCATGGCTCCAGCTCACCCTGGATATCGTGCTGGAAACCGCCATCGTCTCGGTTACCGGGGGCGCCCAAAGCATCTTCGCATCGCTCTATATCCTCTCCGTCGTCACGGCCGGCGTGATCCTCTCGCGACCGGGCGGAATCGTGATCGCTGGCTTGGCCAGCCTGCTCTACGCGGGGCTGATCCTGGGGCGGACCGTCTTTCCGCTGAGCCTCTTTATGAAGCCCACCGAGGTCACCTCTCTCGAAGTCGTGACCATGTTCACCAACACCGGCGTCTTGCTGGTGGCGGCCATTCTGATCGGATCCCTGGCTGGGCGCGCCCTTCGGGTCCAACAAGCCCTGGAGGATCGGCAGAGGGATCTGAACGACCTCCAGGCCTACATGGATTTGATCTTCAACTCCGTGGGCTCGGGACTCATTGCCCTGAACAAGGCCGGTCAGATCACCGCCTTCAACCGGGCCGCGGAAGAGATCACGGGCTTCAAAACCGAGGAGGCCCTGGGGCAACCCTGGGAGATCATCTTCGGCCAGAGCCTTGCCTCCGAGCAGATCCGGACCACGGTCACCACAGATGCGCGGCAGATTCGCCGGTTCGAGACCCTCCTCATGCGCAAGGGTGGCCGCCAGGTTCCGCTCGGGATCTCCTTCTGGCCCCTCACCTCCAGCCAGGGGGAGCTGGTGGGGGTGATCGGAGTGTGCCAGGACCTCACCGAGATCAAACAGATGGAGGGGCGCATGCGGCAGGCTGACCGGTTGGCTGCGATCGGACGCTTGGCCGCCAACATCGCCCACGAGATCCGGAACCCCCTGGCCTCTCTCTCAGGGGCCATCGAGGTGCTGGCGCGGAACTTGCCAGCGGATGAGCTCCGGGCACGTTTAGTGGGGATCGTGCTTCGCGAGTCTGACCGCCTCAACGGCATCATCAAGGAGTTTCTCGATTATGCTCGGCCGACTCCCCCCGCGCTCGGGCCCGTGAACCTGGCGGAAATTTTGGACGAGGTGCTTCTCCTCCTGGAGCATCGGGACCATCCGGCCCGCCCGAAAGTGGTCCGGGACTACGAGGAGCGAGTCCCCGCGTGCCTGGACGCGCAGCAGATACGTCAGGCCATCTGGAACCTCTGCCTGAACGCGGTGGAGGCCATGCCAGAGGGCGGAGATCTCCGCGTGGCGGCCCGGAGCCGCTGGAACGGAAACAGCCGATGGGTCGAGGTGGAGATCGGGGACACCGGGAGCGGGATTAGCCCCGAGGACCTGCCCCATATCTTCGAGCCGTTTTACTCCACAAAGGCCGGGGGAAGCGGGATCGGTCTCGCTCTGGTCCAGCGAGTGGTGGAAGACCATGGGGGGGAGATCGAGGTCCGGAACGCTCCGGGGGCCGGGGTAACTCTCGTCCTGAGCCTCCCCAGCCCGGAACTCTAACCCACGAGACGAAAATGGCCCACGCCCGAATCCTGGTGGTGGACGACGAGAAGAGCATGCGAGAGCTTCTCACCTTCATCTTGAAAAAGGAGGGGTACGAGGTCACCGTGCCCGAGCGGGGCGAGCAGGCCCTCGACCTGGTGCGCCGGGAGCCGTTCGACCTCGTCATCACCGACGTCCGGATGCCGAAAGTGGACGGCCTCGAGATCCTCAAAGCCGTGAAGGACTCGGCCCCCGAGACCGCCGTGATTATGATCTCCGCCTTCTCCTCCGTCGAGACCGCAGTGGAGGCCATGAAGCTCGGCGCCTACGACTATATCACCAAGCCGTTCAGGGTCGAGGAGCTCAAGCTCATCGTCAAAAACGCCCTGGAACGGAAACGACTCCTCGACGAGAACATCCGCCTCCAGAGCCTCGTGGCAAACTTTCAGAATCGGTTCGAGGGGATCATCGCGAAGAGTCAAGGGATGAAAGAGGTTTTCGAGACCATTCAAAAGATCGCGCCCACTTCTTCCACGGTGATGATAACGGGGGAGAGCGGGACGGGAAAGGAGCTGGTGGCCCGGGCCATCCACTTCAACATCAACAGCCCACGGCGGAACAAGTCGTTCGTCTCGGTCAACTGTGGGGCGATGCCCGAAGGGCTGATGGAGTCTGAGCTGTTCGGACACCTGAGGGGGTCGTTCACGGGGGCCGTGGCGAACAAGCGCGGGCTCTTCGAGGAGGCCGAGGGAGGGACCCTCTTCCTCGATGAGATCACGGAAATCCCCCCGTCCGTCCAGATAAAGCTGCATCGGGCGATCCAGGAGAGAGAGGTCCGCCGCGTGGGGGACACCAAGGATTTCGCGGTAGACGTCCGCCTCATCGCGGCCTCCAACAGGGAAATCGAGAAGGCGGTGGCCGACGGCATCCTCCGCGAAGACCTGTTCTACCGGCTGAACGTGGTCCCGATCCATCTCCCGCCGCTCCGCGAGCGCCGGGGGGACATCCCGCTCCTCATCACCCACTTCCTGCAAAAGTTCGCTCTCAACTTCGGCAAGGAGATCAAGGGGATTACGCCCGAGGCGTTGCAGGTCCTGGAGGGCTACCACTGGCCCGGCAACGTCCGGGAGCTGGAGAACGTCATCGAACGGGCCATCGTCCTCGGCACGGGGGAGATCGTGACTGCTGAGGCGCTCCCCGACTCGGTGCGCCGTCAGCGCCAGCCCCAGGGCATGGACTTCGATCTCCCTGAGGAGGGGCTGGATCTGGACAGCACGCTGAACCAACTCGAGCTGAGGCTCCTGACGAAAGCCCTTGAGCGGTCAAAGGGCGTGCAGACGCGGGCCGCCGAACTCCTCCGGCTCACCTTCCGCCAGTTCCGCTACAAGCTTCAAAAGCACAATCTGCACGTGCCCGGACGTTTCGCTCAACCCCCTGAGGGCTGACACGCAGCGAGAAGTGCCCCCCGACCGACCAGAGAGCGGTGCAGTTGGCGCCACCGCTGCCCGGCGCTTCGGCCGTCTGAACCATCATCCTCGAGAGGCCACTATCCGGAGAAGGTGGCTTTTCTGCAACTTTTCGAGTGGTGACTTTTTGGGGCAGCTTTTAAACAAATTGGGGCACTCCCCCAAAACACTCTAGCAAGGGATCATCCTGGTAGTCGAGATTATTTTAAATTTTTCGATTATTTATCTCCTTGTATCATCCTGACACCTGAGCAACACAGCCTGGCATTGAACCTGCATGTATTTTGCCTTGGCCCCGGAGGAAAGGGGTTGTCTAGATCCTCCAAAGAGCCGGAGGATCTGGGATTCTCGGCCCTAGCCTGGGCCCGGCGGGTCCGAAATAGCCCAAAAGGAGGCTGACTGTCATGATGAAGTGGAGAAAGCGCATAAGTTTCGGTAACCACCACGGCTTCACGCTCATCGAGCTGATGATCGTGGTGGCCATCATCGGGATCCTCGCGGCCATCGCCATCCCGGTCTACAGCAACATGAACGCGCAGTCGAGGATCGCCAAGGCCCAGGCGGATGTCCGGACCCTGGCTGGGGCCGTCTCCTCCTTCGGCGCCCAGACAGGGGGCCTCCCTTCAGCTCTGGCTGCCCTTACGGCCACAGCAGGCACTCCCTCGGCCGGTCCCTGGATGGTGAGGATTCCAACGCCACCGGGTGCCGGGGGTTGGCCTGCTGCCTATTCGTACTCGACGGCCGCCAATGGGATGTTTACCGTCTCTGCCGCTGGCGACAGTACTTCCGCTCAGGCTCCGTAGGTTGCTCTGAGAGCGAGGGCCCTCCCCACGTGGGCCCCGCCCACCCCTGCTCTCTCCTGCGGCAGGCGCTTCCATCGTGAATGCCTTCAGCAGCGCGCGAGCGATGGAAGCGCCTGCCAGCGTCGCCATTCTTGACATCGGGCCTGCCGAGCGCGCCCTCACGCACGCCAACGTGGCTGTGGTGATGCCGGCGTTTAACGCGGGGCGGACGCTCAGGCTCACCTATGAGGAGCTGCCGCGGGATCTGGTGGACGTGGTAATCCTGGTGGATGATGGCAGCAGCGATGAGACCCTCAAGATTGCCAAAGACCTCGACCTCGAGATCTTCGTGCACGACAGGAACTATGGCTACGGAGCCAATCAAAAAACCTGTTACCGCGAAGCGCTGAGGACCGACGCCCAGGTCGTTGTGATGGTCCATCCCGACTACCAGTACGATTCCTCCCTGCTCCCGACCCTCGTGGAGCCCATCGTGCGGGGTGAGGCGGATGTGGTGCTAGGCTCCCGTACGCTGGGCCGCTCGCCGGTGGCGCAAGGCATGCCCTGGTGGAAGTACGTGTCGAATCGAGTCCTGACGCGGGCTGAAAACGTCGTCTTCGGTCTCCATCTCTCCGAGTATCACACGGGGTATCGGGCGTATCGGCGCGAGGTGCTCGAGACGGTGAACTTCGAGATGAACTCCGACAAGTTCGTGTTCGATCAGGAGATCATCGCCCAGCTCACGCATGAGAGATTCCGAATCGGTGAGGTACCGGTGCCGACCCGCTACTTCCCCGAAGCTTCATCGGCCAGCTTTGGGGCCAGCCTCCGGTATGGAATAGAAATCTTGTGGTTACTGCTCCGTGTGCTTCTGCATCGGAGCGGTTGCGTACGCCAGAAGCAGTTTCAGAGCCTCAGTCGCCGCTATCGGAGATCCTGAGCGGTGAGGGTGCCCGACATCGTTCGCCTCCGGACGCGCCTGGTCGGCTTCTTGTTCAGCAGCGGGGGGCTCCCGCTCTCAATCGCGCTGGTCACCCTGATCGTCTTTTCGCCAGCCCTCTGGAACGGTTTCGTGGAGTGGGACGACCCTGTCAACCTGCTCAACAATCCAGACTACCGGGGACTCGGATGGCCTCAGCTCCGGTGGATGTTCACATCGGTCCTGATGGGGCACTGGATCCCGCTGACCTGGATGACGTTCGGCGTGGACTATCTCTTGTGGGGGATGAATCCGGTGGGCTATCATCTCACCAATCTCCTGCTCCACACGGCCAACGCCGGCGTGTTTTACCTCCTGGCTCTTCGTCTGCTCGGGCTGGCCACAAAGGGACTGGGAGCAACCACGCTCCGCCTGGGGGCCGGGGCTTCCGCGCTTTTCTTCGCCATTCACCCGTTGCGGGCCGAATCAGTGGCGTGGGCGACCGAGCGCCGCGACGTTCTCTCCGGGCTCTTCTTCCTGCTCACGATCCTGACCTACCTCAAGGCAACGGAGGCGGAAGGGGCCAGGCGTCGGCGCTTGCTGGCCGGATCGGTGGGGTTCTACGCCCTGGCAGTTTTGTCCAAGTCCATTGTGATGACACTCCCCTTCGTCCTGATCCTGCTGGATATCTACCCGCTGCGGCGGCTTGGCGGGCCGCGCGAATGGGGAGGGTCCGCCGTGCGGAAGGTGTGGGGGGAGAAGGTGCCCTATCTGCTTCTGGCGCTGGCCGGAGGAGGCATGGCGCTCTACGCGGTCTGGGTCAACAAGTACCTCACCCCACTGGAGCCATACCCCCTCCCCGCGCGGATGGCGATGGCGTTCTACAGCCTCTGGTTTTACTTCTGGAAGACTCTACTCCCCCTGGGCCTTTCGCCTCTCCACGAGCTGCCGGCACGGGTGAGCCCGCTCGCTCCGCCGTTTCTCCTGAGCGCGATCGCGGTGGGGATCCTCACCGGAGGACTCTGGCTCCTCCGACGTCGGTGGCCCGCAGGGTTAGCCGTCTGGGTCTCCTATGGGGTGATCCTGGCGCCGGTGAGCGGGATCCCTTTCCACTCAGGACACCAACTTGCCCACGACCGCTACAGCTACCTCTCCTGCCTCGGGTGGGCCCTGCTCGTCGGGGCGGGTGTGTGCGCCGTTCTCCGAGCCAGGGCAAGCGGGACAGTCAGGCCGTCGTTTGCCCGCCTGACGGCGGGGACGGTCGCGGTCTGGTTCGTTGGCCTTGCGTTCCTCACAGGGCAGCAGATTCAGGTGTGGCGGGATTCTGACACGCTCTGGCGATATGCCGTCGAATTCACCCCGGACTGCGCCGTCTGCCACGGCAACCTGGGGGCCTTTCTCGTCAACCAGGGCCACGGGGCGCTGGCGATCGAGCACTTTGAACGGGCACTCGCCCTCAGGCCCGACCGTGTAAAAACCCACGGGAATCTGGGTCTCGCGTTGGTCAACGCCGGCCGACCGTCAGAGGCCGTCTGGCACTTACAGCAGGTGCTTGAGCGATACCCCGCCGATGTCGACGCCTTGAATAACCTGAGCGTGGCGCTCATCCGCCAGGGCAAGCCGGACGAGGCGATCGAACACCTCAGGCGGGCGATCTGGCTCAACCCGGCCCACGTCGGGACTCACACGAACCTCGGCGCCGCGCTGGCCAATCTCGGGAATTCCGCTGAGGCCGCCGAGCATTACCGCCGGGCCATCGAACTCAAGCCAGATGCCCCTGAGCCGCGCTTCGGCCTGGCGCAGGTCTATCTGGATCTGGGGAAGGCCGGTTCCGCTCAGGAAGAGTACGACGAGGCCCTGAAGCGGTTGGACCCCCGCATGGCTAGCCAGCTTCCCCCGCTGGTGAAGCGCCGGGTGACCCAGCAGTGACGCCCGCGATGTTCGGCGCGCTCCTGCTGGGAGCTGTGGTGGGAAGCTTTCTCAACGTGGTGATCACACGGCTCCCGAGAAAAGAGAGCGTCGTGACCCCCCCCTCCCGCTGCCTGGCCTGCATGGCGCCGATCCGGTGGTTCGACAACCTTCCCCTGCTAAGCTATCTCTGGCTCAAGGGGCGCTGCCGGGACTGCGGGAGCCGCATCGGGTGGCGGTATCCGGTGGTGGAAGGGGTGACCGCGGTCGTGTTCGCTCTGAGCCTCCGTCACTTCGGCCTCACGCTGGCGTTACCCCCCGCACTGCTCTTCCTCTCGGCGCTGGTGGCCATCACCGCCATCGACCTGGAGCACGGGCTCATCCCGGACCGAATCACCCTGCCGGGGATCGTGGTGGGATTTCTGACCAGCTTTCTGACACCCCGCCTGTCCTGGGGGGACTCATTGATAGGGATCCTGATCGGAGGAGGGATCTTCTTCGTCATTATCCTCCTGAGCGGTGGCGGGATGGGGGGAGGGGACATGAAGCTGGCCGCCATGGTGGGGGCCTTTCTCGGATGGAAGCTCACTCTCGTGGCGTTGTTCTTCGGGGTGTTCCTTGGGGGCCTCGTGGCGGTCGCGCTCTTAGCCAGCGGACGGCGGCGGCGGAAGGACCCCGTGCCGTTCGGCCCGTTCATTGCCGTGGGCTCCGCGGTGAGCCTGTTCTGGGGCGAAGGGCTACTCCGATGGTACCTGGGAGGATTTCGGTGAGCTGTCAGCGCGGCATCACCATGCTTGAGCTCCTGGTGGTGATCGCCGTCATCGGGATTATCACCATCACTGCCACCCCCTTATTTCTAAGCTTTGTCCAAGCCCAACAGACCCGGGGGGCCGCCCAGCAGGTCGCCACCCTCCTGAACCAAGCCCGCCAGCTCGCCATCGCCAGAAACCGGCCCGTCCAGGTCAATTCTCCAGCCGTTCTTCCCGCCAACACGATCCGTTTTCTGTTTACCACAGCGGTGGCGGGAGATGTCCTCTGCACTGATGGCAGTCGCTGCTGGAGAGGGTCTGGGACCGATAACAACGGTTGGATGCGGCTGGAAAATCAGGCTGTGATCACCGGCGTAACAGCCAACCCGACCTTCAATTCGCTCGGGACCGCGGGCGGAGGCACCATCACTGTACGGAACGCCCAGGGCTCTTCGACCCTCAACGTCGTCGTCGCCCCTTCGGGCCGCATTCAGATCCCGTGACGAGGAGTCCCATGGGGGAGCGCGGCTTCACGCTTGTCGAGGTCCTCATCGCCATGGCGATCCTCACCGTTGCTCTCCTGGGGATAGCGGCGGTGGGGGGGGTTCAAAGCGGCGGGATTGCCGCAAGCCTCCCCTTTGGCCAGGCCGCTGTCACTCGGGGCCATTACGTATCGACCGCGACCATGCTCGCCCAGCAGCGGCTGGAAGAGCTGAAGCGGCTCCAGTACATCGTGGGACCTCCGGCCGTGGATCAGATTCTCCCGAACGCTCCCAACGCGCCCGCACCGCTTCCGGACGAAGGCTTCGGAGCCATCCCGGGGTTCCCAAACTTCAGCCGGCAAGTGAGAGTCCAGACCGGGGTCCCGGCGGCGAATATGAAGACCGTCACGGTGACTATACTGTTCAATCTCCCCAAAGAGACCGGGATCGGCCAGGAGAGCCTCGTGATCAACACCATCATCGCCGCGCGGCCGTGAGAGGAGGGCGCGGAACATGGCGCGGTTCACCAGAGAAGACGGCTATACGTTGGCGGAGCTGCTCATCGTCATCGCCATGCTGGGGGTGATGGTCACGGCCGTCGTCGGAGTCTACCAAGTCTCCCTCCAAACCTATACGCGCGCCAGTTCGCTGGAGGACGCCCAGCTTGGCGCCCGCGCCGGCCTTGACCGGATGGCCACCGAGCTTCGTCTGATCGGGGCCTACTGGAGCGCGGTCAACGGGGGCGGGGCCGCGATCACCGTCGCCGACAGCACCAGCATCACCTTTCTCGCCGATATCGATGCGGACACTCTCAACACCGCCGGGCAAGAAATCACCCTGGCGCAGAATGCCAACTCCGGGGACACCCAGATTATCGTCAACCGGACTACGGGGTGGGTCGGCGGCAACGCTTTCACCGCGGGCGAATGGGTTTACATCGCGAGCGGAGTCACAAGAGAGGTCAAACAGATCGCGGCCGGGTACACCACCGGCACCGCTCTCCCCTTGGCCACGGCGCTCACGAACAGTTACCCAGGCCCCTCGACGCCAGCCATTGTCAGGTCGGTGGAGACGGTAGCGTACGCAGTGAGCGCAGGTTCCCTCGCCCGGAACGGCCTGGCTATCGTCGACAACGTGACAGCACTGACGTTCGCCTATTTCGACGTCAATGGAGCACCCCTGGCCCTACCCCCGATCCCCGGCCAGATCCGGGAGATCCAGATCAGCCTCACCACCCAGGGGAGTGACGGGAGCCTTCGCACCATGACCTCGCAGGTGAGACCGCGGAATCTTTAGGAGGAGGACCTACCCTATGAAACGACTCCGGCAAGCGGTGCTGGCGCTCTGGCGAGACGAACGAGGGGTGGTCCTCCCCCTGACGCTCATGGCGCTCGTGGTCCTGGGAACCCTGTCAGCCGCGCTCCTGGTGCGTGAAAAGGTTCTGCGTGAGTTATTTTCGGATTAGGGCTAACTCCCCCTTGCTTGGGGCTATGCATCATTTGCGAGGCAGCCGTGCCGGCGTTTCTCAGGGCTTTTCTATGCTAGAACTTCTTTTCGTCATAGCGATCATCGGCATCGTAGCTCTCATCACCACCCCTTTGTTTCTCAGTTACCTCCAGGCTGCCACCGTCAGAACCGGGGCTGCGGAGATTCAGAGCGGCCTGAACCGAGCCAAACAGTTTGCGGTCACCACCAGGCAAAATATCTGCGTCCAGCTCGTCGCGGGCGGATATCGGTTCTTGCAGGGCGGATGCGGCGGTGCAGCCTGGGTCGGCCTCGGCACCGACACTACGGGGACCTTCAGGTTTCCGAATAACGTCACGGCCACCAACGCCGGGACCAGTCCCATCTTTACGCAGTTTGGAACCGCCAGCCAGACCGGGACGCTCACCGTTACCGGCCCGGGTGGGATCACTCTCACCGTGAGCGTCTCGCCCTCAGGGCGCATTACAGTTCCATGAGGCCGTTCAGCGCCATTCGGTTCGATCAGCGGGGGTTCACCCTCTTCGAACTCCTGATGGCCCTCGCTATCATGGGATTGGTCATGGCTGGGGTCGTTTCCCTCTATACGACCGGCAACTCGATCTACCTCGCCGCAGCCAACCAAGTCGAGACTCAGCAGGCCGCAAGGGGGGCCATGCTGATGTTGGAAGAGAATCTTCTGCTCGCCGGCGATGGGTTTCCAACGGTTCCCGGATTACCCAAGATCACGGCTGCCGACCCCATCTCCATCACCTTCTGGGCCGACCTCACGAATGGATCGACTCTCCTGTCCGCCGATGTGAATCCGGGGAATAAGACCCTCAATGTGAACAGCGCCGCGGGCATCAAGTCAGGTGATACCGTCTACCTCATTAGCGGCGGTCAATGGGAGGCTCGCACCGTCTCGTCGGTCACGGGCACCACGATCACCATAACTGCAGGGGCCGGTGCCTTCTATCCTCAGGGGGCGCAGGTGGGCCGGCCCAAGGCCATCAGATTTTCCTGGAATGCGAATACGATCTCCAAGGATGCTGGCGAGGGGGGCGGACCGCAATCACTGGCGGATGGCGTTCAAGCCTTTCAACTTCGCTACTTCGATGCGGGCAATAATGAGATACCGCCGGTGAACCTGCCCGGAAACCTTGCGAACATCCGGCGGATCGCGATCACCGTTACAGTTCAATCGGCGTCGGCCCTGAATAAGGGAACCTTTATCATCACCTCGGATATCCGCCCGAGGAATCTTTAACGAGAGCAAACGGAAGGACGTGGCCATGAAGCCGTTTCACGCGATCCGATCCGTCAACTCTGAGAAGGGAGCGGTCCTCGCCCTCGCCCTCCTCGCCCTGCTCGTCTTCTCGGTGTTGGGGCTCGCCCTCCTCGGGATCGCGATGACCGAGACGACCATGGCGACCAATTGGCGGGATTATAGTGACGCCTTTTACGCGGCCGAGGCCGGGCTCGAGGCGGGTTTTGTGGGTCTCAGGAACGTGTTCGCGCAGACCCTGAATCCTGCCGATGCTGATCTCGCCGCCATCACGGCTCCGACGCTTTCCAACGGCAAGCTTTCCTTTGCCGCCTTCCAGGTCCAAAGGGTCAGGCCGGCGCCGCCCTATTCGTATCAAACGGCGGTTGCCAGCGGGCCCTACCTGGGGCTAAACGCCATCGCGACGGACTATCAGATCACCGCCGAGGTGACCGGACCCCAGGGGAGCCGGGCCGGGCTCACCCAGATCGTCCAGCTCCTGGAAATCCCCCTCTTCCAGTTCGGGGTCTTCTACGGGAAAGGGGTGGACCTGGAGATCACCCCGGGCCCGCCCATGACCGTGACGGGCTGGGTCCATGCCAATAGCGACATGTACCTGTTGGGTGACACGGGGAGTCTCCAGTTCGACTCGAAGATCACCAGCGCCGGGAAGATCAATCGCCATAGGAAAACCGATGCCTCGGGCTATGGGACCACCCCGCAGATCAAGAACGCCAGCGGGGTGTATAAGCCGCTGAACTTCGATCATTTCAAACAGGATCTGGATTCGAACAATTCGTGGGATCCGTGGTCGGTCAACGACTGGAAGAACAAGGCGATAGAGCGCTTCGACGGCAAGGTCCAGGACAGCGCCCATGGGGTCCAGGAGCTCATCCCGCCTGTGCCGGAGCTTTTCTTCAACCCGAGCCCAACAGATGCGCCTGGGATTGCCCATCAGATGATCGAGGAAGGTAAGGGCGAGGATACCCCGGCGATGAAAGAGGGCAAGCTGTACTACAAGGCGGACCTGATCATCAAAGACGGCAGTGCCCAGGATAAGAGCGGCAACCCGGTCCTCCTCCACCCTGGGGTGATCACCACCAAGACCTTCTATGACGGACGGGAGGATCAGAGCATCAACGTCACCCAGCTAGACATCGCTGCCCTGGTGGCCAGTGGGAAAGCGCCGCCAAACGGCATACTGTACGTGTACAAGAGCGGTGGTGGTGGCGGTAAAGGCGTCCGCCTGGTGAACGGCTCTCAGCTCCCGACTGGTGGCTTGACCGTCGTCTCGGAGAACCCGGTCTACATCCAGGGGAATTACAACACGGTGAACAAGCAGCCGGCCGCCGTCCTGGCCGATGCCATCACCGTCCTCTCCAACAACTGGGGGCCGAACAACTCCGATACGAAAGGCGATAAAAAGAAAACGTTCAGGCCGGCTACGAACACCACGGTGAATGCCGCCTTCGCCCTGGGTCCCAACGAGGAGTCGGGGACGGTCCCTGGGACCCACAACGGCGGGTTGGTGAACCTCATCCGCTTCCTGGAGGACTGGAGCGGTAAGACCTTCTACTACAGGGGCTCCATCGTCGCCCTCTGGCACAGCCAGCAGGCCACAAAGGACTTCTTGCCCTCGGATTACCGGAATCCGCCGATCCGCGACTGGGGCTACGATCCGCTCCTTGCTACCAGCCAACCTCCTGGAGCGCGAGCGTTTTCCGTAATCACGATTACGAAGGCCCGGTGGTCTCGAAACTAGGGGGGCGTGATGGGACGAGCTTGGGATCAGCGTGGCATGACTCTGGTCGAGGTGGTGATCGCGGCGGCGATCCTCGTCGTCGGCCTGCTGGCGCTCATGAGCGCCCTTTCCGCCGGCCAGCTCAACGTCATCACCAGCGGCGGCCAGTCGAAGGCAACGACCTACGCAAGACAGCTCCTGGAGCAATTAAAAAATCAGCCCTTCAATCCGGGCCCCACCGCCGGCGCCGACACTCCAGAGGCCGGGTTCGCCAGAACATGGACGATCGCGCCGGAAGGGGCCACGGGCCCGCCGAACCAACTGGCGAGAATCACCGTGAGCGTCACCTGGAGGGCAGGGTGGATCCAGCCGCAGAGTGCCACCCTTGAAACGATGCGGGCCGAGTAATCGCCACGGGAATTCCCCGGTCCGTCATCAGATCCGAGTTGAGAGCACCGCAGTGGAAAAAGAATTATGAGACCAAGTCTGCGAACTGTGATGCAGCCCTGGCGGAACGAACGAGGAGTAGTCCTCCCCCTGGCGCTCATGGCCCTTCTGGTCCTGGGAACCCTCTCCGCCGCGCTCCTGACCGTGGGGAGCTCTGAGGTCCAGATCGCGGCCAACCACCGTGAGGAGGTCCGGGCCCAATTCCTGGCCGAGGCCGGGCTGGAGCGGGGGTTCGCCGCTCTCCTGGCCTCCCCTGCTCTGCAGGCGAATGCGACCTCCAGCCTAGCAACCCTATCGACCTTCAGCACTGTGCCCCTGGGGGGGGGGAACTACACCGTCCAGTACCAGCTTGCCGGAGCCAACACTTTTTTGGTGGTCTCCACGGGGACGACCACGATCGGATCGGCCCAGAAAATCCTCAGGGCGACCATGACCACCCAGTTCGTCCTTGACGACGCCATCCTGAGCGGCCCAGGCAGGAAGGATATCAGGACAGAAGCGCGAGTCGAGGGAATCTGCGGCAACATCCACTCCAACGACGAGCTCCGGGTGACGTCGAAAGCGACGGTGACCGGAAGGGCAACCGCCAGCGAAAAATTCGAAAAGTCGAAGGATGCGACAATCGGGGGAATCTACGGAAAGGGGTTCCCGAAAAAAAAGATCCCCGCCATTGATCCCGCAGCGTTCCTGGCTGAGGCCAAGCTGAAGCTGCCGGCGAACGAGATTTACGAAATGAACCCGGATGGTCGGATCCTCCGCGGTGGCGTTGAGATCGCCAAGATGAAAAACGGGGAGGAGCACCCGACCCTGGGCTGGAAATTTGAGACGCCGACTGCGGAATACCGGTGGGTCCATCACGACGACAAATCCTATCTGGCAGGAACCTACTACGTCGAGGGGAACACCAGAATTGCGCAAAGCCCGGGGACCGACGATAACCCGTGGAGCGTGACCCTGATCGCCACGGGAAAGATTGACGTCGTCTCTGGTTCGGCGCCCACCCTCAAACCCCACCTCCCCGGTACTCTCTTCGTGGCGGGCGGGGACATCACACTCCGGGGCGGGGGCGGCACCTTCGCCGTCAAAGCGCCGGGGCTCATCGCCGCGCATGGAAAGATCGACTCCACCGCCGGCGCTCTCAAGCTTCTCGGCGCCATGATCGAGGAAGGCGCGAACGTAGAGAATCTGCAGAAGCCAGCCCCACCTGTGGGATACCTCACGGAGTTCGGCGGTACCATCACGTACAACTGCGGGTTCAGCCTGCCTGGCCCTCCGGGCTGGCTCCAGATCCTCGCCTGGGGACCCTGACTCCCCACTCGGACACTCCGCCCCTTTCCCTCCCCGCTCATGCGAGGGGGAAACTCTCTCTGGCAGGCGAAAAAAATTGACTTTGAAAATTTTGGACGCCATAATTTTTTCAGGTTTTAAGAGGAGATAGTTGATGCTTGGCAGTCTACTCCGGGGCAGAGGTGGGCCGATGGGCCTGTTCGGAAGGAAAAGGGCCTTTGGCCTCGACATCGGGTCGAGCGCCATCAAGCTCGTGGAGCTCGGGGAAAAGGCCGGGCGATACGAGCTGAATGGCTTCGCCATGGTGGATCTCCCCCCCGACGCCATCAGCGAGGGGACCATCAAGGATCCCCCCACGGTCGTGGACGCCATCGAGGAGGCCGTGGGCAAGGCTCGGGTCAAGGGGAACGACGCCGTCATCGGCATCTCCGGTCACTCCCTGATCATGAAGAAGATTTCGCTCCCCAAGTCCACCCCGAAAGATCTGGCCGAGGCGATCCCGTTAGAGGCGGAGCACCACATCCCCTTTGCCATCGACGACGTCTACCTGGACTACCAGGTGGTGGGAGAGTCGCAGGGAGAGGACGGTCTGATGGAGGTCATCCTGGTGGCGGTGAAAAAGGCCAAGGTCGACGAGTATCTGGCCGTGGTGGAGGGAGCCGGGGTGAACCCCGTGGTGGTGGATGTGGACGCGTTCGCCCTGGCGAACCAGTTCGAGGTGAACCACCCGGACCGGGGGCAGGAAGCGGTGGCGCTCATCGACATCGGGGCCTCGGTCATGAAGATCAACGTGATCCGGGGCGGGGCGTCGATCTTCGCCCGCGACATCGCCTTTGGGGGACATAACTTCACTCAGGCGATCGCTCGACGGCTCAACATTCCCTGGGGCCAGGCTGAGGCCGCCAAGTGCGGCCTGAAGATCCCCGGGGTGAGATGGGACGACCTGGTGCCTACTCTGGAGGCGGTGTCCTGGGAACTTTTGCTGGAAATCAAGCGGAGCTTCGATTATTTCGCCTCCCTGCCAGAATCGGAGCGGATCGATCGGATCGTGCTCTCGGGTGGCTGCGCCAAACTCCAGGGAATCGACGCGTTCCTCTCCGCGAACTGGAAGGTCCCCGTGGAGGTTGTCAAGCCGTTTCAGACTGTTCGGGCCCCCGCCGACCGCTTCCCCGCCGAGGAGTTGGACGCCGCCGCCCCGATGCTGGCGGTAGCTGTGGGGCTGGGCATCCGGCGCCCCGGTGACAAGCTGACATGATCAAGATCAACCTGGCCCCCGCCCGCCGGCGAACAGGGATCGCAACCCGCGTCTCGAGCCTTCCCGACCTGGGGTTGCTCTTCGGCCTCCTCTACACGCTCGCCATCGCGGGGATCGGGGGGTACTGGTTCCCGTTGAACCGGGAAGCCGGTCAGCTCCAATCCGAGGTCGCGAAGGCCGAGACGGAGCTGGCCTCGCTCAAAGCAGCCATCGCCGAAGGACACCGGTTCAAGAAGGAACAGGAAGATCTCGAACGACGGGTTGGCCTCTTCGACCTGTTCGCCAGGGATCAGGCCCGGCCAGTCTACCTCCTGGATGCGGTGGCCGCCGCCATCCCCCGGGACCTCTGGCTTACGACTATGGAGGAGAAACAGAACCAGCTGAAGCTCGCCGGCTCAGCCTTCTCCTCCACCGCGGTGGCCGATTTCATGGCGAACCTGAGGCGATCCGGGAAATTCAAGGACGTGGACCTTGTCGTCTCCCGCCAAGACCCCGAGAAGACCCCGCGGATCGTGACCTTTGAAATCTCCTGCAGCGCGACGATCTAGTGATATGCGGAAACCCCTCCACGGTCCAGGCTGCGCGCGGCTCAAGCGCGGGCTTTGCCCGCGCAGCCTTTGGGGGGAGGTTCGGAGGGGGGGCGTGCCCCCCTCCGAGGACTTCTAGCGATGGCATTCGAGGCGATCACTGACGCCCCCCGATCTCAGAAGATCATCCTGGGACTGTTGCTCCTGGCCGTCATTGGAGCCGGCGGGTACTTCTTGGTTCTCTCCCCCAAGCTGGCTGACGTGGACGCTCTCCGCATGAAGAACGCCACCCTCCAGTCCGAGGTCAGCCAGAGCCGCGCCATTGCCCGGGACCTGGCCGGGTTCCGCCAGGAGGCGGCCCGCCTCCGCGAGCGCCTGGAGGCCGCCAAGGAACGGCTCCCCAGCGAGAAGGAGATTCCGACGCTTTATCGTCAGATCTCCGATCTGGCCTTTCAGGCCGGGCTGGTGGTGAGCCTGTTCCAACCGAAGGAACCGCTGCCCAGGGACATCTACTTGGAGGTGCCAATCTCAGTCAGCGCCCAGGCGGGATTTCATCAGGTGGGGAGCTTCTTCGAGCGACTCAGCCGGCTCACCCGGATCGTCACGCTGACAGACATCAAGCTCCAGGGGACCGAACGGCCCACGGCAACCGTGAAGGCCGATTTGACCCTGGCGACCTACCTCTTCCGCCCTGAGGGAGCCCCACCGCCGGCGCCCCCGAAGGGAGCCCCGGGGGCGAAGCTAGGTGATCGCTAGGCGGCGCCTTCGATGGCTGTGCGCCCTGGCGTTCATCGGGCTTTTTATTGGAGGATGTGGGGGAAGCTCTTCGCCCCCTCCCCCATCTTCGGCATCTCCAGCCCCGGCTATACCCGCGCCGACGGCGTCGCCCAAGGCGCCCGAGCTGCCCTCGCTCCCCCCGAAGCCCTACGAGGCCAAGGGGCGGCGAGATCCCTTCCGCTCCCTGGGCGCTACCGAGGGGTCCAAGGGAACCACTGTTAGCTCGGTAACGCTGGTGGGGATTATCCAGGGGCGACAGGGACCGCTGGCGCTGGTGGAGACGCCGGACGGGGTGGGATATATTCTTCGACCCGGGGACCGCATCGGTGACGGGACGGTGCTGGAGATCGGATCGGAGAGCGCGACGTTCACCGTGACCCGGCGGCCCGGGGAGGCTCCGAGCCGCGTCGTGGTGCGGTTGAAGACAGACTGAAAAGGAGGACACGGATGAACCGGCGGAGAGCGATTCTGGGTGCGCTCCTCGTCCTGGGGCTCGCGGCCCCGGGGGCCGGGGAGACTCTGACCGGGACAACTCCCGTGGAGCTCCAAGAGGTCACCGTGGAACCCCGGGCTGATGGGGTGGCAGTGATCCTCCGCACCACCGGATCCGTCAAGTACTCGGCCTCGCTGATCGAGACGCCGGCCCGGTTGGTGATCGACCTCGAGGCCACCGCCTATGGCTGGCGCAAAACCCCGCTCATGGTCAACACGGAGCCGGTGATGCAGATCCGCGGCAGCCAGTTCAAAAAGGAAGTGGCGCGGGTGGTTCTCCAGCTCTCCCGGAAGGTCGCCTACCGGATCGAGGACGGAGATTCGGGGATCACAGTGACGCTCAGCGGCTCCGCACCCGCCTCCCCTGTCGCACGGGATCAGTCCCAGGCGACCGTCCCGCCTAATCATGCGCCTCTGGTAATGCGGACCCTTGCGGGTTCCTCACCGGCGCCGATTCGCATTGCCCAGGCCGCGCCTCCCGCAGCACAGCCGCCGGGAGCAAGCGCGCGCCTGATTTCACTGGACTTCAAAGACGCGGACATCACGAACCTGCTCAGGATCCTGGCCGCCGAGAGCGGAAAGAATATCGCGGCCGGGGAAGACGTAAAAGGGAAACTCTCCATCTCGCTGAAGAACGTGACCTGGGAACTGGCCCTGGACACCATCCTCGAGACCCGGGGGCTCCAGAAGATCGAAAAGGACAACGTGATCCGGATCGTCTCCACCGAGCAGCTCGCCAAGGAGCGCGAAGCCAAGGCGAGGTTGGAGGAGGCGAAGGTCAAGGCCGAGGCCGAGATCCGGGCCAAGATCGCCGAAGCCCAGCTCAAGGAGCAGGAGGTGCAGCAGCGAAAGCTGGCCGCCGAGGCCGCCCAGGCCGAGGCTCAGGCCCGGGGGCGGCTCAAGGAAGAAACGATCCGCCTCTCCTACGCCGACCCGGAAGAAGTGGCCAAGACCCTCCAGGGGATCCTCGGAATTCCCCCCGAGGGGGTCCAGGCCAGCACCGCGCCCATCGCCACAGGGCCACCGCCCATTGCTGAACCGCCGTTCTCGGCCCTCTATGGCCCGGCGGCCCAGCAGCCACCGAAACCCGCCGTGGTTTCCCCGTCCCAGGAAGTGTTGGCCAAGGGGATCACCATTCGGGCTCATAAGCCAACCAACACCATCTTTATCCGCCACTACGAGGCGGACCTGGAGAGGCTCAAGACCCTCATAAGGGAGAAGCTCGACATTCCGCTCCCCCAGGTGAAAATCGAGGCCCGGATGGAGATCCTGGATCGGACCGCTCTCGAGGCCATCGGGATCCAGTGGGGCGGAGCCGCCGCCGACCGATCGGGGCGCGATATCATCGTCGGCCAGGGGTTTTCCGACCCGACGCGAGCCACCGGCATCGGACTCGGCTCCAGCGCCAGGAGCGGGGTCGGATCCCCCCTCACAAACCCCGGCTTAACCCTCGGGAGCCTTCTGCCCGTTACCGCCGCCACCGGCCTTCCGTCGGGCAGCAACATCGTGAGCCTGCCCTTCTCTACCCTGCCGAACGCGAGCACGCAGACTCCAGCCGGCTCCATCGCCTTTGGCATCATCGGAACAAAGTTCAACCTCAACTTGGCCCTTCAGGCGTTGGAGACCCAGGGGAAGACCAAAACGCTAGCGCGTCCTGAAATCGTCACCGTGGAGAACAGCAAGGCCACCATGAGCCTCGGCGAGGAAATCCCCTACGCCACCGTCAGCTCGGCGGGCACCCAGATCCAGTTCAAAGAGGCTCTTCTGAAGCTGGAGGTCACCCCCACGGTGATCCAGGAGGGGGATGTCACCAAGATCAAGATGAAGCTGATCGTCGAGAATAACGCGCGCGGTGCCGTCGTCAACCTGGGAACCGCTGGTGGATCCCCTCCGGCCATCGACAAGCGTAAGGCGGAGACGGAGGTCATCATTCGGGAGGGAGAACAGCTGGTGATCGGTGGGGTGACGCAGCGCAGCGCGGCCGAAACCATTCGGAAGGTGCCCTGGTTGGGCGACATCCCCATCCTGGGGTGGCTCTTCAAAACGCGGGAACTCAGCATTACCCCTGACCGGGAGCTGGTGGTGTTCATCAGACCGTCGCTCGTCAGAACCGGGCCATCGACGACCATCCAGCCACCGCAGACACCCGGCGAAAAGCCTAAGGCTCCATGAGCTTGGTCTTCCGTTACCTCACCGCCGGCGAGTCCCACGGCGAGGCGTTGACCGCCGTGATCGACGGGCTCCCCGCGGGCCTGCCCCTCAGGGAAGAGGAGATCAACGAGGATCTCGCCCGCCGTCAGCGCGGGTACGGGCGGGGGGGGCGGATGAAGATCGAGCGGGACCGGGTCCACATCACTTCGGGGGTTCGGTGGGGGCTGACCCTGGGCAGCCCGCTCACGCTGACGATCCAGAACCTCGACTGGGAGAACTGGAAGGCGACCATGTCGGTGGCCCCGCCCGACCCCGGCGCCGCAGCCAAGCAGGTCACCCGGCCGCGACCGGGGCACGCGGACCTGGCCGGGGCCATGAAGTATGGCCACAAGGACATCCGGAATGTCCTCGAGCGGTCCAGCGCCCGCGAGACCACCGCCCGGGTGGCGGTGGGAGGAGTGGCCAAACGGTTGCTTCGTGAGTTCGGCATCGAGATTCTGAGCCACGTCACCGAGATCGGCGGAGTGCGGGTGGGGGCGCTCGGCCTGCCCTGGGAGGAGATCCGCCGCCG
This sequence comes from uncultured bacterium, assembly GCA_964372605.1. GTDB lineage: Bacteria > Methylomirabilota > Methylomirabilia > Rokubacteriales > CSP1-6 > CAYJUC01. The sequence continues at coordinate 3,536 of CAYJUC010000008.1, read as the reverse complement.
CGCCGAAGCCTCCGAGGTCCGCTGCGCCGACCCCGCGGCCGAGGCCAGGATCATCGCCGCCATCGACGCCGCCAAGGAGAAGGGCAACACGCTGGGAGGAGTCTTCGAGGTGGCGGCCCTCGGCTGTCCCGTGGGGCTGGGCTCCTATGTCCAGTGGGACCGGAAGCTCGATGGCCGGCTGGCACAGGCGTTCTGCTCTATCCAGGCCATCAAAGGGGTGGAGATCGGGCTCGGGTTCGAGACGGCCCGGCGGCCCGGCTCGGAGGTCCACGACGAAATCCTGTACGGCAGCGAGTCTGGATTCACCCGGACCAGCAACAACGCCGGGGGCCTCGAAGGAGGGGTCACAAACGGACAGCCTGTGGTCGTCCGCGCCGCGATGAAGCCGCTCTCCACCCTCCGCTCCCCCCTCCGCTCCGTGGATGTCGCCACCAAGGAGGCTGTGGAAGCGACCGTGGAGCGGAGCGATGTGTGCGCGGTCCCCGCGGCCGGAATCGTTGGCGAGGCGATGATGGCCATCGTCCTCGCCCAGGCGTTCCTTGAAAAGTTCGGCGGCGACGGCCTGGAGGAGATTCGCCAGAACTACCACGCCTATCAGGATTCCCTCAAGAGCTGGTGACTGAGATCACGGTAAACCTCGGCAACCGTTCCTACTCCATCGTCGTCGCGGCGGGAGCTCTCCACTCTGTCGGACCTCAACTCGCAGGCCTCGGCGTGGGGCGGCGAGCCGCCCTGCTCAGCGACCGGACAGTCCGGGGGCTCTACGGCCCGGCGGTGCTCGAGAGCCTGAAGACAGCCGGTTTCGCCATTTCCGAGATCCTGGTTCCCGAGGGAGAGACAGCGAAGACGCTGGCGGTGGCGGCAGAGTGCTGGGACCGATGTCTTGACGCCGGCCTGGACCGGAGCTCCACGCTCCTGGCGCTGGGCGGCGGAGCTGTTGGCGATCTCGCCGGGTTCGTCGCGGCCACCTACATGCGGGGGATTCCCTTCGTCCAGCTCCCCACCACCCTCCTGGCGCAGGTGGACGCCTCCATTGGCGGGAAGACCGCCATCGACCACCCCCGAGCAAAAAATCTGATCGGCGCCTTCCACCAGCCCCGGCTGGTCATCACCGACCCGGAGGCGCTCGTCACTCTGCCGGACCGCGAGTTCCGGTCCGGGCTGGCCGAGGTGGTCAAACACGGCGTCGTCCTGGACGCCGACTACTTCGCCGACATCGAGGCCGGTGTCGAGAAGATTCTCCGGCGGGACCTCCCCACCCTCGAGCGCATCATCGCGGGCTCCTGCCGGCTGAAGGCCCGGATCGTCGAGGCGGACGAGCGCGAAGGAGATAGCCGGGCGCAGCTCAACTACGGGCACACGGTGGGCCACGCGCTGGAGGCGGTGACCGATTATTCGCGCTGGCTCCACGGAGAGGCGGTGTCGCTCGGAATGGTAGCGGCGGGTCGTCTCGCCCAACGCCTCGGCGTGGCGGCCGGCGATGTCGCGGAACGCCCGCTCCGTCTTCTCCGGGCCTTCGGGCTCCCCGTCGCGTTCGACGGTCCCGCTCCGGACGCCATCCTGGAGGCCATGGGCCGGGATAAGAAAGTACGGGATGGAAAACTGCCCTTTGTGCTCGCCCCGCGGATCGGCGAGGGGCTGCTCTCCTTTGACGTCCCGGTCGACCTCGTGCTGGAAACCCTGCGAGAGATCCAGGGCTCGGGCCCTGGCGGTGGTTGACAACCCCGGTCCTTCCCCGTATAACAAAAGACGGAGATGGCCGACACCGTCCCTCGTCCCGGCGAGGGGGGCGAGGCCCACGATCCGAAAACCGAAAGCGTCATCAGCCGGTACGAGGATCGGGTGGCCAAGGACCCAACCTCGCTGGCGTTTGCCCCGCTGGCCGATGCCTATCGCAAGGCAGGGCGGCTCAAAGAGGCTATTCTCCTTTGTCGGGATGGGCTGGGCCGTTATCCCCACTACTTCACCGCCAGGTTGATTCTCGCCAAGGCCCTCCTGGCCGATGGCAACGAGGAAGGGGCCCTGGCCGAGTTGACCGCATTAGTGGCCCAGGCTCCTGACAATGTTCAGTGTCACCGACTGCTGGCAGGTCTCTACCGGAAGCGGGGAAACCCGGATCGCGCGATAGAGCATCTGGAGCGGGTGGTGGCGTTGGACCCGGCTGACAGGGAGGCCCGAATAGCCCTCGATCTGTTGAAAGGGGCTCTGCCGGACGGCACGGGGCACGGCCTCAAACGGCTTCTGGAAGACGACACCTTCGTGACGGCGACTTTCGGAACTCTCTGTCTTCAACAGGGCCTTCTGGAGGATGCCGCTCAAATCTTTGTGCGGATGCTTCGGAAGGATCCAGAAAACCGGGAGGCCCGGGAACGCCTGGAAGAAACGCTCCGGGTCAGGACTCAACGACGGAAGGGGTAGTTGGATCATGCAGGTGTCCACGGCGGAGTTCAAGAAAGGATTGAAGATCTATTTCGGCGCCGAGCCGTACGCGATCGTGGAGTTCCAGCACGTCAAGCCAGGAAAGGGCGGGGCGTTTGTCCGGACCAAGCTCAAGCACATGAGGCTCGGCAGGGTCATCGACAACACGTTTCGAGCGGGAGAAAAGGTCGAGCTGGTCGACTCTACGGAGAAGAAGGTGCAGTTCCTGTACCGGGACGACCGGTTCCACTTCATGGACCTGGAGACCTACGACCAGATCTCGCTCAGCGATGACGAGGTCGGAGAGGCCAGGGATTTCCTCAAGGAGAATACCGAAGCGGAGCTGCTCTACGTGGGCGACACTCCTATCGCGATCGAGCTCCCCACCTTTGTGGAGCTCTACGTGGTCAAGACCGACCCCGGGATCCGGGGGGATACCGCCTCGGGAGGCTCCAAGCCGGCGACCCTCGAGACCGGCGCGGTGGTCTCCGTCCCCCTCTTCATCAACGAGGGAGATCTCGTCAAAGTGGACACGCGAAGCGGCGAGTATCTGAGCCGGGCGGCCGCGGCCTCGGGATAGCGGAAGATGCCGCGAAAAACCAAGAGCCCCGCGGGGCTCCCCCACCACGAGGCAGAGGCGCTCATCCGGCTGGCAGCGCAGTTCGACGTGGCCGAGCTGGAGGTGGCCTGGGGCGACAGCCGGATCAGGATCAGACGCGAAACGGCCAGCCCGTCGCCGTCCCGGCCTCCGGCTCCTGTGCCGGCCGAGGCGGTGGATCGGGCCGTCGCCCAGCCGAGCCACCTCCTCACCATTGAGGCGCCCATGGTGGGAACGTTCTACCGCGCTCCGTCACCGGAGGCGCCGCCCTACGTCAGCGAGGGAGATCCCATCAAAGAAGGGCAGATCCTCTGCGTCATCGAAGCGATGAAGCTGATGAACGAGATCGAGTCGAAGGTGGCCGGTCGGGTCGCCAAGATCCTCGTGGAAAACAGTCAGCCGGTGGAGTACGGTCAGCCCCTGTTCGCCATCGAGCCCCTCCCATAAATCGCGTGGCCGCCGGAGGCGGGTCGTGTTCCATAAGATCCTGATCGCCAACCGCGGCGAAATCGCCCTGCGG
>CAYJUC010000007.1:0-29500 GCA_964372605.1 uncultured bacterium | reverse complement strand
GCCAACGTCCAGGAGGACACGGTGACCATCGTGGACCTCGGGGCCAAGAAGGTGGTGAAGACAATCAAGGTGGGAAACAAGCCCATGCTGGTCCTGTTCACGCCGGACCGGGAAAAAGCCTACGTGTCCAACGGCGGCTCGGGGGACGTCTCCGTGATCAGCACCGCCAGCGGGGAGGTGAAGAAGGCCGTCTTCGCGGGGAAAGACGCCATGGGGATGGACATCACCCCGAACGGAAAGGAGGTCTGGATCACCGAGGGTGGCGACAATATCGTCTCGGTCATCGACACGGCGCAGGATAAGGTCGCTGCCGAGATCAAGATCGGCTCAGACACCCACGGCGTCGTGCTCTCGAAGGATGGGCAGAAGGCCTATGTGACGGTCCGCAAGGAGCATCTCGTGGCGGTGGTCGACGTTCCCACCCGTCAGGTGGTCGCCAAAATCCCTGTCTCGGAGCTGCCCGACATCCCGGACCTCTCCCCGGACGGCAAGGAGCTGTGGGTGACGAGCCGCAAAGCCAACGCGGTGGACGTGATCGACCTGACCGCCAACAAGAAGGTTCTCACGATCCCGACGGGAAACGATCCCCACGGGCTCGTGATCTCCAAGAACTGAGCGCCTTCGGAGCTGGAGACAAAACGGGGAGGGAGCCAATCCCTCCCCGTTTCTCGTCCTCGCGTCCCGCTACCCCTTGCGGAGGAAGAGCGTCCAGACTGCGACGTAAGCGCCGAGGCCCATCGACGCGAAGGCGACGAGGCTCCCCACTGCCAGCGTTGCCGAGTTGGTGAGCCCCTGAGTGATGTTGCACCCCTCGGCCAGGATCGCTCCGATCCCCATGATCAAACCGCCCGCAAAGAGCTGAACCAGGCTCCACCCGGGCGGGAGCTTCCACCTGAACTCGCCAGACCGCCACGCCGCGATCCATGCGCCTGCCGGAACTCCGGCCAGGAGGATCATGCTCCAGTTCGCCCGGTTCGGATAGCCGACCAGCGGGTAGGTCAGGATGTGGCTCGTGTTGAGGGCGAAGGTAATGCCGGTGGGCGTTTCCTCGAAGGAGGACGTCCACCACCCCGCGGCGATCAGGATACCCACCGCGGTGCCGGTCAGGGGCCATGGCCACTTGCCATGCTCCGGTTCGCTGGCGCCCCGCCAGAGGAACCAGACCACGGCAAGACCGAGGACCACGATTACGGCCCAGGCCGGGATTCCAATCAGGCTCGGCACGGTGGGCGCTGCCCCACCAACGGTCACCGCATGCGCCTGGAGCGCCCGGCGCAACGGGACGAGGAACCCCACGCTCGTGGCTGTAGCGCCCATGCCGAAGCCGAGGAGCACCACCCAGGCGCCCACCGCTCCCTCGCCGAGGCGGTACCAGGTACTCCCGGAGCAGCCGCCCGAGAGAATCATCCCGATCCCGAAGACGAACCCGCCCACCAGGTTCGAAAGCCAGTGGAACGGTCGAATGGGGATCTCCACGAGGCCGGTCGTCATCAAGAGATGGGTCCCCACCGTCGCCACCAGGAGAGCCAGGAGGTAGGCGCGCAGGATCGTGGCGTCTCCCATGATGAAGAGATTGGAGAGTGCGCGAGTGAGACAAAAGCCGCCGCGCTGGGTCACGTACCCGAACAAGAGCCCGGTGCCTAACGCGGTCAGATAGAATGGCCAGGAATTCTCCACAGAATGTCATGGTATCGGAAGCGCGCGTTCTTTTCCTCCTTTTTTTGACTTTTTCAAAACGCTGTGTTAGCGTCCACCCTTACCAGAGAATCCAGCGCGATCGGGACTGCGTATCGTTTTTATGGCTGTGCAGGTGAGTTCTCTCAGTGACCGCGAGCAAAAGTTCCCGGCGAAACACGCGGGGATTGCCGGTCGCGCCCGCGTTGTCTGGCAACGGCCGATCCAGGATCACTCCTGAACGCATTCTTTAATCGTTGCGGGTTTTTGGCGTGGGCGGCAAGGACGAAGAACTTCGATGGAGGCGCGTTGCGGCGGCGCTCTCGCCGGGAAAGGAAGCCTCCAGCTCCTTTGACTGGCACGCCGCCATTGTCGAGCAACGAACCCGGGCGGAAGCGGTCGGAGCGCAACTGCTGCTGACTGAAGATGATGACTATCCGGCTCAGCTCCGGACGATTCCCGCGCCACCGCCGTTTCTCTTCCTCAGAGGGGAGCTTCGCGGTGAGGACGCGCTGGCCGTGGCGCTTGTGGGATCGCGGCGTGCCACTTCGTACGGGATAGAGACCGCCGAACGACTGGCGGAAGACTTGGCGGCCCGCGGGGTCACCGTCGTGAGCGGGTTCGCCCGCGGGATCGACACCGCAGCGCACCGGGGGGCGCTCAGGGGTGGCGGTAGAACGGTGGCCGTGCTGGGTTCTGGCGCGGATGTGATCTATCCGTCGGAAAACCGGCGCTTGGTCGATCAGGTCCTGAAGGCCGGCGCGCTCCTTTCCCAGTTTCCCATGGGGACCCCGCCGCTTCAGCATCACTTCCCGCTCCGCAACCGGACCATCGCGGGGATGAGTCTCGGGACGGTGGTGGTTGAGGCCGCGGAGCAGAGCGGGGCGTTGATCACCGCGGGGCACTCCGGGGAACTGGGTCGGGAAGTGTTCGCGGTACCGGGCAGCATCAACTCGGCGACCAGCCGGGGTGCGCACAGGCTTATTCAGGATGGTGCTAAACTGGTTCAAGGGTGGGATGATGTGATCGCGGAGTTTCCCGAGGTCTGGCGGCGGTGCGTGAAGGAGCCCGGCGCGGTCGGAACCGTCTCGCCGCCGGCGGGAGACGAGGGCCGACTGCTGGCGCTTTTGAGCGCGGAACCTATGCATATCGAGCGGTTGATTGAACGGAGCAATCTGCCTTCCGGGCGGGCTGCGGCGCTCCTCATGACGCTGGAGTTAGAGGGGTGGGTGCGTCAGCTGCCCGGGCAGATGTACGTTCAGACCCGCCTCACGTGAGGGAAACGGTGGCAAAACGGGCACTGGTGGTTGTGGAGTCTCCGACCAAAGTCAAAACGATCCGGAAGTATCTGGAATCGAAGTACACCGTCAAAGCCTCCATGGGGCACGTCCGCGATCTGCCGAAGTCGAAACTCGGAGTGGACATCAAGAAAGGCTTCAAGCCCGACTACAAGATTCTCCCGGGGAAAAAGAAGATCTTGAGCGAGCTGAAGAAGGCCGCCGAGGGAACGGAGGCCCTCTATATTGCCACGGACCCGGATCGGGAAGGGGAGGCCATCGGTTGGCACCTTGCCCAGGAACTGGGGGTGAACAAGAAGAAGGTCTTCCGCGTGATGTTCAACGAACTCACCGAGCGGGCCGTCAAGGCCGCGTTCAAGAACCCAGGGAAGATCGATCTCAAGAAGGTGGAAGCGCAGCAGGCCCGCCGCGTGCTCGACCGGCTGGTCGGCTACAATCTCTCGCCCCTTTTGTGGGAAAAAGTTCAGCGGGGGCTGTCCGCCGGAAGAGTCCAATCGGTCGCAGTGCGGATCATCGCCGACCGGGAGCGGGAGAACCTGGCCTTCGTTCCGGAAGAGTACTGGTCTCTCCACGCGCGGCTTCGCGGGAAGAACCCGCCGGAGTTCATCGCTACTCTCAGGGAGTTCAGGGGCGAGAAAGCGACCCTTCCCACCGAACGGGACGTGCAGGCCGTTGTTGCCTCGCTCCGAAACGCTTCGTTCGTGGTCAAGTCTGTCAACCGGGGGGAACGGAAGAAGACCCCGGCGCCCCCGTTTATCACCTCCACCCTCCAGCAGGAGGCTGGCCGGAAGCTCCGCTTCACCGCCAAGAAAACCATGATGCTCGCCCAGCAGCTCTACGAGGGCGTGGAGATCGGCCGCGAGGGAGCCGTGGGCCTCATCACCTACATGCGCACGGACTCGACTCGTGTCGCTCGAGAAGCCCAGGAACGCGCGCGCGAGTGGATCGAGGGCCGGTTCGGCCGCGACTACCTTCTCGGATCCCCCCCGGTGTATCGCGCGAAGCGGGGAGCCCAGGAGGCCCACGAGGCGATCCGCCCATCGGATCCCGGCTTGGAGCCCAAGGCGCTGGCCCGCTATCTGACCAAGGATCAACTGGCGCTCTACCGGCTCATCTGGGAACGGTTCCTGGCCAGTCAGATGCCGCCCGCCGTCTACGACACGATCTCCGTGGAAATCGAGGCCGGGCAGTGCCTGTTCAGAGCCCAGGGGTCCACGCTCAGGTTCCCGGGGTTCGTCGCCGTGTACGTGGAGAGCCAGGACGAGTCGGAGGCGTCCGGGGAAGAGGCCGAAGCCGCCACCGTCCCCCCGCTCACGGTGGGTGAGGTGCTCAAGCTCGGCGCCCTGGACCCCAAGCAACACTTCACCCAGCCGCCGCCGCGCTATACGGAAGCCGCGCTGGTGAAGGCGCTTGAGGAGCGCGGGATCGGCAGGCCTTCCACCTACGCCCAGATCATCTCCACGATTCAGGACCGGGGCTATGTGCGGCGTGAGAGGGGGACGCTGTACCCCACCGAGCTCGGCCTTCAGGTCACCGATCTCCTTGTCCCGTTTTTCCCCGAGATCATGGACGTGGAGTTCACGGCCCAGATGGAGGAGTCCCTGGACAAGATCGAGGAGGGGGACTCGCCCTGGGTGGAGACGGTGGGGAAGTTCTACAAGCGGTTCGCCAAAGACCTCAAGGCCGCCAGCGGCAAGATGAAGAATCTCAAGGGCGGCGCAGAAACGGACGAGTCCTGTCCCCAGTGCGGGAATTCACTTCTCGAACGGTGGGGACGGTACGGAAAGTTCCTGGCCTGTTCCGGTTACCCCGAGTGCAAATACACGAAGGATCTCAGCGGGAACGGCCGTGGCCGGGCCGAGGACATTCCGACCAACGAGAGTTGCCCGGTTTGCGGGAAGCCCATGGTGATCAAGGAGGGGCGCTACGGGAAGTTCGTCGCCTGTTCCGGCTACCCCGAGTGCAAGACCACCAAGTCGCTCACCACGGGGATTCGTTGCCCCCAGGACGGCTGCGACGGCGAGCTGGTGGAGCGGCGCTCCAAGCGGGGCAAGGCGTACTACGCCTGCTCTCGATATCCTGCCTGCAAGTTCGTCCTCTGGCGGCGGCCGATCCTCACGCCGTGCCCCAAATGCGAGGCTCCCTTCCTCACCGAGCGGGTCGGCCGGGGGGGGAAGCTCATACGGTCCTGTTTCCGCGAAGGGTGCGATTATCTGGAGGAGGCGGAGGCAACGGTCGTATGACCGACCACGTGGCGTCCTTCCTTCAGTATCTGGCCGTGGAGCGGGGCGCCTCCGCCCACACGCTCAGGAGCTACGCGACCGATCTCCGACAGTTTACGGAGTTCCTCTCCTCCCAGGGGATCGAGGGGTTGGAGCCGGTGGATGGGCGCGCAATCCGGGTATACCTGGCCCGGCTTCACCGGTCCCGCCTCAGCCGGACATCGATTGCCAGAAAGCTCGCCGCCATTCGGAGCTGCTTCGCATTCATGACGCGGCGGGGGATCCTCGAGCGGAACCCGGCCCGAGAGCTGGGCGCGCTCGCGCTCCCGAAAAAGCTCGTCTCCTTTCTTCCGGTGGACGAGACGTGGGCCCTCCTTGACCACCCGGCGTCGGCGTCGGCGCAGGCCCTCCGAGATCGGGCGATTCTGGAGCTGTTGTACGCCACGGGAATCCGGGTTTCAGAATTGTGCGGGCTGGATTTGGCTGAGCTGGATTTTGGACGCGGCACCGTGCGAATCATGGGGAAGGGGAACAAGGAGCGGGTTGTGCCCGTGGGGGAGAAAGCCCTGGCGGTGGTGGAGGCCTACCTCGAGGCGCGGAGCCGGGACGCGGGTCCGCTCTTTCAAAACCGGCGGGGCAGGCGCCTGACGGCGCGGAGCGTCCACCGTATCGTCGGGGCCCGGGCGCGGGCGGCGGGGCTCTCTCGCCGGGTCAGCCCCCATACGCTCCGGCACACCTTTGCGACCCATCTCCTGGACGCCGGCGCCGACCTCCGGTTCATCCAGGATCTCCTGGGGCACAGCCGGCTCACGACCACCCAGAAGTACACCCACGTGAGCGCCGATCACTTGATGAAGGTCTACGATGCGGCCCATCCGAGAGCCTTATCGGAGGGGGTCGGGGGACTCACCGGAGGTGGGTCCCCCTCCGAAACCTCCCCCAGCGGAAGAGAAACAGGAGACCGCGCGTGAGGCGGGCGCCTGTGCGGTCGACGACGGTGGTGTCGGTTCGCCGTAAGGGGCAGGTGGCCATGGCCGGCGATGGGCAAGTCTCCATCGGGGAGACCATCGTCAAGGCGGGCGCGCGCAAGGTCAGGAAGATCTACCACGATCAGGCGCTGGCCGGCTTCGCCGGCGCCGCCGCCGACGCCTTCACCCTGGTTGCCAAATTTGAGGCGAAGCTGGAGGAGTATCGGGGAAATCTTCCGCGGGCCGCGGTGGAGCTGGCCAAGGAGTGGCGGACGGACCGGATCCTCCGCCGGTTCGAGGCGTTGCTTGCCGTTGTCGACAAGGAGTACTCCTTCATCATTTCGGGGAGCGGGGAGATTATCGAGCCAGATGACGGGATCATCGGGATCGGCTCCGGCGGTCCGGTCGCCCTGGCCGCGGCCCGCGCCCTGGTCGCGCATTCGGACCTGGATTCGAAGCAGACCGTCGTAGAGGCGTTGCGCATCGCCGCGGGCATCTGCGTTTACACCAACGATCACGTCGTCGTGGAAGAGCTATGAAGTCCCTCAAAGAGCTGGTTGCTCCGCTCACTCCGGCCCAGATCGTCATCGAGCTGGACCGCTACATCATCGGGCAGGAGAAGGCCAAGCGCGCGGTGGCTATTGCGCTCCGGAACCGGTGGCGGCGCCAGAACCTCCCGCCTGAGCTTCGCGACGAGGTGGCTCCCAAGAACATCATCATGATCGGGCCCACCGGAGTGGGGAAAACCGAGATCGCCCGGCGGCTCGCCAAGCTGTCCCAGGCCCCGTTCCTGAAGGTGGAGGCCTCCAAGTACACCGAGGTGGGGTACGTGGGCCGGGATGTGGAGTCCATGATCCGCGACCTCGCGGAGCTGTCGGTGAACATGGTCAAAGCCGAGATGGCGGGAGCCGTGCAGGAGAAGGCCGAGGCGCTCGCCGAGGAGCGTGTCCTGGACCTGCTCCTGCCTCGCCGGAAATCGGAGCCGTTCCAGAGCCAGACCCTGGAAGAAATCTCTCCCGAAGCGTCCCGCCAGGCGACCAAGGAGAAGCTGCGGCAGCAACTCAGGTCCGGGAAGCTGGACGACCGGAACCTGGAACTGGAAATCCAGACGCAGATGACCCCCATGGTGGAGATCTTCTCGGGACAGGGGATGGAGGAGCTCGGAATCAACCTGCGGGAGATGCTTTCCAGCATGCTCCCCACCAAGAGCAAGAAGCGGAAGGTCCGGGTGGCGGAGGCCAGGCGGATCCTGACCCAGGAGGAAGCGCAGAAGCTTATCGACATGGATGAGGTGATCAGCCAGGCGATCCACCGGGTCGAGAACTCGGGTATCATCTTCCTGGACGAGCTGGATAAAATTGCCGGGCGCGAGGTGGGCCACGGCCCTGAGGTATCCAGGGAGGGCGTGCAGCGGGATCTGCTCCCGATCGTGGAAGGATCCACGGTGACCACCAAGTACGGTATGGTCAAGACCGATCACATTCTGTTCATCGCCGCCGGCGCGTTCCACGTGTCCAAACCCTCCGACCTGATCCCCGAGCTTCAGGGGCGATTCCCGATCCGGGTGGAGCTCGAACCGCTCACCCGGGAGGACTTCGTTCGGATCCTGACCGAACCGCAGAACGCGCTCCTCCGGCAGTACACCGAGCTTTTGAAAACCGAACAAGTAACGCTCAGCTTCACGCCGGACGCGGTCGAGGCCATTGCCGAACTGGCCTCGACGGTGAACCAGCGGATGGAAAACATCGGGGCCCGGCGGCTCTACACCGTCATGGAGAAACTCCTCGAAGATGTCTCCTTCTCGGCTCCCGACATGCCGGGCAAGGACTTGAGCATCGACGCGGGCTACGTCCACGCGCGGTTGGCCGACCTCATAAAGGACGAGGACCTCTCCCGATATATTTTATAAGCTTCTCGAAGCTTCTTGTGACAGTCGGGGTCCGGGGGCCTCGCCCCCGGCTTGATGGGAGTCATCGATGATCCAGCGGGCCGAGATCCTCATGGAGGCCCTGCCCTACATCCGGGCCTTCTGGGGGAAGACCGTGGTCATCAAGTACGGTGGGGCGGCCATGGAAACCCCCAGCTTGAAAGAATCTTTCGCCCTGGATGTGCTGCTCCTCTGGTATGTGGGGATCAGGCCGGTGATCGTTCATGGCGGCGGCCCCCAGATCGGGGCGATGATGCGGCGGATGGGAAAAGAGCCGACCTTCGTGGGTGGGATGCGCGTCACCGACGAGGAGACCATGGACATCGTCGAGATGGTGCTGGTGGGGAAAATCAACAAGGAAATTGTCGGCCGCATCAATCATCACGGCGGCAAGGCCGTGGGCCTCTCGGGAAAGGACGGGAGCCTCATCCGCGCCCGCCGCCGACCTCACCGCCTGCCCAGCGGAGAGGAGGTGGATATCGGGCTGGTGGGGGAAGTGGAGACGGTGAATCCCCAGGTTATCCGCCTCCTCGAGGATAACGGCTTCATTCCGGTCATCGCCCCCGTCGGCGTTGGCGCCGGCGGGGAGACGTACAACATCAACGCCGATCTCGTGGCCGGAGACGTGGCGGCGGCGCTCGTGGCGGAGAAGCTGATGCACCTCACCGGCGTCCAGGGGATCAAAGGTGAAGACGGGGAATTCGTGTCGACGCTCACGAAAAAGGAGGCGGAGCGGCTGATGGGCCGCGGAGTCATCGACGGGGGGATGCTTCCCAAAGTGGAGTCGGCCTTACGCGCGCTGGAGGGAGGGACGGCCAAGGCCCACATCATCGACGGCCGGGTTCCGCACGCCATCCTCCTCGAGCTCTTCACGCACGAGGGGATCGGTACCGAGATCACTCTCTGAGGGACGCCTATGGACACCAGGACGTTGATGGAGTGGTCGGGCCGATACCTGATGACCTTCGCGAACCGGTATCCCGTCTGCCTGGTCAGGGGCGAGGGAGTCAGGGTGTGGGACTCCGACGGGAAGGAATATCTGGATTTCACCGGGGGGATTTCGGTGGTGGCCCTCGGTCACTGCCACCCTAAAGTGGTGGGGGCCATCCAGGAGCAGGCTGCCACCCTGATCCACGTCTCCAACTATTTCCACATTCCGCAGCAGATCCGGCTCGCCAAGCTCCTCTGTGATCACTCGTTCGCGGACCGCGTCTATTTCTCCAACTCCGGCGCCGAGGCGAACGAGACGGCGATCAAGCTGGCTCGAAAATACGCCAAGGAGCGCCTGGCGAGCGATCGCGCGGAAATCATCACGATGCGGGGAGGGTTCCACGGGCGCACCCTGGCCGCGCTGACGGCCACGGCCCAAGAGAAATACCACCACGGCTTTGAGCCCCTGGTGCCGGGGTTCAAATACGTGCCCTACAACGATCTCCGGGCGGTGGGCCGGGCCATCGACAGCCGGACAGCCGCGGTGATGGTCGAGCCACTCCAGGGGGAGGGGGGCGTCATCGTGCCCGACGACGGCTATCTCCCCGGGCTGCGGAAGCTCTGCGCCGAGGCCGGGGTTCTCCTGATTCTGGACGAGGTCCAGACGGGAATGGGACGGACGGGAAAGCTCTGGGCCTACGAGCACTCCGGCGTGGCCCCGGACATCATGACCCTGGCCAAGGCGCTGGCCAACGGGATTGCCATCGGTGCGACGCTCGCCACCGAGACTGTCGCGAGCGCTTTCACCCCGGGGTCCCACGGCACCACGTTCGGCGGGAACCCGTTCGCGACAGCCGTGGGCCTGGTCGTGCTCCAGACAATGATCGAGGAGAAGATTCCCGAGCGCGCGGCAAAAACGGGGAACCTCTTGCTGCGCCGGCTTGAGGAACTGAAGGCCAGGCACCCGGTGATCCGGGAGGTCAGGGGAAGGGGGCTCCTGATCGGTCTCGAGCTGACCGGACCGGCCGGGCCGGTGGTGGACGCATGCCGCGAGGCCGGGCTCCTGGTGTTGACCGCCGGCGACAACGTCTTGAGACTCGCTCCGCCGCTCATCGTGGATGATCGCGCGGTGGAGTTGGCTCTGGAGATCCTCGGGCGGGTGCTCGGGGAGCGGCGGACATGATGCACCTCCTCTCCATCCGCGATCTCACGCGGCAGCGGGTGGATGACATCTTTCGCCTGACCGCCGAGCTGAAGAGCGGGCGGAAGGCCGGGGAGCTCTCCACACCCCTGGCGGGTCGGGTGCTGGCGCTGGTCTTCGAGAAGCCTTCGCTTCGCACGCGGGTCACCTTCGAGGTCGGGATGGCTCAACTCGGGGGAGTTGCGGTGTATCTTGCCGCCCAGGAAATACAGATGGGCGTTCGGGAGTCGGTGGGCGATGTGGCGCGGAACCTCGGTCGCTGGGTGAACTTCATTGCGGCCCGCACCTACCGCCAGGAGACGGTCGAGACGATGGCGCGCGTCGCCGGGGTCCCGGTGATCAACGCCCTCTCCGATCTGGAGCACCCGTGCCAGGCGCTGGCGGATTTTTTCACGCTTTCGGAACGCGGGCTGGATCTCGAACGGCTCCGGCTCGCGTGGATCGGGGACGGCAATAACGTCTGCCACTCGATCCTGCTCCTGGCGGCGCTCATGGGGGTGGATGTGTCCGTGGCGTGCCCGCCGGGTTATGAGCCCGACCGCTCTGTCCAGACCGTTGCGCGGGCCCTGGGCGGACGCTTTCGCATCACGCCGGACGCCCGCAGCGCCGTGGAAGGCGCCGACGCCCTCTATACCGATGTCTGGACCAGCATGGGGCAGGACACCGAGCGCGCGGCCCGCCTCGAGGCCTTCCGCCCGTATCAGGTCAACGAGCGCCTCCTGGCGCTGGCCAAGCCCACCGCGGTCGTCATGCACTGTCTGCCGGCCCACCGCGGAGAAGAGATCACCGATGGGGTGCTGGATGGCCCGCAGAGCGTTGCGCTGGACCAGTCGGAGAACCGGCTGCACGTCCAGAAAGCCGTTCTGGTCACCCTCCTCGAAGCCAGAGAATGAGTGACGCGCCGTCCGGAGCCGTGAGCGCGAACCCCAGGAAAGTGGTCCTGGCCTATTCGGGCGGCCTCGATACCTCGGTCATCCTCCGGTGGCTCATCGAGACGTACGGGTGCGAGGTCGTCACGTATACGGCCGACCTGGGTCAGGGCGAGGAGCTCCTCTCGGTCAGAGACAAGGCCTTCAAGACGGGGGCGAGTCGGGTCGTGATCGAGGATCTCCGTGAGGAATTCGTTCGCGACTTCGTGTTCCCGATGCTCCGCGCCAGCGCGGTATACGAGGGCGGTTACCTCATGGGGACGTCGATCGCGCGGCCGCTGATCGCCAAGCGGCAGGTGGCGGCGGCGCTCGCCGAAGGGGCGGATGCGGTCGCCCACGGCGCGACGGGCAAGGGGAACGATCAGGTGCGTTTTGAGCTCACGTACGCCGCCCTCGCGCCCGGGCTCAGGGTCATCGCGCCGTGGAGGGAATGGGACCTGAGCTCCAGGTCCGCCTTGATCGAGTTCGCCGAGCGCCGCGGCATTCCGGTCCCCGTAACGACGGACCGTCCCTACAGCACCGACCGGAACCTGTTTCACGTCTCCTACGAGGGCGGTACCCTGGAAGACCCCTGGCTCGAACCGCCTGAAAAGATGTTCCTCATGAGCGTGGCCCCGGAAGCGGCCCCCGACGCTTCGCGATCGGTTGAAATCGAGTTCGAGGCGGGAAACCCCGTGGCCGTGGACGGGGGACGGCTGGGGCCGGTCGAGCTTCTGGAGACCCTGAACCGGATCGGGGGTGAGCACGGGGTGGGACGACTGGACATCGTGGAGAATCGCTATGTGGGGATGAAGTCGCGCGGGGTGTACGAGACTCCGGGCGGCACAATCCTCCACATCGCCCATCGGCATCTGGAGTCGCTGACGCTGGACCGCGAGCTTTTGCATCTTCGGGATTCCGTCGTTCCCCGTTACGCCGAGATGCTCTATTACGGCTACTGGTTTTCGCCGGAACGGGAGGCGCTTCAACACTTCATCGATGAAGCACAGCGGGACGTGACCGGGACCGTCCGGCTGAAGCTTTACAAGGGAAATGCCACCGTCGTGGGGCGGAAATCGTCTCGCTCCCTCTATCGGCCGGACTTCGCCACGTTCGAGGCGGACCGGGTCTACCGGCAGAAAGACGCCGAAGGGTTCATCGCGCTCAACGCCCTCCGCCTTCGAATTCGCGCCCTCCGCGACCGCCGGGAGTAGACGCGTGCGCGTTCACGTGGCCTTCACTCCCGGGGAGGTCTCGGGCGACAGGTTCCAATCCTGCGCTATTGCCGTCATCGACGTGCTCAGGGCCGCGACCACCGTGGCCACCGCCATCGCCAACGGCGCGCGCCTGATCATCCCCGTATTGACCCTCGACGACGCCAGGGATTGCGCCGCGCGCTTCGCGGCGGGTGAGGTTCTGATGGGGGGCGAGCGAAACGGTGAGCCGATTTCGGGGTTTGATCTCGACAACTCTCCGCTTGCCTACACGCGAGAGCGGGTGGGGGGGAAAGTGGTGGTGCTCACCACGAGCAACGGGACCGGGGCCCTGGTGGCGGCCTCCCGCGCGGCGGCGGGGGCGGTTTGCGCGTTCGTCAACGTCGGCGAAGTCGCCCGCTGGGCTCTGGCCCAGGGCCGGGATTTTGCCGTGATCTGCGCGGGACGATCGGGTGATCTCTCGCTGGAGGACACGGTCTGCGCAGGCATGCTGCTGGACCGAATCGCCGAGCTCGGCGCGCCGCTCCAAGAGAGTGACGCCGCCCGGGCCGCCCGCATCCTCTCGGCCTCCTACCGGGACCGCCTCGGGCGTCTGTTGGACGACTCGACGTGGGCCCGGCACCTGGCCCGAGCCGGAAGGGCGGACGATCTCGCGGCGTGTCTCCAGGTCGGGACGCTTCGCGTGGTCCCGGTCCTGAGAGACGGGACGATCAGTCGGCTGCCTTGACAACCACGGAGCGTCACCGCATAATGACCGCGGTTCCGGGAGCGCGTTTGCTGTCGCGCGGGTAGAAGACCCGATGAATCTTCCAATCACCCTCACCATCGTCCGCATCGTCCTGGTCCCGCTTGTCGTCGTTTCCCTGATCTCCTCGTCTCGAGTCCATGTTCTCATCGCAGCGTTCATTTTCATCATCGCGTCGCTCACCGACTGGCTCGACGGCCTGATCGCCCGCCGGCGAAACCAGGTGACCACCCTCGGAGCGCTCCTCGACCCGGTCGCGGACAAGCTGTTGGTGGCGGCGGCCCTGATCTCGCTGGTCCAGATCGACATGATCGCGGCCTGGATCGCTGTGGTGATCGTCGGCCGGGAGTTTGCGGTAACCGGTCTCCGCGGCATCGCCATCTCCGTGGGGATCGTGGTTCCGGCCTCCCTGCTCGGCAAGTACAAGACGGCCAGTCAGTACGTGGCCATCACCCTCCTGATTCTCGAGAAGGGTGTGCCCGCGGAGTATGTTCCGTTCCACAGGGTTTCCCTCGGCATCCTCTGGATTGCGATGGGTTTAACGGTCGTCTCGGGATTCGACTACTTCTATCGGTTTTTCCGGAAGACGGACTATCACGCGTTGGTCAAGGAGCACGATCGGTGGCCCTAACCCTGGCCGGTCTCGTGGGGGTCTACTTGCTCGGGGCCATTCCGACCGGCTATCTGGTGGCCAGGTGGGTCGGGGAGGTCGACATCCGTCAACGCGGAAGCGGCAACATCGGCGCCACCAACGTGCTCCGGAGCTTGGGCAAGGGGCCTGCGGCTTTGACCCTCCTTGGGGACTTCGCCAAGGGATGGGTGGCGGTGTGGGTGGCAGAGACGCTGGGGCCCGAGGCGTGGTGGGGCGCCGTGGGGGCCTTGCTGGCGATCGTCGGAAACTGCTGGTCCGTTTTTCTCGGCTTCAAGGGAGGAAAGGGCGTGGCCACAGGAGTCGGCGCGTTCCTTCGTTTGACCCCCTGGGCGACCGTTCCCGCGATCTTGGTCTGGGCGGCGGTGACCCTCACCTTCCGGTATGTGTCCCTCGCGTCGATGGCCTCGGTGGTGTGCCTTCCCCTTGGCGCGCTCCTTTTGGGGTATCCGGCCCCCTCGGTCCTGGCCGCGGCGGGCGCTGCCGCCGTGGTGCTGATCCGTCACCGCGACAACCTCGTCCGGCTGTTTCACGGGACCGAGCGGAAGCTGGGAAATCGAGCGCCGGTCGCATGAACCCCCTCGACACGGTCGCGGTCATCGGTGGCGGCGGCTGGGGGACGGCGCTGGCGGTTCACCTCGCGCGTCTCGGTATGGTACCCCGGCTCTGGGTCCACGACGCCGAGCTTGCCGGGTTCATCCGCTCCCGTCGGGAAAATCCCTGGTACCTTCCTGGTATTGCTCTCTCTCCTTCGGTCACCCCCACCAGCGAGCTAGCCGAGGCCCTGAACGGGGCGGATCTGGCGATCCTCGCGGTCCCCTCCCACGTCTTTCGCCAGGTGCTGTCCGGAGCCAGTCGCTGGATTTCTCCGAGGACAACACTTCTTTCGGCCACCAAGGGCTTGGATGGCGTCGGCCCTCACCGGATGTCTGAGATCATGGCCCAGCTGGTCCCCGAATCTCCCGCCGCTGTGCTTTCCGGCCCCACCTTCGCGCGAGAAGTGGCCGAGGGTCGCCCCACCGCCGCGGTGGTGGCCGCCAGAGATCCCGACGTGAGCCGGAGACTTCAGCGGCGTCTTTCCTCTAGAGGGTTCCGCCTGTACACCAACGGTGACGTGATCGGTGTGGAGCTGGGCGGCGCCGTCAAGAACGTCATGGCCATTGCCACCGGTCTCGCGGATGGCCTCGGGCTTGGAGAAAACGCGCGCGCCGCCCTCATCACCCGCGGGTTGGCCGAGATCACCCGGCTGGGCATCGCCCTTGGGGCCGCGCCGCGCACGTTCGCGGGTCTCGCCGGGCTGGGCGATCTCGTGCTGACATGCACGGGCACGCTCAGCCGGAACCGCAACCTGGGGCTGGCCCTGGCGGCGGGGAAACGGCTTGAAGAGGTCCAGGCTGGAAGCCGGATGGTCGCCGAAGGGGTGAGAACTGCCGCTTCCGTGTTAACGCTGGCCCGCCGCGCCGGAGTTCCCATGCCGATCTGCCAGGAGGTAGCGGCCGTGCTGTTTGAAGGCAAACCTTCGCGTGAGGCGTTGAGCGCCCTGCTTCAGCGGGAGGTCCGGGCCGAAGACGAGTCGTCGCCGGATCGGATCCAGTCAGGGAGGCGGTAGAGGTGCCCGAGCTTCGCAAGGATCCGGTTGTTGGCCGCTGGGTCATCATTTCCAGCGAACGGGCACGCCGGCCCAACGACTTTGCCCCCTCTCCGGTGAAGACGAAGGGGGGAAACTGCGTCTTCTGCGAAGGGAACGAGGCCAAAACTCCGGAGGAAGTGCTGGTATACCGGGCGGGAGGCGGGCCGGCCAACAGCCCGGGGTGGAGGCTCAGGGTGGTCCCGAACAAGTTTCCGGCCCTCAGGATCGAAGGTGAGCTGGAGCCGACCGGGGAAGGGCTTTACGACAAGATGAACGGAATCGGGGCCCACGAGGTCATCATTGAAACGCCCGATCACCGGGCCACGCTGGCGAGCATCGACGAGGGCGCCGTGGCCGACGTTTTCTGGGCGTACCGGGAGCGGCTGAACGATCTCAAGAAGGATCCCCGCTTCGAATACGTCCTGATCTTCAAGAATCACGGCGACGCGGCGGGCGCCTCCCTGGAGCACTCACATTCGCAGCTCATCGCCACCCCCATCGTTCCCATCATGGTCGTGGAGGAGCTGACCAACGCCGCCCAGTACTTCAGGCGGAAGGAGCGGTGTGTCTGGTGCGACATCATCAAACAAGAACGCCAGACCGGGACCAGGGTGGTCATGGAGGAGGCCGGGTTCATTGCGCTGGCACCATTTGCCCCCCGGTTTCCCTTCGAAACCTGGGTTCTCCCGACTGCGCACCGGTCAGCCTATGAGGAGATCAGCCGAGAGGAGGCATCTTCCCTGGCGCGCCTGGTCCGGGCGTTTCTGGCCAGGATGAACGAGGTGCTTCTGGACCCGCCCTTCAACTTCATGCTCCACACAGCTCCACTTCGGGATCCTGCGCTCGACCACTTCCATTGGCACCTGGAATTGATCCCAAAGCTGACCAAAGTGGCGGGCTTCGAATGGGGAAGCGGATTCTTCATCAACCCCACCCCCCCGGAGGAGGCCGTCAAATATTTGAGGGGAGAAGTTCCGTAAATCAGAAAACTCCAGCTAAATTGACAAACCGAGAGATGATTTGTTAAAATTCCTTTGTTATCGCGGGAATAGCTCAGTGGTAGAGCACTACCTTGCCAAGGTAGGGGTCGCGGGTTCAAATCCCGTTTCCCGCTCCAGACTGTAGAAGCTCGGTGCTGAGGTGGTCATCGTCGGTAGGGCGCCTAGGCGGTGCCCGACGGGCCTATTCAGACAAGTCGGCGGCGTAGCCAAGTGGCTAAGGCGGAGGTCTGCAAAACCTCTATTCAGCGGTTCGAATCCGCTCGCCGCCTCCAGAAGTATCGGGCAGAATGAATAGGGCAACAGCGGAGAGAGCCGTACGTGCCCCCGTGTCCTAGACGTTTTGCCCTTCTTTCTTGCCGGGGTGGCGGAACAGGAAGACGCGGTGGACTTAAAATCCGCTGGCCCAGCCGGGCCGTGGGGGTTCGATTCCCCCCCTCGGCACCATGGGATACTCATCCGTGAGGTCGGTCGTTCGAGCGGACACGCGGATCAGTGAAAAGGGGGGAACCGTGAAAACCTTGAAAGTGGTGCGGCAGACGATCACGTTGCTGAGCGAATCCCGAACCCAGCTCCTCGACATCACCAAACAGGTCCGAGACGTCGTGCTGAGCGCGGACGTGAAGGAAGGCATGCTCCTCATCAACTCGCTCCACACCACCTGCGCGCTGTTTGTCAACGAGTTCCAGGGTGCCCTGATCGAAGACCTGACGAGCTTGCTGAACCAACTGGTTAAAGAGCGCAGCGGATACCGGCACGACGACCCCCGGTACTCTGACTGCGAGCGGGGGAATGCTCACGCGCATCTTCGCGCGGCCCTCCTGGGTCGGAGCGTAGCGATGGGCATCAGCGGCGGAGAGATGTCGCTCGGGCGGTTCCAGAGCGTCATCTTTACAGAGCTTGACGGCCCGCGACAGCGAAGTATCGATCTCCAGATCATGGGGGTGTAGCCTCGGCTCCAACCCCGTCTGCGGCAGGAAAAACGTGAAGGTAGAGCAGATCGGCCCTTATCTCTGGCGGATTCCCGAGGACGCCAAACCCGGAATGCGTGTGCCCGGCTTGGTCTTGGCTGACGAAGCGCTCATGGCCCAGATCCGGAAGGACGCCTCGCTCGAACAGGTCGCCAACGCCGCCACGCTTCCGGGCATCGTGAAAGCCTCTCTCGCCATGCCGGACATCCACCAGGGATACGGCCTGCCCGTGGGCGGCGTGGTTGCCACGGACACCGAGGACGGTGTGATCAGTCCCGGCGGCGTGGGATACGACATCAATTGCGGGGTCAGGCTCCTGCGGACCAACCTGGCCGCGGCGCAGGTCCTTCCGAAGCTCCGGCCGCTGATCGACGAGCTCTACGCTTCGATTCCCACCGGGGTGGGCTCGCGCGGCCGGGTCAAAGTGGCCTCCACCGAGGAGCGGCGGCTACTGGAGAACGGCGCGCGGTGGGCGGTGAAGCAGGGGTTCGGAGAGCCCGAGGATCTTGATCGAATCGAGTCGCACGGCTCTCTTCCCGACGCGGATCCCGACGCTGTCTCGCAGAAGGCCCTCGAGCGCGGGCGAAGCCAGCTCGGTACGCTCGGCTCGGGAAACCATTTCCTCGAGGTGCAGGTCGTGGAAGCGATCTATGACCAGCGCGCGGCCGCCCTCCTCGGCCTCATCCCCGACCAGGTCACCGTGATGATCCACACGGGCTCCCGCGGTCTCGGCCACCAGGTGTGCACGGATTACCTGCGCCGGGTGGAAAGCACGCTGCGGAAATACGCGATCCAGCTTCCGGACCGGCAGCTCGCCTGCGCCCCGCTCGACTCCCCCGAGGGCAGGGACTATCTGGGGGCGATGCGCGCCGCGGCCAACTTCGCCTTCGCGAACCGCCAGTGCCTGGCCTACTTGTGCCGGGAAGTCTTCGAGCGCGCTCTCTCGGCGTCCCCGGCCGCGCTGGGCATGACGCTTGTCTATGACCTCGCCCACAACATCGCCAAGATAGAGGAGCACGAGGTGGGCGGAAGGCGGCGCCGGCTAATGGTCCACCGGAAAGGGGCAACCAGGGCCTTCCCTCCGCACCATCCCGAACTCGTTGAGGCGTACCGGAGCATCGGCCAACCCGTGTTGATCCCCGGAGACATGGGGCGGTACTCTTACGTCCTGGTCGGAACGGAGGGATCCATGCGGGAGACCTTCGGCAGCACGTGCCACGGGGCCGGCCGGGTGATGAGCCGCACCGCCGCCGTGAAGGCCGCCCGGGGGCGCCAGATCGCCCGTGAGCTCGAAGCCAAGGGGATCCTGGCGCGGGCCACCGGGCGGGACGCCCTTGAGGAGGAGATGTCCGAGGCTTACAAGGACGTGAAGAACGTCGTGGACGTGGTGGAGAAATTTGGCATTTCGAAAAAAGTCGCCAAACTCCGTCCGATCGGCGTCATCAAGGGATAGCCGGAGCGCCGGAGGGAAAGCGAATCATCCCGGGTTTACCTGAGAGGCTCGACCCAAGAGAGGAGACACATATGGGAAATGCCGTGATCGTGGGCGCCTTGAGGACGGCTGTCGGCAAGCGGAACGGAAAGCTCTCGACCGTGCGCCCTGACGACCTTGCCGCTCTGGTGGTGAACGAGCTCGTTGCGCGCGCCAAGATCGATCCCAACGAGATCGAGGACGTCATCATGGGGTGTGTGGATCAGGTGGGCGAGCAGGGGTTCAACATCGCCCGCAACGTGGCGCTGATTGCCGGGCTCCCGATCGACGTTTGTGGCGTCACCCTGGATCGGATGTGCGGGTCCGGCCAGCAGGCCGTGAACTTTGCCGCCATGGGGGTCATGTCGGATCAGTACGACGTGGTTATCGCCGGCGGCGTTGAGCATATGACCCGGGTGCCCATGGGGTCCAACATGCAGGGGCCCGGGGAGGGGCCCATCAGCCCCAAGCTCTCCGGGCGGTACAACATCGTCCATCAGGGCATCTCCGCCGAGCTGATCGCCGAGAAGTGGGGGATCAAGCGGGAGGAGCTTGACCGCTTCTCCGGCGAGAGCCACGAGAAGGCGGGGCGCGCGATCCGGGAGGGGCGCTTCGCGCGCCAGATCGTCCCGGTGACATTGGCCGACGGGAGCGTGTTCGACACCGACGAGGGCGTTCGGACCCCCGTGGACCGTGAGAAGATGGCCGCTCTGTCGCCCTCCTTCAAGGCGGACGGGGTGATCACCGCCGGGAACTCCTCCCAGATATCTGATGGCGCCGCCGCGCTCCTCTTGATGTCCGAATCCAGGGCCAGGGCTCTGGGCGCCAGGCCGCGCGCCCGCGTCGTGGCCACGGCGCTGGCCGGGGTGGACCCCACCATCATGCTGACCGGCCCCATCCCCGCCACCCAGCGGGTGCTGAAGAAGGCAGGGATGACGCTCGACCAGATCGACCTCATCGAGATCAACGAGGCCTTCGCCTCCGTGGTGCTGGCCTGGGAGCGGGAGCTACACCCCGACATGTCAAAGGTCAACGTCAACGGCGGCGCCATCGCGCTGGGCCACCCACTGGGATGCACCGGGGCCAAGCTCATGACCACGCTTCTTCACGAGCTGGAGCGCGCCGGCGGCCGCTACGGGCTCCAGACCATGTGCATCGGCACCGGTCAGGGCATCGCCACGATTATTGAAAGGCTCTAGCCCGTGGCGTTGTTTCGCTGCCCGAGGTGCGGGAAGACGGCCCCAGTTCAAAAGGTGTGTTGCGGGCGCCCCATGAAGAGAGCCGGCTGAACCTTCCGAGACCGAGCGAAACGGGCGGGAAATCTTCCCGCCCGTTTTTTATTTGGGGATCAACGCCTCCTGCACCGCCTGGAGGAGATCGGCGGGCTTCACCGGCTTGAAGAGATAGGAGCGGATTCCAAGACGTCGACAGCGTTCCCGATCCTCCTCGCGAAACCCCCAGCCGGTAATAAATATTATCGGAACTGCCTGATCCACGGCTCGGAGCCGCTCGGCCAGCTCCCAGCCATTGGGGTTGGTCATCCCGATATTGGTGAGCACCAGGTCGTGGCTGCCCAACCTGAACGTGGCGAGGGCGCTGACGCCGTCAAGGGCCGGAGTTACCGCGTGCTTGTCCTTTTTCAGCGCTTCTGTAAGGATCGCCAGGACCTGCGGGTCGTTGTCCACGAGGAGGATGCGGCCCCGGCGACCAGGGGCATCCTCCGGTGGGGACGGCGCTGTCGGTTCGACCTGCGTGGCCACGGGGAAGAGGAGAGTGAATACGCTACCCCGGCCTTCCCGGCTCTCGACGCCTATCTCTCCCCCGTGGCGCTTGACGATGGAGTACGAGACCGAGAGCCCGAGCCCGGTCCCTTCCTCTCCCTTGGTGGTAAAGAATGGTTCGAAGATGCGTTGTCGCACGGCCTCCGGGATCCCGCTTCCCGTGTCGGTTACCGCCACGACGACCCATTCCGATCCCTCCGTGCGGGTCGAGATTTTCAGGGAGCCGCCCGTCGGCATGGCGTCGAGAGCGTTCATGATCAGGTTAGTAATCACCTCACGGAGTTGGGCGGGCCGTCCTCGGATCGGGGGAGTACCGGTCAGTTCCAGGGCGAGCTCGATGCTGACCCGGTACTTCGCCATCATGGTTTCCCACCGGGGCCGGGTGATTTCCACGGCTTCTCGAATCACCTGGTTCAGATCGAGCACGACGAACGGCTCGTCGGGCCTGCGACGAGCGAACTCCTGGATGCGCCGAACCGTTTCGGCGCCATCCATCGCCGCCGTTTCGATGACCGAGAGTCCCCGCGTGAGCAGCTCCAAATTTTTCGGATCATGCTTCATGATCTGGGCGTACCCGAGGATGGACTGGAGCAGATTGTTGAAGTCGTGGGCGATGCCGCCAGCCAGCTGCCCCAGGGCTGTGAGCTTTTCTGCCTGAAGCATCTGTCTCTCCACCTCGCGCTGTATGGTGACATCGCGGATGATGGCCAGGATTCCCTCCGGCTCTTCCCCCCGTTCGCGCATCGCGGAAAGCGTCACCCCCAGTTCGAGAGGGCCACCATCCTGCCTGGCAGATCGGGATTCGAAGGTCTGCGGCGTGGCGCCGGAGTGGAGCGCAGCCTTCGCCTGTCGATAGGCCGCTTCTGGGAGGAGGCGGGTGATTGGCCGGCCCAGCATCTCTGACTCGGTTCCGCCGAAAATCCGCTCTGCCTCCGGGTTCCATCCGGTGATGCCGTCTTCCGCGTCCACTGAAACGATGGCCTCTCCTGCGGATTGGATGATCTGTTCGAGGGAACGCTTGGTTTCGGCGATCTCACTGTACAGGCGCGAGTTTCGGAGCGCGATGGCCAGATATTCGGAGAGCATCGCGAGGAACTCCCGCTCCTGGGAGTGGAGGGGACGACCGGAGCTTGTGTTGTTCACCACCAGGTAGCCGAGGACACTGCCCTCCTCGCGAATCGGGCAGACTGCGCAGGCTGGCCCTTCCTCCAGGCGGGGGCCTGGCTCCCCCATCTGGATTGTGACCTCGTCGTAGCTGAGCCCTTCCCGGAGATGATCGGTGATGGTCGCGGTCATTTCTCTCGGGTCGAGCTTTCCCAAAACAGCCCGCGAGAGTTCCCGGAGCAGGGAGAGCTGGGCCAGACGAAGGGACAGCTCGGCAGTCTCGTGCCGGGCCGTCTCCTCCAGATCCCGGGCCCTGGCAGCCAGCGCGCGCATCTCTCCGGCGAGCCGCGCCACTTTACCTCGCGTGCCGCGCTCTGCCCTCCGGCGATCGAGGGCCCGGCGAACCGTTTCCTCCAGGTCCTGCCGGCTGAACGGCTTGATCAGGTATTCGAAGGCCCCATGAGTCAGTGCGCTCTTCACGGTCTCCAGGGACGCGTAGGCGGTGATCATCACCACCTCGATGGAGGGGTCCTGGGCCTTAATCCGCCTGAGCGCCTCGAGCCCGTCCATGGGAGTCATCTTGATGTCCATGAAAACCAGGTCGGGACGGAACGCAGAAGTTTCCCGAAGCGCTACCTCGCCGCTCTCCGCGGTGTGAACCTCGTAGTTGGGCTTGAGGATCATCCGCAGGGACTCTCGGGGGCCTACTTCGTCGTCCACCACCAGGATACGCGTTTTCTCGGCCATGCCTTTCCTCACGTTTGAGTCATCGGCAGCAAGGCGGTGAAGCTGATTCCCCGCCGCCCGCGAGCGGCTTCCAGGCGCCCGCCCAACGCCTCGATGATCCGCTGGCTCACGCAGGGACCCACGTCGATCAGATTCTCCTGGACGACGGCCAGCAGGTCGAAGAGCCGGTGAAGCTCGGCCTCCGGAACCGCCGCGGCGTCGGACGAGACCACGATGCGGATCACATCGTCCTTCCCACCGACTGCGTCCTTCCCGCGGTCGGTGGCCACGGCGATCGCGGCCTTCTCTCCCGGAGTCTTCCGCAGCAGGTACCAGATGAGGTAGGCGATGGCCTTTTTCAACTGGGCGTGGTTGCTCTTCGTCCGGAGCCCGCCGGTTTCGTGGGAAACCGTGACGGTCAGCTCTTGCCCCGAGGCTTCATCGACCCAGGAGAAAAGCCGCGCGCCGCCTGCGTCTTCCTGCGGGGCGCGTGCGCCAAGGTCGATCAGGCACTCTTCCACCGCCATCCGGACATCAACCGTCTCGAACGTGAACCCGCCCTCCCGCACCAGGGCCGCCAGCTTCTCGAAGATCTGGATCAGCCGTTTAACGTCGCGTCCCACTACGGTGGAGAAGAGCCGGCGGAATTCGACGTCCTGGTAGCGTTCCTCCAGGAGCTCCATGAACGTGTTGATGGAGACCAGAGGATTCTTGATCTCGTCTGAAACCCGCGCGATGACTCGGGTCAGGAGCTGAAACTGCTCTGCCTGCCGCTTCTCCTCCGCGGCCTGTCGCTGCACGGACAGATCTTCGAAGACCATAACAGCGCCCAGGGGCTCCTGCCCCTCGCCGGTAATGGGGTACGTCGAGACCTCCAGCAGGAGCTTCCCCAGGGCGAGCCGCACCTCTGTACGGTGGACGGCCTTGCTGCCGGTCAGCGTTGCGTAGAGGAGATCGCCGAGCGGGGACGGGAGCGCCCGCAGGTCCCTGGTGAGGATTTCCGAGGCCGAGAGCGACAGGATCTCCTCGGCCCGGTGATTCATGATCGTCACCTTCTCGTCCCGGTCGATGGTAATCACTCCGTTGGACATGTGGGAGAGGATCCGCTCGGTGTAGACCTTCTGGTACCGGAGCTGGTGATGGAGCGCAATATCCTGGATAGCCGAGGCCAGATGGGCGGCCAGGTTGAAGAGGATCTCGGTCTCACGGTGGCTGTAGGGAACGCCGGTGATGCGCTGGCCCAGGGTGAGGATTCCGGTGAGGTCACCGCGGGCCGTCAGCGGGATGGCCACTACGGCCTGCAGCGTCGCCAGTTCGCGCCCGACCTCTCGGGCAACTGGATCGTAGGGGCGCGCCTGTCCTTCCTGGGCGTAGATAATCCGCCCCTGGGTGTGAAGCCAGAGCGGGAGGCCGCTATCGGCGGAGAGGCGGACGGACTCGGCGACGTGGGGGGCGAGCCCTCGATGTGCGCGCACTCGGTAGGCGGTCCCCTCAGGGTCGGCCAGCAGGAGGGCACAGCGGCTGGGCCTGACCATCTCGGCCACCGCATCCAGGAAGAGGTTCAAAACCCTGGGAAGGTCAAAGCTGGCCGACAGCGCCTTGGCGAATTCTTTCACCACTTGCCCTAAAACCTGGGAAGAAAACTCCGACGACACCAATCCCGCCTCCGTGGATGCGTTGACGGGAGGGGCGGCACGGTGGGCTCGAAGCGCAGAAACCTCCAGCATCAGCCGCTGCTTGTCCTGGGCCTGTCGGAGCACCGTGGTGAAATCGCGGGTCTCCAATGGTTTCCGGAGAAGGAAATCGGCGGTCTCCAGGCTTTCGTCCATCTCCGCGGTCATCCCCTCTGCGTCATGGAGGCAGATGACGACCGCCGACGGGCAGAGTTGCCGGGCCTTCGCCACGAACAAAGGAAGCTCACGGACGGAAGATTTCACATCTTTGACGATCAAGTCGACTTCTGTCAGACGCAGGGTCTTGAGCGCCTCTGCATCCGAGGCCACCGGGAAGATTGAGTAGTCCGGACATCCCCGCAATACGCGGGCATGGACGGCCTCATCCGTGGTCACCAGGAGCAGGCTGCTCATCTGTCGGTGACGGCCAGCGCCTGCTCGAGGGCCGGAAACTCGATGGCCATGGTCAAGCCTGGGCCCTCAGAGTTGTTCTGGGCGTGGATGGTGGAGCGGTGAGAGTCGGCGATGCCCCGGCAGATGGCCAACCCCAGGCCAGAGCCCCGTGCTTTGGTGGTCACAAAGGGCGCGAAGATCTTGTCCAGCATGGCATCCGGGACTCCGCTCCCCGTGTCCGAGACCTCCGCCAGGAGCACGGGAGCGCCGTACCGCCAGCGCCCAGTCAACCTCACCGTAAGCTCGCCCCCATCCTCCATAGCATCCAGGCTGTTCATGAAAAGGTTCAAGAAGAGCTGCTTCAGCGACGGCTCGTGAGCCCCCACCAACGGAAGCGGCTCCGCATACAGCCGGCGCACGGTGATCCGTTTTTGCTCGAGCTGCCCCGCTAGCAGGGTCAGCGTTTCCTCGATGGGGCCGCGGACGTCCATCGGGTGGAGGACTTGCTCGGGGGGGGCAGACAGGCCCCGCAGGCGTGCCACCAGCTCGTCGATCCGCATGATCTCCTTGATCGCCACCCTGGAGAAGTTCTCACGAAAGTCAGCGTCAGCATAGCGCTCGGGGATGAGTTCAGCGAATGTTTTTATGGCCACCAAGGGGTTCTTGATCTCGTGGGCAATGCCGGTGGCCAGAGCCCCGAAAGCGGCCAACCGCTCAGCCCGACGCTTCTCCCCCTCCAGCTCCTTGAGCCGGGAGAGATCGCTGAAGACGGCCACGGCGCCCAGGATGTTTCCGGCGGCGTCGCGGAGGGCTGAGGTGGAGCAGGCCATTGGGATGAGACGTCCCGAAGCGTCAGGCAAAATGATTTCTACCTGGAGCCTGGGCTGGCCGTCCGCCAGCGTGGCGTCCAGCGGATTGGCAAGGGGGGCTGGCAGATGCGCCAGGGGAACCAAGCGAAGGTCCCCGGCCAACCGTCCCGTCATGCGTTCGGCGACTCGGTTGCAGAGGGTGATCCGCCGGTCGCTGTTGACTGCGATCACCCCGCTTTCCATCGTCGCCAGGATATTCTCGATGTATTCATTGGCGAGCGTCACTTCCCGGTAGAGCTGCGCGTTCTTGACCGAGATTCCCGCCTGGTTCGAGAGCGTGGAGAGCAGATCGATATCCTCGGCGAAGTACGGATCCCCCGAGAGCTTGGCACCGATGACGAGAATCCCGGAAACCACGTGGTCTTGGATAAACGGAAAGGCGATCTCTGCGCCAACTGCCCTGAGCTCCTCCACAGCCGACGCGAGGAAGAGATTCTTCGAATCCCGGCCGGCGTCGTCGGTGACGAGCGACCGCTTTTCGTGTCCGAAAAACGCCACGATGGGCGACGTTCCAGAAATGACGGGAGCCGATGTGCCCTGCGCCCACTCGGCAGCCCGCTTGAGCACTCGCGGCGTAAACGCCTGCTGGGAATCGTCTCGCATGTACACGGCGACCATCTCGACCTTCAATGTTTTCTCGATGACCTCGGCGATATAGTCGAGCAGCGATTGAAGGTCGAGGATTGCATTTAACCGGCGACTCGCCTCTCCGACAGTTCGCTGATAGTCATACGTTTCGCGATAGAAATAACGATTCATCGAATTCTGAATCCACCGCTTCAGTGGCTGGAAGACAATTGCCACAATCACAGCGAGGGCCACGGCGGCACCCAGCGGAATACTCCCGAGAGCGTAGGCTTCGATCGAGCTCAACAGCCCGGCCAAGGCGATGAAGATGAAGGCGGCGACCCCAACCGCGCACACATATACGGTTCCCGTCTGGATGACCACCTTGATGTCCATCAGCCGGTGCCGAATGATCGCATGCGCCGTCGTCGCAATCATAATCATCATGAAAATAGGACCGTACCCGCTAAAGTAAGAAGTGCGAAAGATAAGGGGGATGAGAAGATTGGTTGTAGTCGCGCCAAGAACAAAGGTAAAGATACCGAGAAAAACGTATCGAAGCTGGAGTTTTATCAGGCCTCGTGCCCTTCTCAGCTTTTGCAGGAGAATGAAAAGACCATACCCTAGACTCGAATAGATATACAACCCAAAGACTTTATGTAGTGGCCCATAAACCACTTGCATGCGGTTTCTGGATGGGTCAATTCCAGCTACAATCCATGGCGAAAAGGAAAGAGCAGCTAAAATGCCGCATGCGGACCCGAAAAAGACCAACGGTTTGCGCATATTTATGGGAAGGTGTCCTGAAGGGAAGACGGCAGTAAATGCTACGAAACTTAACGCCATCATGCTCGCGACTGCGAATACTGCTCTACTCCTGAATAGATGGAGCTGATAATAGTCGTTGGTAAAATAAGACAAAGAAACTCCCGCTGACCAAGCGGTGATAGAGAGTACAAGTATTCCGAATAGACGGTTTGCCAGATGCCGAGGGTTCCTGAGATAGACGAGAATCGCCAGCGCGAGGTTTATAGAATTTAATACGACACTTAGAATAAAGAGTGTCGGCGGTGTCAATTATTTATCCTTCCTAGCACCAAAACTGTGTAGTTTCCCCCCATTCCTCTTGAATTTAGCAAGATGCGATTGACTCTAGCCGGTCGGGCTTTATTTGGGACGTAGTCAAGGTCGCATTCAGGATCCGCGATGTCGAAATTAATAGTTGGGGGAAGTAGCGAGTTCTTGACTGTCAAACAGGACGAGATAGTCTGGAAAATACCGCTGGCGGCAAGAGCATTGCCCGTCATCGATTTGAGAGCGTGAATGGGAATGTGGTATGCCAGCTTTCCAAAGGCATATTTAGCCGCATTTGTTTCGGCAATGTCGTACTGCGATATTGAATTGCCATGCGCATTGATGGCATCGATTTCATCCACTCCTAGCTTTGCGTCTTCAAGAGCGCCACGAATGGTTTGGGCCCACGTGATTCCACTAATTTCTAGTTTTCTGAAATCTTTTGAGTCACTGAGACTGAAGGAGCCCAAGACTTCGGCGTATATCTCCGCATGTCTTTCGAGAGCATAATCAAGATCTTCTAAAATAACTGCACCAGCTCCCTCAGCAAGCACCATTCCATCGTGACTGAGGTCATAGGGGCGAGAAATCGTTTTCGGGGCCTCATTCCGTTTGGAGAGAATACCGAGGGCGCAGAACGCTCCAACGATATATGGAGAGATAAGCGCGTCTGACGCGCCCGCTACAACTAGATGAGTTTTCCCAGACTGAATTTGTGCAGTTCCCCACTGAACAACGTCTAAACCCGTGGTACAACCGGCTGAAAGTGTAAATGCCTGCCCCTTTATTCCTAGTTCGATCGCGACATGGCTCGCCGCGGCATGAGCAGCATACTCAACGATTGTCGTTGTGGGTATGTGCTCTGAGCCTCGGTTAAGAAAGGTTAGATGCCCCTCCTCGTAAATGTCTGCTGCTCCATTTGAGGTAGTCCCAAAGCATACGTTGATTTTTTCAGACGATTCACGAGTGATTTGAAGGTGAGCATCTTCACACGCGAGTTTGGCAGCGGCGACTGCAAATTGTGAGAAACGTCCCATGGTGTGCGCTTTACGGGAAGATATGAACTTTATGGGGTCGAAATTTTTGACTTCAGCGGCGACCTTGCATGGAAATGACGAAGCATCGAAAGCGGTGATGTAATCGACTGCTGAGTGGCCGGCGACAAGATTTGCCCAGAAGGCATCTTTCCCGATGCCGTTGGGGGCAACAACTCCGAGACCAGTGATGACTACGCGGCGGCGCTTCATCGGTGTTTAAATATCTCGGGTAATCTGGGGTAGAAAAAACCACCCCCGTTTGGAGGGGAATCGAGATTGCTCGTTACCATTGACATCTGCGCTATCGGTTGGGCCAGTTTTGCGCGGCGCATTTCAGATTTGTCCAAAGAGCGCGGTGTGGTTCGTTGAGAATAAAGAAACCATACAGTAGTTGTACGAGCGACCGTCGTTCGCGCGCCCCCTGGCGCTTGAGAATTGGATTTATAAGTTTTAGAGCTTCTCCCATTCGATAGAAGGGAATTCTAGGGAAAAAGTGATGCACGATATGACAATCGCCAGCGTCCCAAAAGAACAGTACGCGCGAGACTACTCCAGTTCGATAGAAAGTCGCGCACTGGTATATATTCTGTGGATTCACTTCTGCGTGTTCTAGGACAAGTCGAAGTATGCTCGCTAGCGGAGCAATGATGAGCAGGGGCAGAAGAAAGCCCAAGGCGACAGGTTGCCACCAGAGGGCCACGGCGGGAATTAGCGCCACTGCGGTTAGAGAAACCACAAGCCGCTCTCCGCGGATCTGGCGTGCAATGATAGGATCGATCGGTATAAAGAGAGGGCCCTGGCCAATTTCAGGAGAGACTGCATTTGGGGGCTTAAGTTTGCGCTTCCGAGCCAGCCAGGCCCCCACAATGGTCAAGCACAGAAACCTTTTCCAGCGTTTATCGAGATCCTGCTTATACGCCTCTGGGTCTAGTTTCGTGCCAATGTACTTGTGATGATCTAGGTGATACAGCGCATACCAGGTTCTACGATAGAAGATGGGGAGGTCAAACAGCACTCCCAAGACGTAACCTACCCGCGTCCCTCCGACACAACGATGGACAAAGAGGTCGTGCACAGCGTAAGCCATAGCCTGAATGACAAAACCCTGCAGAATGAAGCAGGTGAGCCAGAATATTCCAAATTCAAGCCGCACCAGCGCAACCACGAAAGTTGCGAATAGGCACGGTAGTCCAATCACCGCTAGCCAATCGAAGAGCGGGTTCTGTTTATGCAAACGTGCAATTGTCGCAGCACCAAGTTCCCGAGCTATCGCCCGGCGCGCGGCGCTAAAATCATTTGGCGTTGATCGAATTTTCGATTCTTCGGAAATGAGTTGCATAATCATCCCTCACCGCTAGAACTTCTTCGGCTTGGCGACGCCCAAATCGAAAGGGTAATACTCTACCACTGAATGCCCGGCGACCAGGTTCGCCCAGAAGGCATCTTTGCCGATGCCGTTAGGGGCAACAA
>CAYJUC010000006.1:17670-30520 GCA_964372605.1 uncultured bacterium | reverse complement strand
CAGGAGCGGGTCATCCGGCTGGAGGAGTTCTTCACCGACTACTACGAGACCGCCCTCGCGCCTGATGAGATCCTGACGGAGGTCCGCATCCCGCCGTTGCCGAAGGGGAGCGTCGGCGTGTACATGCGGTTCACGACGACTCAAGCGGAGCACCGGCCGCTGGTCGGCGTTGGCGTCCTGCTGACGCTGGAGGGGCGCGACGGTTGCCGGGAGATCCGGGTCGCGCTGGGCGCCGCGACGCCGATCCCCGTGCGCCTCGGGAAGGTCGAGGAGTTCCTCCGCGGCAAGCGCTTGAGCGCCGAAGTGCTCGCGCAGGCTGGTGAGATCGCCACGACGGAGATCCGGCCCCCCTCGGACTTTCGGGGCTCGGCGGAGTACCGGAAAGACGTGGTGCGGGTGCTGGTGCGGCGGAGCATCGAGCGCGCGCTGGCCCAGGCCCCCTCACCCTGACCCTCGCCCCCACCGGGGGCGAGGGAACGGAAAAGGCTCCCTCTCCCTCCTGAGGGAGAGGGCGGGGTGAGGGTCTAAAGGAGAGGTGTTCATGGCGAAGCGGCAGATCACGCTGCGGGTCAACGGCGAGGAGCATGAGCTGCTCGTGGAGCCGCGGCGGCTCCTGCTGGATGCCGTCCGCGACGATTTAAACCTGACGGGGACCAAGCGCGGGTGCGAGGAAGGGGTCTGCGGCTGCTGTACCGTGCTCGTGGACGGGCGGAACGTCAAGTCCTGCCTCATGCTAGCCCTGCAGGCGCGGGGGCGCGAGATCACCACCATCGAGGGGCTGAGGCTCCCGGACGGCTCGCTCCACCCGATTCAGGATGCGTTTGTCCAGCACGGGGCGCTCCAGTGCGGGTACTGCACCCCCGGCTTCATCATGACCACCAAGGCGCTCCTGGACCAGCGTCACGCCCTGACCGAGGAGGAGGTGCGGGAAGGCTTGAGCGGCAACATCTGCCGCTGCACCGGGTACGTGAACATCATCGAGGCGATCCTCGCGCTGTCCCGGGAAGCGGCGGCGAAGAGTTGAACGGAGGTCGCCATGGCTAGCGGTTCGATTATCGGGCGGCCCGTGCCGCAAGTGACCGCCCGGGAGAAGGTCCTGGGAGAGGCCAAGTACGTCGCCGATATTAAGTTGCCGCAGATGCTCCACGCCAAGGTGCTGCGGAGCCCGCACGCGCACGCGCGCATCGTCCGTATCGACACGGAGCGCGCGCGGGCGGTCCGCGGGGTGAAGATCGTGGCGACCGGCGCGGACGTGCCGGCGCACCCATGGGGCCCGATCGTCAAGGAGCACCGGATCCTCGCCGTCGAGAAAGCGCGCTTCGCGGGAGAGGAAGTGGCGGCTGTGGTCGCGGTGGACGAGGAGACGGCGCTGGACGCGCTGGAGCTGATCCGGGTGGAATACGAAGAGCTGCCGGCGGTGCTCGATCCTGAGGAGGCGCTGCGTCCCGGAGCGCCCGAGGTCCACGCCGGCACCGGAAACCTCGCCCGCGAGATCCGGATCGAGCGCGGCGACGTCGAGGCCGGCTTCCGCGAGGCCGACGTGGTGCACGAGGAGACCTATCAGACCAGCCATCAGTACCAGGCGTACATGGAGCCGATGGGGACCGTGGCAGAGGTGGACGCCTCCGGACGGCTCACCGTCTGGGCGCCGACGCAGTCGATCTATTTCACCCGCGAGCTGGTCGCGCACGCGATCGGGATCCCGGCCTCGCAGGTGCGCGTGATCCAGCCCTACGTCGGCGGCGGCTTCGGCGGCAAGCTGACGGAGGACGCCAACTCGCCTCTCTGCGCGTGGCTGGCGCTCAAATGCGGCCGGCCGGTGCGCTTGATCAACACGCGGCTGGACGATTTTCAGGCAGCGCGCTGGCGGATGCCCGCCAGGATCCGGCTCAGGATGGGGGTGAAGAAGAACGGGGAGATCGTCGCCAAAGACGCCGAGATCTTCGGCGATAACGGCGCCTACAGCGGGTTGGCCACGGAGATCATCCTGGTGACGGCGTTCCGGCTCGACTCGCTCTACCGGCTGAAGAACATCCGGACGCTGGCCCGCCTCGTCTATACCAACAAGATCCCCACCGGCGCGTTTCGCGGCTTCGGGACGCCGCAGGCGGCCTTCGCCCTGGACTGTCATCTCGACAGTCTCGCGGAGAAGATCGGCATGGACCCGGTGGAGCTCCGGATGCGCAACGCGATCCGCCAGGGGGAGACCAGCGTCCACGGCTGGTACATGGGGAGCTGTGCCCTGACGGAATGTATCGAGAAAGCCGCCGCCGCCATCGGGTGGAAGGAGAAGCGCTCGGCTCCGCGGAGCGGCGCGGTCCGCCGCGGCGTCGGGATCGGCTGCGGGCTCCACGTGACGGCGAACCGGCAGCTGGCGGACTGGGACGGCTCGACGGTGGCGATCAAGTTCAATGAGGACGGCCGGCTCAACCTCATCTGCGGAGAGGGGGAGATCGGCCAGGGCGCGACGACCGTCCTGAGCCAGATCGCGGCGAAAGAGCTCGGGGTCCCGCTGGAGCACGTCATCGTCACCAAGACTCCGGACACGGACACCACCCCGTTCTGCTTCGGCGCGTTCGCCAGCCGCGTGACCATGCTGGCCGGCAACGCCGTGATCAAGGCCGCGCAGGCGGCGCGCGTCCAGCTCCTGGCCATCGCCTCCGAAAAGCTGGAGGTCGCGCCGGAGGACCTGACGATCGAGGACGGCGTCATCCACGTGGTCGGGGTGCCGCACCGGAAGATGACGGTGGGGGAGGCGTGCGTCGCGAACATCTTCCGGCGGAACGGCGAGGGGATCTTCACCCGGGCGACCTACGACGCGCCGACGGTCATGGCCGACAAGCAGACCTTCTACGGGAACGTGGCGCCCGCGTACACGTTCGCCGCGCAGGCCGTCGAGGTCGAGGTCGATACCGAGACGGGCCAGGTGCGGGTCGTCGACGTCGTCGCGGCGGACGATGTCGGCAAAGCCCTCAACCCGCTGGCCGTCGATGGGCAGATTCACGGCGCGGTGATCCAGGGGCTCGGCTACGCGCTCTTCGAGGGGGTCGCCATGGAGGGGGGGCGGTTGCTGAACGGCAACCTGGCCGATTACACGCTCCCGACCGCGGAGGCGGTCCCCACGGTGCGGACGATCCTGATCGAAAGCAACGACCCCAACGGGCCCTACGGGGCGAAGGGCGCCAGCGAGACGCCCATCGTGCCGACCGCCGGGGCGGTCTCCAACGCCATCTACAACGCCGTGGGCGTGCGCATCACGTCCCTGCCGATCACCCCGGAAAAGGTGCTGCGGGCGCTCAAGGCCAAACAGGCCCCCTCACCCTGACCCTCTCCCCCGCCGGGGGCGAGGGAACCGAAAAGGCTCCCTCTCCCTTCTGAGGGAGAGGGCGGGGGTGAGGGTGCGAGAACACTGAACGGAGGAAACTGATGGCCAATCCGCGAAAGATCGCGCAGAACCCCCCGGGCGTCTCGGCCCCGTTGAAGGGCTACTACTCGAATGCCGTGAAGGCGCAGGCCGGGCCGCTCCTGTTCATCGCGGGGCAGGTGGCGATCGACAAGCAGGGGAAGATCGTCGGCAAGGGCGACCTGAAGGCCCAGGCGGTCCAGGTCCTGGAGAACATCAAGGCGATCCTCGAGGCCAACAACGCGACGATGGACGACATCGTCAAGGTGACGCTGTACGTCACGGACATGCGGGCGTACCACGAGCTGACCGACATCCGGATGAAGTATTTTCCGAAGGACGGACCGGCGAGCGTGATCGTGGAAGTGTCCAAGCTGGCGCTCCCGGAGCTGATGGTCGAGATCGAGGCCGTGGCGGTCGTCAACTAGCCCCCCTCACCTTAAATCGCCCCCCCTCACCCTTCCCTCTCCCCCTCGAAGGGGGAGAGGATTAAGGTGAGGGGGCCGGGAAGGGTGAGGGGGAGACGAGAATGACGTGCTGGAGATTCGAGACCTCACGAAGGTGTTCTACGAGGATCCGAAGGAGCAGACGAACGAGCTGCTCGTTCTGGACAGCGTCAGCTTCAGCGTGCCGCGAAACCAGTTCGTCTGCTTGCTGGGGCCCAGCGGGTGCGGGAAGACCACGCTGCTCCGGGTCGTCGTGGGGCTGACCGAAGCTGACGGGGGCGAAGTCCTGGTTGACGGGCGCCCGGTGAAGGGGACCGGGCAGGACCGCTGCATGGTGTTCCAGAACTACGGGCTCCTCCCCTGGCGCACCGTGCGGGACAACGTGGAGTTCGGGCTGGAAGTCCGCGGCGGGTCCGGGGCGGAGCGGCGGGCCGTCTGCCAGCGCTCTATCGAGAAGGTCGGCCTCCAGGGGTTCGAGCACCACTATCCGCACCAGCTCTCTGGCGGGATGCAGCAGCGCACCGGCTTGGCCCGCGCGCTCTCCAAGGATCCGAAAATTCTATTGATGGATGAGCCGTTCGCCGCGGTTGACATGCAGACGCGGGAGCTGCTCCAGGAGGAGCTCCTCAAGATCTGGAACACCACCGAGACGACCGTCCTCTTCGTGACCCACTCGGTCGAGGAGGCCGTCTATCTCGGGGATCGGGTGATCGTGATGGCGCCGCGCCCGGGTCGCATCAGGGCGGACGTCAAAGTGGACCTCCCCAGGCCTCGCTACACATCCGACGTGAAGTCGTCCCCCAGGTTCGGCGAGCTGTCCGGCCTCGTCCGGGAGATGCTGCGGCACGAGGACGGCGACGGCTTCCGCGAGCCCGGGTTTCACGTCGTGCACGCCGATCGCCCGCCACTCTCGCGAGAAATGCCGGTGCGCCCGTCTCATGAGCAGCGACGGGCCCCCGGCCTGTCGGCGCGCCCGTCGCCTCGCGCGGCTCCCCAACGGGCTCGCAAGTTTCGGCTCACCAATTATCCGAATCCCATCCGGATCGCGTCGGTGGCGCTGACGCTGGGCCTCTGGGAATGGTACGGCCGCGGAGTCGACCCCATCTTCTTTTCCTATCCCACCGCCGTCGTGGCGGCGGTGCCGGCGATGATCGCCAAGGGGGAGCTCCAGCGCGCGCTCCTCCTGAGCCTTCAGGGCCTGGCGGCGGGGTTCGGCCTGGCGATTGTTTTCGGGATCGTCCTGGGGCTCCTGGTAGGGCGGTATCGGCTCTTCGACTACATTCTGGACGTGCAGATCAGCGCCCTCTACTCGACCCCCAACGTGGCGCTGATCCCGCTCCTGATCCTCTGGTTCGGCCTGGGCATGAAGTCCAAGATCGTGATCGTCTTTCTGGCCGCCTTTTTCCCGATCATCGTCAACACGTACGGCGGAGTCCGCAACGTGAGCCGCGGGCTGGTGGAGATCGCGCAGGCGGAGGGCGCCAGCGAGGCGCAGATTTTCGGGAAGATCATCGTTCCCGCCTCCCTGCCGTTCATCATGACGGGGATCCGGCTGGCGGTGGGGCGCGCCGTGGTGGGGATGGTCGTGGCGGAGATGTTCACCGCCATCACCGGCCTCGGGGGCGCCATCATCTACTTCAGCAACGCCTTTGCCACCGACAAGTTGTTTGTCGTGATCATCCTGCTGGCGCTACTGGGCGTCGGACTGACCGAGGGCGTGAAGTATCTGGAGGCCAGGCTGGCGCCGTGGAAGGAAACCGAACGGGCGAGTTGAGGAAATCAAAAAGAGGAGGTGCTCTGATGCGGGACCAACGTCGGCGAGTCAAGCGATTCCCTGCGCGTCTTCTCCTGGGGCTATCGGCTCTCGTGGCCATCCTGCCCCTGGCCCCTCTGGGAACGGCGGAGGGACAGGTAGGCAAGATCGTCGTGGCGATCGGCACCGCGCCCCCCGATTTGACCCTCCACCCCTACTACTACGCCCAGGAGAACGGGTTCTTCAAAGCGGAGGGCGTCGAGGTTCAGCTCAATCCGTACAACGGCGACGCCACCGCCATGCGGGCCTTGACCGCGGGGGAGGCGGACGTAGCCGCGACCGGGCTGGCGATCCCCCTGAAGGCGATCGAGGCCGGCTCCAAGGTGAAGATCGTGCTCGCCACCGTCCCGAAGCTGGACTACCTGCTGGTCGCCCTGAAGGGCATCGCCGGGGCGAAGGACCTCGAAGGCAAGAACGTGGGCATCTCCGGCCCCGGCGCGGTCTCCTATCAGGTGCCGCTCCTGATGATCAAGGCGGCGGGCGGCGATCCGAGCAAGGTGCAGTTCGTCGCGGTGGGCGGCAGCTCCGCCCGCACCCTGGCGCTGATCGCGAAGAAGATCGATGGCGCGGTGCTGAACACCTCGTTCGCCTCCCGCACGTTCAAGTACGACTACCTGCACTCCATCGGCGATGCGGCCCGGGATCTGCCGAACTTCATCTACGTCGTGGAAGTGGCGACCGAGAAGGCGGTCCAGCAGAAGCGCACGGCGCTCCAGGCTTTCTCGACCGCGACCCTCCGGGCGGCGCGCTGGGCGATACAGAACCCGGAAGCGGCGATCCTGATCAGTCAGAAAGTCCTCCCGGACGTAGCAAAAGACGAGATCGCGGCCGGGGTCAGAGCCTTTGCGAAGTCGCAGTACTACAACGTTGACGGCGCCCTCCGCAAGGAGGCGTGGGATTACACGGTGGATGAGCTGCTGAAGGGCGGGGAAATCAAGCAGCGGTTGAACTACAATGACCACGTCGTCACCGAGTTCGCCCAGGCGGCGGTGGCCAAGCTCGGCCCGTTCAAGCGGTGAGGTGAGCGTATGTCAGTGATCGATGAGGTGGTGTCACGGATCGATCGCCAGGAGCTGGTGAAGTTCGCGCTGGAGATCTGCAACATCGACAGCGCCGTCCCTCACGAAGCCGCGGTCGCCGAGCACATCTACCAGTGGCTCAAGCGGGAGGGGTTCCAGACCCGGAAGGTCGGTCTCCTGGCGGACCGTTTCAACGTCATGGGCACGCTCCCCGGGACCGGCGGCGGCTACAGCCTCTTGTTCAATAGCCACATGGATACCGCCGTCCCACGGGAGTTTGACTGGGTGCACAAGGACCCCACCGCGGACGTCTACCACAAGGCCTGGGTGGAAGACGACGAGCTGGTGGGGGAGGGGATCGTCAACGACAAGGGTCCCATGAGCGCCTTTCTGATCGCCGCCAAGGCGATCAAGGACTCAGGGGTGAAGCTCCGGGGCGATCTCCTCGTGACGAGCGTGGTTGGAGAGACCAGCCACGAACCGACGAGCGATGACCCGCCGGGCGTGGTCGTCCAGTCGAAGGAGCTGGGGGCGCGATTCCTGGTGACGCACGGCGGGGTGGCGGACTACGCCCTGATCGCGGAGGGGACAGGCTTCGGGCTGGTCTGGGTCGAGGCGGGGAAGGCCTGGTTCAAGATCACGTTCACTTCGGACGAGCCGCCCTTTTACACGCCTTACCTGCCAGACCGGACGACGCTTGCGGAGAGCCCGAACATGCTTGTTCGCGCCGCGGCGGCCATCCAGGCCATCGAGGCGTG
The DNA here is from genome assembly GCA_964372605.1 of uncultured bacterium. GTDB lineage: Bacteria > Methylomirabilota > Methylomirabilia > Rokubacteriales > CSP1-6 > CAYJUC01. Next base: position 23,081 of record CAYJUC010000006.1, on the reverse strand, counting down.
GGCCGCGGACTACCAGCGGCGCTACACCTACCAGTCACCGGGTGGAACGGTCATCCCGAAAGTTCAGGTGGGCGCCATGCGGGGCGGCGATCCGACGCGGCCGATCTTGTGCCCCCAGGTATCGAGTCTCTACTTGGACGTGCGCCTGGCTCCGGGGCAGGACCCGCTCGCGGTGCGGGAGGAGATCCGGGAGGTTCTCGCGAAAGCGGGAGTGCCCGCCTCCGGCATCGAGCTTTACCACTTCCGGCGCGGCTACGAGGCGAAGAACATCGAGCGCCTGGCGGATTCGGTCAGGCGCTCTCACGTGGCGACCTTCGGCTCCGATCCCAAGCCCGCGATCACGGCGACCTCGAGCATGTGGCGGGACATCAACGTCTTCAACGAGGTCGGGATTCCCGCCCTGACGTACGGCCCGCGGTCCGAGCGGCATTCGTTCAAGCGCTCGTTCAAGATCGAGGCGCTCTACCAGGCGGCCTGCGTCTACGCGCGAACCGCCCTGGACTTGTGCAACCAGGAGAAGCCGGTTTCCTCATAACTGAGCCCCCTCACCCTTCCCTCTCCCCCTCGGAGACCCTCGGCGGGGGAGAGGATTCAGGTGGGGGGGTGCGTGAACGGATAGGGGGCGCGGTGCGGTTCGAGAAGACGGTGGTAGTCAAAGCCCCGATTCAGCGCGCGTGGGAACTGCTGCTGGACCCGGCGGCCATCGGAGCCTGCGTGCCGGGCGTCGAGCGGATCGAGCCAATCGACGCCACGCACTTCGTCGTCTCGGTCAACGTGAAGGTGGGGATCGTCCGGGCGCGATTCAAGGTCAACGTGACGGTGACCGAGACCCGGCCGCCCTATTATCTCAGGAGCGAGGGCGCCGGGGACGAAGCGGGGCTGACGAGCAGCCTTCGCCAGACCACTGAGATGGAGCTGAGGGAAGTGGGCCCGAACGAGACCGAGATCCGCGTGCGGAACGACACGGAGGTGTTCGGCGTGCTCGGCACCTTCGGCTATACGGTGATCAAGGGAAAGGCGGACAGGATGTGGGAGGAGTTCGCCGCGAATCTGAAAACCCGGATCGAGTGAGCAAGGAGGGCGGAGATGATCTTTGGTGGCATGGCAGTTGACGTCCCGAACCCGGGGGCTCCCGGGCTTTCGACCGCCGAGTTCATGAAAGAGATCGAGGCCGGGATGGCGGAGCCGCATCGCGATCGAACAAACCACCCATTCATCCACGCCGCGCTGGAGGGCAAGGCGACGCCGCGACAGATCGGCGGCTGGCTCCTCCAGTTCCGGCTCTGGGCGGACCCGTTGAATAAGAATATCGCGATTCTCTACGCCAACGCGCCGGACAGCGATCTCCGTGAGGCGTTGCTGGAGAACCTGATGGAGGAGGAGCGGGGCGCCACGTCGAAGCTGGAGGGGCACGTGGCGTTGATCAACCAGGCGCTCGAGGAGCTGGGATTCTCCGGAAAAGAGCGCGAGACGGCGGAGATGCTTCCCGAGAGCTGGGCCTTCTATCACTGGGTGGACTCGGTGATGAAGACGCGCCCGTTCTTCGAGGGAATGATCGTGTTGGCCATGTCCGAGAAGATCAACCCCATCGTCTTCGGGAAGCTGGCCCAGGCGCTCAGAACGCACTACAAGATCAGCGAGCGCGCGCTGCGGGCGTTCGACGTCCACTCCGGAGAGGTCGAGGAGGGACACGCCAAGCTCGGGGAGATCGTGCTTGATCGCTACGTCACCACCCGCTACTGGCAGGAGCAGGTGAAGTTCCTCATTTTCCACAACGCGGAGCTCTACTACCGCTTCTTCAACGTCTGGACCGCGTACTGATCGGCGTGATCGCGTATCCGTTCGGCGTCGGAACGATTCGCACCCGGGTGCTCGAAGCCGGCACGGGTCCGCGCGCGCTCATTTTTCTCCACGGGCTCGGCGCGCGGGCCGACCGGTGGCGGGAGAACCTGGAACCGCTGGCCGCCGCGGGTTATCACTGTTACGCCTTCGATCTGCCCGGGCACGGCTTTGCCGACAAGGGGGCCGATTTTCCCTACGGGGTCCCCGGCTACGCCGGGTTCGCGCGGGAGTTCATGGAGCAAGCGGGGATCGCTGAGGCCGGGCTGATCGGGACCTCGCTGGGTGGCCACATCGCCGCCTCCCTGGCCTGCGAGCGGCGGGAGATGGTTCGCGCGCTGGTGCTGGTCGGGAGCACCGGCCTGGCTCCGGTCGGGGAGGAGGCGTGCAGGGCCATCGGGCAGAACATCCGGGACACGACCAGGGACGGGATCGCGCGCAAGCTGGCGTACGTGCTCTCGGATCGTTCGCTGATCACCGAGGAGTGGGTGGAAGAAGAGTACCGGATCAACAACTCGCCGGGGGCCGCCGAGGCCTTCGTGTGGCTCAGCGAGTACGCGACGACCGCGGGCCTCGATCGGGACGTCGTGGGCCCGAGGCTGGCGGGCCTGGCGGCATCCCTTCCCATCCTCCTGGTCTGGGGGGCGGACGACGCTGTCGTGCCGCATGCCGTCGGCGAGGAGGCGCGGGCCGCGCTCAAGGGCTCCCGGCTCGTCACGATCCGCGGGGCGGGACATCTCCCCTATCTCGAGAAGTCCCACGAGTTCAACGCCGCGGTTCTGGACTTTCTCTCGGGCGCGATGGGTTAGAGCGCCGGCCGGAAGACATGCAGTACATCCTGCCCGGGCACATCGACCGGTCGGCAAACACCCACCTTTCGGAGGGGATCCGCGCCGGCGACCTCATCTTCGTCTCGGGACAGCTCGCCGTCGACGAGGGTTTCAACCTGCTGGCGAAGGGCGACGTGGCCGGGCAGACCCGCGCGATCTTTGACAGCATCCGGCGGATCCTCGCCGAGGCCGGCGGCGCGCTTCAGGATGTGGTCTGGCTTCAGTTTTTTGTCCTGGATCTGAAAGATCGTGGGACGATCGCTTCGGCCACCCGCGAGTATTTCGGCGCGCATCGTCCGGTCTCCACGATGATCCATGTGAATCGGCTGGCCATCACCGGAGCCCTCCTCGAAATCAACGCGATCGCGGCGCTCGGCGAAAAACGGCCGATCAGGGTAGGGGACGGCCCGGCGCATCGCTCCGAGGGGATCAGAGCCGGGGATCTGGTGTTCGTCGCCGGGCAGGCTGCGACCGACGACGGGATGAAGATCGCGGGGAGGGGTAACATTGCGGCACAGGCCCGGAAAGTCTTCGCGAATATGGACAAGGTCCTCAGGGAGGCGGGGGGATCCCTCGGAGACGTCGGCTGGATGCATCTCTTCCTGACTGCGGTCGGTGACCGGACGAAATTCACTCCGGTCCGGTACGAGATGTTCGGCGAGCATCGGCCCGCGGCAACGCTCGTAGAAATCGGCGGGTTTGCCATGGACGGGATGCTACTGGAGGTCAACGCGATCGCGTCGCTCTCGAAAGATCGCCAGTACATCGAGCCCGGCCACCTGGATCAGCTGATCAACACGCATCTCTCCGAGGGGATCAGGGCGGGGAACGTGATCTTCGTCTCCGGGCAGACACCGCTGGATGAACAGTTACGCTTCGTGGGGGCGGGGGACATTGTCGCCCAGACCCGGCAGATCTTTGCTAACATCACGCGTATTCTTTCCAAAGCGGGGGGGACCTTGCGCGATATCGTCTGGCTCCAGCTCTTCCTGACCGACATCAGCCAGCGGACGAGGATCACCCCGCTCCGGCGGGAGCTGTTCGGGGAGCACCGCCCAGCCGCCACGCTGGTCGAGATCGGGAAACTGGCGATTCCCCAGATGCTGATCGAGATCGACGCCCTCGCCGTTCTCGAGCGCTGAGCCACCATGCCCGTCGTCCGCGTCAACGGCTTCGACAGCTACTATGAGATTCACGGACAGGGCGACCCGCTGCTCCTCATCATGGGCACCGGGACCGATCACAGCCTGTGGAGTAACCAGGTGGCGGCGTTCTCGAAAGAATACCAGTGCGTGGTGTACGATAACCGCGGGACGGGGAAGAGCGGCAAGCCCGAGTCCGGCTACTCGTCGCGGATCATGGCCGCCGACGCCGCCGGGTTGCTCGACGCCATCGGGATCGCCTCCGCCCACGTCGCGGGCTGGTCCCTCGGCTCGGTGATCGGGCAGGAGCTGGCCATCAACCATCCTCACAAGGTCCGGAGCCTGTGCCTCTACAGCACCTGGGACCGGTGCTACCCGCATTTCCGCCGCCGCTTCGAGCTGCAGGCGGAGATCGCCAGGCTCGATCGGCCGGACATGCTGACCGCGTTCGCCGTGTTCTCCCTCTTCAGCCCGGCCTTTGTCAACGCGCACGACGACGCGGCGAGGGAGTTCGAGCAGCGGCTCTACGCGGGCGGCGATCCATCGACACCCCGCACGCCCCTCCATGCCCTGCTCGGCCACTACGCCGCCGATGTCGAGCACGACGCGTCGGCCCGGCTCGGCCGGATCACGGTTCCGACGCTGATCGTGGTCGGCGCCGAGGACCCGCTCACGCGGCCGGAGTACGCGCGGGCGGTCCACGCGAAGATCCGGGGCTCAGAGCTGGTCGTCATCGAGGGGACCGATCACATGATGCCGATCATGGCGCCGGATGAGCTGAACAGGGTGACGCTGGACTTTTTGAGACGGCAGACCGCGAGGCGGTGACGGGTCAGAACCACGCCACAACTTGAACAGGGAGGGTCACACGATGAATTTCGACAGTCCGGAAGTGAAGGAGCTGAAGGAGAAAGTCGCGACGGCGAACCGGATCCTGGCCTACTCCGGGTTGGCGGCCGGGCCCACGGCCTACCTGGGCCACGCCAGCAGTCGCATTCCGAACACCGACTACATCATCATGAAGGGCCGGGGCTACAACATCGATTCGCTGGCGAAGATGCAGGGCAGCGACATGATCGTGCTGGATCTGGAGGCCAACGTGCTGGACGGGCCGCGCGGCGTGATCCCGCAAAACGAGGTGAAGATGCACACGCGGATCTACCGGGTGCGGAAGGACGTGGGGGGGATCACGCACGTCCACCCGCGGTTCGCCATCATCCTCAGCATCGTGGGGAAAAAGATGGTGCCCGTCTGCAACGAGGGGCTCGCCCTGATCCACGCGGGCATCCCGGTGTACCCCAACAACGAGCTCATCTGCACCGACGAGCAGGGAGACCGGGTGGCGAAGAAGATGGGGAGCAAGAACGCGATCTTATTGAGAGGCCACGGCGCCGTGACCGCCGGGAGCGGCGTCGAGGAGGCCACCATCAACATGATCAATCTCGAAGAGCAGGCTCGGATGAACTACTACACGTACCTGCTCGGCCGGGGCGTGGCCGGGGCGCGCATCCCCGTGGGCCAAGCCAAGGCGTACACCGACTTCATTCCGGTCATGTCGGACCTGCCGGTGTTGAAGAAAGCCGCGGCCGAGCGCGGCCAC
>CAYJUC010000006.1:8784-17570 GCA_964372605.1 uncultured bacterium | reverse complement strand
GGCGGACCGCCGGTGAAGGACGGAGCGGTCCTGATCGAGGGCGAGCGCATTCGCGCGGTCGGCGCGCGGCGGGAAGTCGAGAAGGGGCTGGAGCTGAGGGACCCCGCGCTCCAGATCATCGAGGCCGACGGGAAGACGATCCTGCCGGGACTGATCGACTCGCACTGCCACATCAACTACGGGGAGCCGGTGAACGAGGAGGAGCTGGACCTGTATACGCCGATGGAGTATCGGGCGTTGCGGGCGGCGTGGAACGCGCAGAAGGTGCTGCGGGCGGGAGTCACGAGCATCTGCGACCCGGGATCGACGGGGCTGGTGGCGGTGGCGGTGCGGGACGCGCTGGAGGCTGGGATGTTCGAGGGTCCGCGGATGACGGCGGGAGGCAGATACCTCTCGACGCCCCAGAGCATCACGGACTACTATCCGACGTGGATCGGGGTGCCGGAAACGTCCTCTGGTGTGCTGACGCAAACGCCGGCGGAGATGGTGCAGGAGGTGCGACGGCAGGTGAAAGATGGGGTGGACGTGATCAAGGTGGCGGGAAGCGGCCAGAGTCTGTTCAACGTCTACGCCAGCTCCGACATCGAGGCCTTCACGCGAGAGGAGCTCAAGGTGATCGTGGAGGAGACGCACCGGCTGGGCAAGAAGGTGACGAATCACGCCCGGTCGGGCAAGTCGGCGGCCGCCTCGGCGCGGGTAGGCGTGGACTGGATTCAGCACGCTTCCTTCATGACGGAGGAGGACCTGGAGGTCGTGATGAAGGCTGGGGTGCCGATCTGCCCCACGTGGACGCTGCTGGCCAATGCCATCGAGTGGGGGGCGGACTTTGGCGTGCCGGGGGCGCTGATGGATGAGTTCAAACGGGAGCTGGAGGCGGGGGTGAAGGCGCTGGGGCGGGCCTATGAGGCCGGGGTGCCGCTGATGATGGGGAGCGAGACGGGGTTTGCCATCACGCCGTACGGGCATTGGCACACCCGGGAGCTGGAGCTGTTTGTGGAGTACCTGGGACTCAGCCCGATGGAGGCGCTGCTCACGGCGACCAAGCACAACCGGCGCGCGTTGCGCAACGGGGCGGAGGTCGGGGTACTGGAGGCGGGAAAGCTGGCCGACGTTCTCGTGGTGGACGGGGACCCCTTGGCGGACATCCGGGTGTTAGGGGAGCGGGAGCGGCTGGCGGTGATCGTGCAGGGAGGCAAGCAGGTGGACACGACCCGCCCCTGGCCGGAGCGGCGGGTGTGGCCGTACGAGCGGGTGATGCGGCTGGGCGGCCTGATGACGCGGGAAGCCGTGGCGCGGGCAACCGGAGCCAAGTTCACCCCTCCGCCCCGCTGAACATGAGCATTCAAACGCAAAAACTTGTGGGGGGGTTGAAAATGACAAAGAGACGCTTAGTACTGCTCGCTTTCAGTATCTGCTTGGCTTTGGTAAGCGCCCCGTTCTCCTTTACTATCGCCAGCGCGCAAAAACCGGCCCCGATCGTCACCCTGAAGGGTCTGAGACCCTGGCCTTGGGAAGCCAATGATACCACCGGCTACCGTGAATTTTTGGCGCGGATCAATGAGCGGGCGAAAGGACGGCTGGTACTCAAGGACATTGGCGGGTCGGAGGTATTTCCGTCAACGAAGCAATTTGAGCCTCTGAAACTGGGGACGGTTGACTTCCTTTTTACCTCGACCGGCTACATTGCAGACATCTTCCCTGAACCCACGATCCTCATATACACCTTCGGGGCAGGTCCAGACAAGTTACGCGCGGCTGGGGTGCATAAAAGGATTGATGAGCTGGGGCGGAAGGAGCATGGGGTGAGCTTCTTCGGTTCTGCTTGGTTTGGCAATGCTCATATATGGTCGACCAAGCCTGTTAAATCGCTGGCCGACTTTAAGGCGATGAAGGTGAGAAGCCACCCGTCTTATGATCCGCTGATCAAAGGACTGGGGATTCCTACCGTGACGGTACCGTTCGGGGAGATGTTCCTTGCCCTGCAGACGGGGGTGGTCGACGCCGTTGTTTGGCCCTATTTTGATCTCATTACCTATGGCTTGGAAAAGGTTATCAAGCACCGGATCGACCCGCCTCTCTGGCGAGCAGGCTGGGCTCCATTCTTCATGAATGCCAAGCGCTTCGATGCCCTGCCCCAGGATCTGCAAAAGCTCATGGTTGACACTATGATCGAGCTGGAGAAAGATGCCCCCCGCCTCTTTGGCGAGTTAGCCGCCAAGGAAGCGGCCAAGCTGAGGGCGGCCGGCGTCACGACAATCAAGATCTCTGATGCGGAGTGGCGCGAAGCACAACGGGTGGCTTGGGAGAAGAGCCTGCCGGAGACCATGCGAAGGGTCAGTCCCAAGTACGGTCAAGAATTGATAAAGATGCTGGGTCAGTTTTACCCGCCCAAGGAGCCTTTCCCGGCGGTTGACTGACAGCCGCCGGCGGTCAATACCGGCGCCACACAGGCGGGGGTGTTTCCGACAGGAGGAAGGTTGTTGTGTTAGAGCGCTTGTTTGAGCGTGTGTCGATTGCCCTGGCCGGCGTGGCGGCTGGTATTGTCATCTACACGGTCCTCACTATCGACTATGAGGTCGTGATGCGGTACTTCTTCCGGCGCCCGACCACGTGGGTGATCGACTTTACCGAGTATGCCCTTCTGTATATCGTTTTTTTAGCGTCCGCTTGGGTATTGCGAGAAGAGGGGCATGTCAAAATCGATATCTTGCTAGTGATTCTTTCGCCCAAGGTTCAGCGTACGCTGAACACGATTACTTCTGTAATTGCGGCGGTAGCCTGTTGCGTACTCTTCGCGTTCAGCTTGTGGGTAACTTGGGGCGCCTTCGCAGGAGGAGAGATACTCTGGAAGTCAACGATTATCCCTAAATGGCCCATTTACATCATCATGCCGATTGGCAGCTTACTCCTTACCGTTCAGTTTCTGATAAGAGCCTGGCGCTACGCCACGGCGAGTGCGGCCATCCCCCCCGTTGTCTCTCATGGTGCGGCCGGGCCGGGGGGTCGGGCCGGTTGATCCGGACGGCCGTCGGCCCCGACCGGTAGGGCAGGCGGCTTCCGAACGAACCGCTCGACATCGTCTTAAGCTTCTCCATGTTCCTGTCACCTCCCAGCCAGTTCCTTCTACAGCAACTCCACGGGAGTAGGTGTCTCACTCGCATAGGCCCAGAGGGGTAAATATGGAGTGGTTAGTCACGCTAATCATCATAGGCGGGCTCCTGTTGTCGTTTCTTCTGTCAGGCATTCCGGTGGCTTTTGCCTTCCTCTCGCTCAATATTATTGGCCTCGTTGTCTGGGGTGGTGGAATTGAGAGCGTTAGGCTTCTTGCGTCAAGTGGCTACGACACTATCGCTGCCTTTCCTTTTGTGGCGGTGCCCCTCTTCATCCTTATGGGTGAGGCGCTGTTTCATAGCGGACTGGCCAAGCTAATGATAGATAATTTGGGCAAGTGGATCGGGCGACTGCCCGGGAGCCTCAGTCTGATCGCTGTTGCCTCCGGCACCCTGTTTGCCATGATGAGTGGATCCGCGGTCAGTGGTGTCGCCGTCTTCGGCTCGACCCTGGCGCCTGAAATGAGGGAGCGAGGCTACAGTAAGCCGATGATTTACGGTCCTATCTTGGGCGCGGGGTCATTGGCGACCATCATTCCGCCGAGCATCCTGACCGTCATCCTGGCGGCCCTGTCCACCCAATCCGTGGGCAAGCTCCTGATCGCCAGCGTCGTTCCCGGATTCATCCTGGCGGGGCTTTACACCGCCTATATTTTGGTGCGGGCACAACTGCAACCCCATCTTGCCCCAGCCTTCGGCCCACCCCGTGTTTCCTGGGGTGAGAAGGTCAAGGCTTTGGTGGTGATATCCCCGCTGAGTATCCTCATCTTTTTAGTCCTGGGAGTCATCTTCCTGGGGGTAGCCACCCCCTCTGAAGCGGCGGCACTTGGCGCCACCGGGGCCTTTGTGCTGGCAGCCGCCTACCGGCGGCTGGATTGGGCCTCGATAAAGAAGGCGCTTTCGGCAACGGTCATGGTCACTGCCATGGTTTTCATGATCGTCATGTCAGCGACCGCGTTCAGCCAGTTGCTGGCCTATACCGGAGTGGCGCGAGAGCTGGGGAGCCTGGCCACGGGCTTACCTGTCGCTCCCATCTTCATCGTCATCATCATGCAGGTGATCTTGATCTTCATGGGCATGTTTATCGATGACATATCGATGATGATGATTACCATTCCCATCTTCTTTCCTGTCATCCGCGCCCTTGGGTTCGACCCGATGTGGTTCGGAATCCTCATGCTGGTAAATCTGGAGATGGCAATTATTTCTCCCCCTTTTGGGCTGTTACTGTTTACGCTCCAAGGCGTTGTCCCCGATACCAGTCTGGGTGATATCTACCGGGCCGCCATCCCTATCTTCTTTTTGATATTGACTCTCCTCATCATAGTTCTTATCTTTCCTTCAGTGGTGACTTGGCTACCCAGATTGATGAAGCAATAGCTCTTTTTTTCTGCTCGTCGGCGTGGTGAGGTCGACTTGAAGGGAGGCCAACGGTGAAAGTGTCCACGGAGGAGCTCCTGCGGGAGATCGAAGAACTTCAGAACAAGTATTTTGCCGCGCCGAGCCCGGTCTACCAGATGTTGTTCGACGGGAAGATGACCAGGCGGCAGCTTCAGGAATTCGTCGGTCAATTCTCGGTGTTCCCGTTATACAACCACGGGTATCACGGTCGGCTCTACGTGATTTGTCCGGACTATCGGTGGCGCAGCCGGCTCGCGGAGATCACCTACGAGGAGGGCACGGGCCGGCTGTTTGCCGGAGGGGTCTCACACCACGAGCTGTACCTCCGGTTTGGGGAAGCCGTGGGTATCAGCAGGGAACAGCTATACCGTTGGCCACTGTGTCCCGAGGCGGTCGGATACATGAATTGGTTTTCGAACATTTGTGGACGGTCTTTCATCGAGGGTGCGTCCGCGCATATGCTCGCGGGCGAGTCCGTGGGCCTGACGGTGTACGCCCAGGTCGCCGAGGCATTGCGAAAGCATTACAGTCTGACGCCGGAGGAGGTTCGGTTTTGGACGGTGCACGCGGTGGCGGATCAAGACCACACCGAGATCGGGCGCCAATTGCTGGACGATTTTGCCAAGACAGAAGAAGATCAGCAGTCGGTCCTGCGAGCCGTGGAAGATTCCCACAGGATGTACCGCTGTCTGGACGAGGGCACATACCGTGCCGTTGTCGCGGTCGGGTAACGGCCGATGCCGTACGTCGGGCAACCGATCAAGCGTGTCGAGGACCTCCGGCTTCTCAAGGGGGAAGGCGCCTACGTGGACGACCTGCGGCTGCCCGGCGTCGCCCACGTGGCGATTCTCCGCAGCCCCCACGCCCACGCCCGCATCCTCTCCATCGATTGCGCCGCGGCCAGGCGCGCGCCCGGCGTGCTCGCGGTCGTGACCGGCGACGACACGCGAGCGCTCCCCGACCTTCCCGTCCCAGAGCCGCTCCCCGCGAATGCCCGGATTCCCCGGCACCCGGTCCTCGCCCTCGACACGGTCCGGTTCGTGGGCGAGCCGGTAGCCGCCGTCGTCGCAGAGGATCCCTCTCGCGCCCGCGATGCCCTCGACCTGGTCGACGTGCGGTACGACCCGCTGGCGAGCGTGACGAATATCGAGGCGGCGCTGGCCCACGATGCCCCGCGCGTCCACACCGAGTTCGCCGACAACGTCTGCTTCAGCGTGAGCCAGAGCAAGGACGAGTGGTATCGCGGCGGCTCCCGCGGCGATGACGCGGAGGATGTCTTCCGGCGGGCCGCAAAAGTGGTCAGGGTGGAGTTCCGGGTCAACCGCATGGCGCCTGTGCCGATGGAGCCGCGCGGCCTGATCGCCAGCTTCGACCGATCCCGGGGCGAGCTGACGCTCTGGGCGGCGACGCAGAAGGCGTTCGGCTTGCGGGCGGACTTGGCCGAGCTCCTCGGGCTGGCGGAGCATCGCGTCCGCGTCATCACGCCCGATGTCGGGGGCGGGTTCGGAGGGAAGATCCCGCTCATGAGGGAGGATGCGCTGGTCGCGTGGCTGGCCATGTCGCTCGGCGTCCCGGTCAAGTGGATCTCGACGCGGATGGAGGATCTGGTCTCGACGAATCAGGGCCGGGGGCTCGTCTATCACGCCGAAGCCGCGGCGGACGGGGAGGGGCATCTCGTGGGCCTTCGTGTCCGAATCCTCCACACGCCGGGCGCCTACGTGCAGTATTCCGGGCTGCTGCTCCCACTCCGCGCCGCCTCGTACGCGGCCGGGCCGTACCGGGTCCGCGCGGTCTCCACGGAGATCGTCTCCGTCTTCACCAACACGAGCACCACGGGCCCGCTTCGGGCGACCGGGCGCCCCGAGAACGCCATGATGACCGAGCGGGTGATGGACGAGATCGCGGCGGCGCTGGACCTCGACCCGGTGGAGGTCAGGCGCCGGAACCTGATTCCCGCCGACGCCTTTCCCTATCAATCGCCCACCGGCGTGACCTATGACAGCGGGGATTATCAGAGGACCATGGATCGGGCGGTGGAGCTGGCGGATTACACGGAGCTTCGCCGGGAGCAGGCGCGCGCCCGAGCGCGGGGCGAGCTGGTGGGGATCGGGATGGCCCTCTTCGTCGAGATGTCAGGCACGATGCGCTGGCAGAGCGCGACGGTGCGCGTGGAGCGGAGCGGGGTCGTGACGGTTCTGACCGGATCTTCGCCCCACGGCCAGGGACACGAGACTGTCTGGGCGCAGATCGCCGCGGACCGGCTTGGCGTCCCCATGACGGATGTCCGCGTCCTTTACGGTGACACGTCCGTGGCTCCGCACGGGACCGGCACGGCGGGAGCCAGCGGGGCCCCGCTGGCTGCGCCGGCTGTCGCCGTGGCCGCCGACAGAGTCCGCGAGAAGATGGTGCGGATCGTCGCCCACCGGCTCGAGAGCCGTATCGACGACCTGGAGGTGAAGGACGGGCGGATCGGCGTGGTCGGCGCGCCCGGATCGTCGCTCGCCATCGCTCAGGTCGCCCGGATCGCCTACGGCGGCCGGGAGCTCCCCCCAGGGATGGAGCCGGGGCTCGAGGAGAGCTTCAGCTTCATGCCGCCGCGCCCGCCCTTCGGGTTCGGGGCGTATCTCGCTCTCGTCCGGATTGACCGCGAAACCGGGGCCGTCGTCTTGGAGCGCCTCGTCGTGGTGGATGATTGCGGGACCGTGCTGAACCCGCTGATCCTGGAGGGGCAGCTCTACGGCGCGCTGGCGCAGGGGATCGGCCAGGCGCTCATGGAAGAAGTGGTGTACGACGACGCCGGCCAGCCGCTCTCCGGCTCGTTGATGGACTACGCCATTCTCAGAGCGGACGAGCTGCCGGAGCTCGTCCTCGACCGCACCGTGACGCCGACGCCGCTCAATCTCCTGGGCGCCAAGGGCGGGTCCGAGTCGGGGAACATCGGCGCGCCGGCCGCGATCTTCAACGCAGTCATGGACGCGGTGCGGCCCCTCGGTGTGCGGAGCGTGCCGCTCCCGCACACCGCCCCCCGGGTTTGGCACGCCCTCCGCTCGACGCCCGCCGGCGGGTGATCAGGAGGAGCGTGAACCGGCCGTTGCGCCAGGCGTCGTAGATGCGCGCTGTGAGGCTCTCGGTCCTGGCGACGGCGCCTCTCAGGAGGAGTTGGGTGTCAAGAACGACTCTGGGAGCGGACTGCTCGGAGGGCCTCACCGATCACCGCGGCCACGGTCGCGTCCGGCAGATCCCGGCCTCGCTTCCGAGCTTTCTCTACCAGCGCGCCCAACTCCTCGTCGGAGAGGGCTTGAAGGGCCTCATCAATGCCGGCGAGGCCTGCACGCGTGGTCAGGAGCACGGGCAGGATCTGCTCCGCGAGCCGCTGCCGCTCGGCATCCGGGAGCGCCAGGATTTCCTGGGTCAGGGCCTTGACTTTAGCTTGGTCCATCGGGTGAACACTCCTCCGGCCCCCTCATCCTGACCCTCTCCCCCGCGTGGGAAGAGGGAGAATCAGCCAGGGCCGAGGCGGTAGCGCGCGCGTTCGCGGAGCCAGCGGAGGAGGCGGCGGTCGCGCTCGGCCAGGAGCGCGTCCGTCGTGCCGGCGTCGTAGTCGTAGAAGCCGCGGCCGCTCTTCACCCCGGTCGCGCCGTCGGCCACCCGCTGCCGGAAGGAGGGCGGGACCTCGCGGGAAGACGCGATGAGGGGGAACTGATGCTCCCAAACCCGCGCGAACGTGTCGAGGCCGCCGAAATCCACGACCTGGAAGGGGTCGAGGATGGAGAATCGAAGGGCGATACTTTCGCGCATCACCGCGTCGATGCCCTGCGCGTCCGTGACGCCTTGCTCGATCAGATCCAGAGCCTCGCGGTACAACGCCGAATTGAGCCGCACGCCGATGAATCCCGGGACGTATTTACGCAGCCTGACAGGGACCCGCCCCCAGCCCTTGAGGAGCGCTTCCGTCTCCTCCACGATCGCCTGACTGGTCTCTTGCCCGGGCACGACCTCGACGAGGGGGATCAGGTAGGCAGGGTTCCAGAAATGCGCGATGAGCAGGCGTTCGGCGGCGCGAAATCCCGGGGCCAAAGCGAAGATGTCGAGCCCCGAGGTGGTGCTGGCCACGAGTGCCCCAGCCGGCGCGTGTGTGCTGATGGTCGCGTAGAGGGCGCGCTTGACATCGGGGTCTTCGGTGACGGCTTCGAGGATCAGGTCGGCCTTCTCGATGGAGCCCGGAAGATCGGTGGAGGTGCGGATGCGCTCGAGCGCCGCCTCGTCCGCTTCCCC
>CAYJUC010000006.1:0-8684 GCA_964372605.1 uncultured bacterium | reverse complement strand
ATCGTGTCGTAGCCCGGGATCTTGGCCAGCTCGAAGCGCTCGGCGCGGGCCAGCGGTTTGGTCGCGTCGATCCCGATCTTGGTGATGTAGCCGTAGACGTCCTGGATCGGGTCCAGATCGTTTCCCTTGGCGCCCGGGATCAGGATGATATCCCGGTCCCCCTGGACGCGCGTGGCCAGGGCGAACTCGACCTCGCGGGGGTTCGCGATATCGATGTCCGTGTCCACGACGATGACAATCTTGATGTCCCGGATCGCGCCGAACGCGCCGAGGATGGCGTTCTTGGCATCGCCGTCATCGCGCTTGGTGAGCGCCAGGACGGCGACGAACTTGCCACAGCCGCCCGGCGTGATGTGCACGTCGTGCAAGCCGGGCACCATCGCCCGCACGTACCGGTAGAGGACGCCCTCGTAGGGAAGGCCGAGCATCAAAAGGTGCTCGGCCGCGAACGGCAGGACGTCCTGGTAGAGCGGGCTCTCCCGCATCATGATCGCGCTCGCCTCGAAGACGTGCTTGGGCGCGTCGTTGCCGTAGACGCCCGTGAACTCGGCCATCGGGCCCTCGTCTTCCATGACGCCGGGCAAAAGCCTGCCCTCGAGAACGATCTCCGCGTCCGCCGGGACCAAGAGATCGGCGGTCTCGCACTCCACCATCTCGAGCGGGCGCCCGCGGAGCCCGCCGGCGATCGCGAACTCGTCCAGCTCGAGCGGGATGTTCGACCCCCAGGTGGCGGCGGCGAGCCGCACGGCGGTGTCCATGCCGAGGACGACGGCGACGTCGGTGGGCCGTCCCTTGGCGAGATTCTTCTCGTAGATCTGATGAAGGTGGCGCAGGAGCATGTACATCCCGCACCGGGTCCCGCCCTTGAGCTGCATCCGGTTGTACGAGGCGTTCAGGACTCCGGAGTCTGGATCCCGGGCGACTACGATTCCCCCGGTGATGAACGGCGCCGGCTCCTTCTCATAGTGGTGGGGCACCGGCAGGAGCGCGTCGATCTCGAACGGAGCCCGGACCCGCCGCGCGCGGACGGGCCCATCTGTGACCTTTTTCCACGGAACCGGCTCGCCGATGCCGCGGCTCAGACAATCGCTCAGCTGAGGCGGTTTGACGCCCAGGTTCTGCGCAACCCGCTCCTTGGTGCCGTCGGTGCCGAGAATCACGGGCATCGAGGCTCCGCGGACGTTCTCGAAGATGACGGCCGGCCCCCCGTCCAGCTTCTTGGCGACAGCCGCCAGCTCGAACCGGCGGTCGACTTCGCGCCGGACCCTGACGAGGTCGCCCTGTTTCTCCAAGCGCTCGATGGAGTCGCGTAGACTCATGATCTGTAATCCTTGGCGGGCCCCCGGGCTGACGCCACGCCCGCCTGTTGAGCAGGGGCGGGCCCCCGGGCTGACGCCACGCCCGTCTGTTGAGCAGGGGCGGGCACCCGGGCTGGCGCCTCGCCCGCCCGATACCGCTTCCTGGGCTCGCGGTATGCGGCGGCGTACCACATCTCCCACCAGAGCTCAGCCGTCGTGAGCGTGAGCTCCTCGAACTCGGCCCGGAGCGCCGGCGTCCCCGCGTACTCGCGGATGATGCTGTGAAAGAAGTCCCGGTGATCGGCGTCGGCCTCGATGTGCGCCGAGAAGAAGACCGCGTCCTCGGGACGGACCCCGTAATGCTTCAGGAGCGCGGGGGCGATCCGCACGCAGGCGCCCGCGAACTGCCCCTCGTCCCCGTACTTCATCCCCATGGCGAGGAACCACGGCCGCGAGCGGATCGCCAGCTCCTGCCAGTAGACGACCGCCCGCGTCTCCGGGTTCGGCGGCGTGCTCTCCAGCTCCTCGAGCGTCATCCCGAGGCCGATCGCCAACCGCTGATGGAGCTTGACGTGGTCGTCCGTCCCGGTCTGCTTCCCGGACAGCTCTTCGTCCATGACGTGCTGGAGCCGCGCAAGCACCGCCTTGTCTGTCACCTGGCTGAAGCGCAGGCAAAGGAGCTTCGGAACCGTGCGGGTGAACAGGTACTGCTGGGCGACCATGCTCTTGACCTGCTCCCGCGACAGCTTGCCGGCGGCGATATCGTCCACGACCGGATGGTTGACCATGTCGCGGTGCGGCTCCTTGAGCTTGATCGAGAGCTGCGCGAGAAACTCGTCCGTATCGTCGCGTCCCTGAGCCATGGCTATCTCTCCTCGTTGATGAAATCCGCCGCCCGCTCGCCGATCATGATGCAGGTGATGTTGGTGTTGCCGTGGGTGACGGACGGCAGGATCGACGCGTCGGCCACCCAGAGATTGGCGAGGCCGTGAACCTTGAGCCGCTGACTCACGACCGCCATGGGATCGGACACCGGCCCCATCACGCAGGTCCCGGACCCGTGGAAATAGCTGTCCACCGTGGTGCGGGCGTAGCGGCCCCAGTCGGCATCGGCCGCCGGAAGGACGATGGGCCCGCAGAGGCGGCTCAACGGCGGGGTGGTGACGAGCTGCTGCACGATCCCCATTCCGTTCACCACGGCTTTCAGGTCGTCCTCGTCCTCGAAGGTCTGGGGATCGATGCCGAGCATATCAGCCGGATCCGGGGAGTTCAGATAGACTCGTCCCCGCCGGCGCTGCTCCAGGAGGTTCACCGAAAGGGCGAGCAGCGTGCTGGCGCCGGCGATCTCGATCGGCGGCCTGAGCAGGATGTGCAGGTCGATGAACTCCCGGCTCGGGTCGCTCTTCGCCAGCACTCCGACAGTCAAGGTCCCCGCGCCCGCCACTGTGGGCCTGTAGGCGATGGCGTCGCCCGCTTTCAGGCTCTCGTAGGTCATGTAGACCGTGCCGTGATCGTGATAGTTGGCTCCCACGCCGGAGAGCCGGTGGCGGAGGGGGATCCCGTGGCGCTTCAGCTCGTCGTCCGGACCGATACCGGAGAGCATCAGGATCTGCGGACTCTTGTACACTCCCGCGCACAGCACGATTTTGTCGCCTGAGACCGTGCGCGTCTCTCCCCCCGACCGGTAGCGCACGCCGGTGACGCGGTCGCCGGAGAGATCGAGGCCCACGACGGGCGCTTCGCTCCTGATCTGGAGGTTCGGGCGAGAACGGGCCGGGTTGAGATAGGCGATGGTCGTGGATTGGCGTACGCCGTTTTTCACGGTCCGGGGAAAGATGGCCACGCCCGTCGGGTTCGGCACGTTCGTGTCGGGGCAGGGAGGAATGCCCAGCTTGGCTGCGGCCTCCAGGTACGCCGCCGGCAGCGGGCTCAGCGTTTCGAAGCTGCTCGGCCGCTTCATGAAGAGCGGGCCGCCCTTCCCGTGCAGGGGGTGGTCCGGATAATCGTCATCGTGCTCGAGGCGCTTCAGGACCGGGAGGATCTTCTCCCAGCTCCAGTCCGGGTTCCCGGCGCGCACCCAGTTGGCTGCGTCGAGGGCGATGGGGCGGATCGCTGCCGTCATGTTCACCGATGATCCACCGCCCATGACCTTCCCGGCCAGGAGGAATCGCGTGCTCTGATCGGCGTGGCGCTTGATCGGGTACATGTCCACGTACCTGCCGCCGAGGAGCAGCTCGTACGTCCGCATGGAATTCGCGACGATGTCGGGGACAGGGGTCGGGTCCGGCGCGGCCTCGAGTAGCAGAACCTTGCGGGCCGGGTTCTCCGACAGGCGGGCAGCGGCCACGCACCCCGCCGAGCCGCCGCCCACGACGATGACGTCGTAATGCTCAGCCATTATCCTCGGAGGGGGGCACGCCCCCCTTCCGAACCTCCCCCCGAAGGTTTGCGCGGGCGAAGCCCGCGCTCGAACGCGCCATGGTCTGGCCGTGAAGTCGGGCATGCGGTGACACGTTTTTCAGCATCGCTATCCGGGCGTTTCGACGCGGATCGTGCCGTCTTCCAGGCGCGCGCGGAGACGCTTGCCGAACTCGGTCATGAGAAAGGACGCGGTCGCGCGCAGGATCATGTCGCCGATGATCGCCAGTGGGCCGGACACTAGGACGTTGGCCCGGTAGACCATCTTCGACCGGTCGTTTGCCGTCTCGGTCAGCAGCAGATCGACGTCGGTGTTCACGCTGCTCCCCGTAACCGAATCCTTCCCTTCGGTCCGCACCTTCATCGCGCTCGGAGCGGTCTGCTCGACGATGGCGGCCCGGAAGTTGAATGACCCGGCCATGGGGCCCAGCTTGGTGACCAGCACCCCGGTGAAACTGTTTCCGTCCACCTGCCGCACCGACTCGATGCCGGGCAGGCACGCGGAGAATTGTTCGAGGTCCAGGAGGAAATCCCAGAGACGCTGGCGTGGCACGCCGACGTCGATCCCGCCTTCAATCAGCATAATTGTCCCCCCTCACCCTGCCCTCTCCCCCGCTGGGGGCGAGGGAACCGAATTGCCCCCCTCTCCCCCTTCGCGGGGGAGAGGGCACCGAAAGGGCTCCCTCTCCCTCCCGAGGGAGAGGGCGGGGGTGAGGGTGCAGGGCGCGGACGCGAATAATCCGGATTAGAGACCGTGGTCCGAGAGGACGTGCACGGCCTTTCCGTCCCTCCACTGGGTGATGACGATCTTCGGGTGAGCCTGGCGGTCCTTGTCGAACAGCTTGCCGGGCGGGTAGGAAAGGAGGAGCTCCGGGATATCGCTCGTCGTCAGCTGGTGCATCGCTTCGTTGATCTTCTGAAGATCGTCCACCGTGCCGGCCTTCTCGATGGCCGTCGCGACGATGTAGACGCTGTCGTATCCCGACTCCGCCCACGGCCCGAACCCTTTTTCGCCGAACCGCTTCGCGTACGTCTGGAACATCACCCGTCCCTTCGGCGTGGGCTCCGTGGTGGCCCCGAAGCTGGCCTGCAGGCTCTCGTAGGTGCCTTCCATGATCTTCCTGGAGGCCTCATCGAGCATGAGCGGCCCCATGGCGGCCTGGTTCAGCCAGGTCGGCCCGGGGTAGAGGCCGATCTCCCTGGCCTGCTTGATCATGGTCACCAGGTCGGTCGCGATCGTGTGCGTGATGACCGCGTCGGGCTTCACGCCCTTGAGCTTGGTGAGGATCGGGAAGTAATCCTGCTCGCCGAACCGATGCCACTCCGTGGCCACTACTTCGAGGCCCGGCACCTTGGGCAGGTACTCCTCGACGAACGCCTTGAACTCCGAATGCCCCGTCATCCCGTAGGTGGCGATGCGCTTCACCCCCACCTTCTTCAGGAACGTCTCGCTGACCTTCATGAACGGCTTCCCGCCGTCGAAGTGGTTCCTGAAGGCGTTGGGAACGCCGACGGTCGTTCCCGGGTCGTTTCCGCCGGACCAGACGATGAGCGCTTTCTTCCCCTTCAGCACGGGCCCGAGGGCGTACTGGATGGACGAGAAGAGGCCGTCCAGGACGATGGTGACCTTCTCGACGGTCAGGAGCCGCTCGAAGACCGTGATCGCCTGGCCCGGCGGGCCCACGTCGAGGTGGACCAGCTCGAGCTTCATGCGCTTCCCCCCGACGGTGATGCCGCCCTTCGCGTTGATCTCGTCGACGGCGATGAGCCGCGCGTTGTGGATCTGGGTTCCGTACGGCGCCAGCGGGCCCGTCAGGGCGGCCAGCTCGCCGATTCGCATGGTCTGCTGGGCCGATACGAACGCCGGGACCAGCCACACGATTGCCGCCAGGATGCTGATGATCGCCAATACGTACTGTCTGCGCGTTCCCATGAGGTCTCCTTTCGTTAGATGCCGTAGAAGCGCAACGTGTTCGTGGACAGGATCTTGCGCTTGACCTGCTCGGACAGATCGTTGCGCTCCCAGAGGATGCGCGCGTTGTGGGGCGTACGGTCGCCGTGCGGCATGTCCGAAGCGTATATGAGGTGATCCTCGCCCACCAGGTCAACCACCTGCGGGACGAGCTGCTCGTCCACCTCGCAGTTGAAGTAGAGATTCCCGGAGTGGAGATATTCGAGCGGCGGGCGCTGGCCCTGATAGCCGATCGCCAGCTTCATCTCGCCGAATTTCCAGAAGTGATCCATCCGCTCCAGCCAGTACGGCAGCCAGCCGACGCCGGTCTCGAAGAAGCCGACCTTGAGGTTGGGATGCCGGTCGAGAACGCCGCCGCCGATCAGGCTCGAGAAGGCGCAGAGCACCGGTAGGGTGAAGGGGATCATGAGCGATTCCCAGATGGTGCTGAACAGATGGGTCATGGGCGGGCAGGACCACCCCACGTGGATCGCCAGCGGCATTTTCTGCCGCTCGACGGCCGTGAAGAACGGCTCGAACCGAGGATCGCTGAGCTGGCTCGTGTTGTGCGTGCCGAGGAGCATGACGGACACCGCGCCCAGGTCCCGGACCCGCTTCAGCTCGTCGACGGCGAGATCGACGTTGGCCAGGTCCGTCACGGCGACCCACTTCAAGCGGTCGTGCCCGCGGGTCACATCCGCCATCCAGCTGTTGTAGGACCGGCAGAGCGCGGCCTGAAAGTCGGGATCCTGAGTCAACGGTTGGACGAGGAAGAGCGTCGGGTAGATCACCTGCGCGTCGATCCCCTCGGCGTCCATGGCTCGGAGCCGGGCCTCGACCGGTCTGAGCTCCATGCTCTCCACGTCGTCCAGCCGGAGCTTCGCCTTGACCTTCGTGTACTCGCTCTCGCCCTGCCCGTGCCCCGTCGGGGTGCCGAGGATGTGGCAGCCAGGGCCGACCATCATCGGGTAAAGATGATCATCGACCACCCAGTAGGCCCGCGACTCGGAGCCGACGATGGTCGGTCGCCGTCGCGCGAAGGCGGGATCCAGGTAGCGGTCTCCGAACGCGTCGCTCCACTCCTCCACGTGGGCGTCGGAATCGATCACCTGAGCTTTTGCCCCTACCGTCATGGTCGCACCTCCAGAAGATTTGGCCTGGGTCGCTGCGTTGCGGGCGCTGTCCCGGCCCGGCCGCCCGGCGGCGTTTAAAGTCTCAGCCCCCCGATCGTCTTGTCAAGGCAAAATTGCGCGGTTCACCGCTGAGTCAGTGCGTGTCGAAGACTCCTTGGTAGAGGGCCAAGCGCTCGCGGATAAGGTCGAGCTCGGCCGCGGTCGGCTGCTCCGGGTTGGCGGCGGGCGGAAGGCTCCCGAACTTCATCTGACACGCCATCAGGAGGAGGCGCGCCTTGGTGGCGGTCAGGTTCCCTCCGCCGATGAACTGGTCCCGGGGGGGCGTGAAGCCCTCGTTGTTACCGCGACCTACGCAGACCACGGGCAGGCCGCTTCGCACCGCGCGCAGCAGCGCCTTGGAGCGGGAGTTGGAGCTCACGAAGCCGTAGGGGGAGAGTCCCTCGACGACGAAGCCGGCCAGGGGCGTGCTCTCGAGGCACGCCTCGATCTGCGCCAGGATGTCCACGTCGCGTTCTGGGTCGGGGTCGTAGCTGTCGTCGAGATAGCTCGCGTCTTTTACGATTGTGACCCTGGGGATCGCGGTGCCCAGGAGCTGGCCTTCGGCGTCCTTGATCGCGACCGGGACCCGCTCGATCCGGCGGCTACCCAGGCGAACCCCCGTCACCTCGGTGGGAAGGCGGCTCAGGTTGACCTCCGAGAGGTAGGTGTGCCGGCGCGCGGGAAGGTATGTGAGAACCGGATGGCTTCCGTGGCCGTGCCCCACCCCTCCGATGATGCCACCGTGGCCCCCGGTGGTCACGTAGCCGCCCGGACGCGCGTCGCCCTTCTGCACGTCACGCGAATAGAAGATCTGCTGCTCCTGGATCAGCACGACACCCACCCGGTTGCGCCCGGCCTCGTCGGCCCACACCCGCGAGGCGATGTACTCGACGGAGTCGACGAGGTTCTTGTCCCCGTCGTTGCCGATCATGCCGTGCATCCGCTGCGAGGCGTTGCCGGCGATGGGCAGCGTCGTGTCGATGAGCAGATTCAGCCAGTAGATCGTCTCCTCGACGCGCGGGCTGCCTTGCGTCCAGATGGCCCCGTCATACCGGCCGGACGCCATCACCCGCTGGATCCAGTTGGTGATGCGAGCGAGAGCGGGCCTGGGCGGCGAGGCAGCGATGTGCCACGGTTTATAGGGGAAGAAGTCCTTTCCCCGGACCTCCGGCGGGATGTCTCCCTCGCCCACGTCCGTGCGCTCCGCCGCGGGAAGCCCCTTGGTGTAGCCCGAAGGTGGAAGGACACGGTAGAAATCCACGTCGGCATGCGACGAGATGAGGTTGCCCACTCCCTTCTCGCCGACCCCGAGGCGGTCGATCTCTTCGAAGCTCCGGGAGCCGTCGGGGTAGAACGGCTGGCGAGCGAGGTGCGCCGGCGCCAGAGGGCGGGCGCACTCTTCGTCCCACGCGCCGCCGTCGGCCTGCCGCGCCATGTAGGGCAGCGGGTAGAGCCCGTCGTCGGGGCGGAGTGTGATCTCGTACACCGGCACGTCGGCGGGGCTCTGCCGCTCCTTGTGGAAAACGCCCCCGCGGTCAACGTAGCCGTCCGGCGGGCCGTAGAGCTCGGCGGCATCGCGCTCCAGGGGATGAGCGCTGAACTGCTGCACGTAGACGGTAACCGGGGCCGCCAGGCGCTGGGCCCGCAGCACGTCGAATCGGGCATGGCTCCCATCGGGATTGGTCAGGAGTGGAAGCCCGTGCTTCTGGCGCGCCTTGTTGCTGGTGATCAGGGGCGGGCTGTTCTGGATGGTGGCGTTGGCTCCCGCGAAATGAGCGATTCGCACCCGAGTGGCCATGGGCATACCTCCCGTTGTTGGTGGCGGCTTCTCAGCTCACCGCAAAT
>CAYJUC010000005.1:19862-30989 GCA_964372605.1 uncultured bacterium | reverse complement strand
ATCGCGCGGACCGACGCGCGCGGGGCGGCCGGCGGCAGCCTTGACGACGCCATCCGCCGCGCGAACGCCTACCTGGAGGCCGGCGCGGACATGGCGTTCGTCGAGGGACCAACCTCCGAGGATGAGGTGCGCCGGATCGCGCGCGAGGTTAACGGGCCGGTGCTCTACAACCAGACCGGCGTCTCCCCGCGCTTCACCACGGAGGCGCTCCGGGCACTCGGGATTGCCGTCGTGATCTTTCCGGGGGCCCTGTCCCGGGTGGCCGTCCAGGCGATGTACGACTTCGCCGAGGAGTTCAAACGACGCGGACCGGTCGTCGAACGAGAGTTCAACGAGCGAACCAAAGCGCATCCGCTGGCGAACATCCACCAGTTCGCCGGCTTCGACCAGGTTCGCGGGTGGGAGGAGGAGTTCCTCCCGGCTGAAGAGCTGCGAAAGTACGACTCCTCCGTCGGCCACCAACCGGAGCGGCGCTAAGGCGCCGGGCGCTCACCTTCGGGAGGATGTCGCCAATGCCCCGGCCCACCACGATGCTCGACAAGATCTGGGAACGTCACGTCGTGACCGCGCGCGATGACGGCGAGACGCTGCTCTACGTCGATCGGCATTTCGTCCACGACGGTTCGTTCCACGCCTTCGAGAACCTCCGGCGGGCCGGGCGAGCAGTCCGGCGCCCGGCGCAGACCTTCGCCTTTGCCGATCACTACGTGCCGACGACGGATCGGGCCCGGCCCATCCCCGACCTGGAAGTCCGCACGATCGTCGAGCTCCTGGGGCGCAACACGGAAGCGGCGGGAATCGCGCTCTTCGGGCTCGGCGACGCCCGTCAGGGCATCGTTCACGTGGCCGGCCCCGAGCAAGGGCTCAGCCAGCCGGGCCTCACCATCGTGTGCGGCGATTCGCACACCTCCACGCACGGGGCATTCGGCGCGCTGGCGTTCGGTATCGGGGCGTCGGAGGTGGCCCACGTCCTGGCGACCCAGACGCTCTGGCAGCGGAAGCCGAAGGCGATGCGCGTGACCGTGGAGGGGCCTCTGCCGTTCGGGGTCACCGCCAAGGACCTCGTCCTGACGCTCATCGCGACAATCGGCGTTGGAGGCGCGTCCGGGCACGGGCTCGAGTACGCGGGCTCCACGATCGCCGGCCTTTCCATGGAAGCGCGCATGACCGTCTGCAACATGTCGATCGAGGCCGGCGCCCGGGCAGGAATGGTCGCGCCGGACGCGACGACTTACGCCTATCTGGAAGGCCGGCCGCATGCCCCCAGAGGGGCGGCCTGGGAGCGCGCGCTCAAGCTCTGGCAGTCGCTTCCATCTGATCCGGGTGCCGGCTTCGACCGCGAGGTTCGTCTCGAGGCGCCGGCGATTGCGCCGATGGTGACCTGGGGGACCAGCCCGGAGAGCGCGTTGCCGATCACCGGCTCGGTGCCTGATCCCGCTCTCGAGCCCGACGACAAACGGCGCGCCGGCATGGAACGCGCCCTCCACTACGTGGGGCTGGTTCCAGGGACCCGCCTGGCCGACATCGCGATCGACAGAGTCTTCATCGGCTCCTGCACCAACAGCCGGATCGAGGACCTCCGGGCCGCCGCTGCCGTCGTAAATGGCCGCCGCGCGGTGGTCCCGGCGATGGTGGTGCCGGGCTCGAGCGTGGTGAAACGGGAGGCTGAGGCCGAGGGGCTCGATGGAATTTTCACGGCGGCCGGATTTGAGTGGCGGGAGTCCGGCTGCTCCATGTGCGTGGGCATGAACGGTGATCTCTTGAAGAGCGGCGAGCGCTGCGCCTCGACCTCGAACCGCAACTTTGAAGGGCGGCAGGGCAAGGGGAGCCGCACGCACTTGATGAGCCCGCCGATGGCGGCCGCCGCTGCCGTGACGGGGCGCCTGACCGACGTTCGAGAACTGGGATCCGCCGTCTGACATGGAGCCGTTCGCACGCCTGTCGGCCATCGCCGTCCCGTTGGACCAGGCCAATCTAGACACGGACAGGATTATCCCCGCGCGGTTCCTGCGCAAGCCCCGGAGCGGTGGCTACGGCGGGTTCCTCTTCCACGACGTCCGGTTCAACGCGGACGGGTCGGAGGTTTCCGATTTCATCCTGAACCGCTCGCCGTATCGCGATGCCAGAATCCTGGTGGCCGACCGAAACTTTGGCTGCGGCTCATCCAGGGAAGGCGCGGTGTGGGCCCTGTTCGACTACGGCTTCCGTTCCGTCATCGCGCCCAGTTTCGGCGACATCTTCTTCAACAACTGCTTCAAGAACGGCCTGCTTCCCATCGTTCTGCGTGAGGAAATCGTCGCCGGACTCCGGGAGCAGCTCAATCGCCAGCCAGGAGCGCGGATCGACATCGATCTGGCGGCCGAGACGCTGGTGGCTCCCGACGGGGTTCGTCACCGCGTGGAGATCGATCCCTTCCGCAAGCGCTGTCTGCTCCACGGCTTCGATGACATCGGTCTCACGCTGGAGCACGAGGCGGCCATCCTGGCCTTCGAGGCGGGCGCAAGCGCTGAGCGGCCGTGGCTTTGGTGAGCGAACGGGACACTCGCCGCGCATGGCTGATTACGACCTGGAGCTGAAACGCGTCACGAAGCGGTTCGGCAGCTTCGTCGCCGTGCGAGACCTGTCGCTCGCGGTAGAGCACGGGCAGTTCGTCTGCCTCCTCGGGCCCTCGGGTTGCGGGAAGACGACCACCCTCCGGGTCATCGCGGGCCTCGAGGACGCCGACGAAGGCGAGGTCTGGATCTCCGGCGTTCGGATGAACGACGTCCCGCCCTGGAAGCGGGACATCGCCATGATGTTCCAGGACTTCGCCCTCTTCCCTCACATGACGGTGCGGAAGCAGGTGGGGTTCGGCCTCGAGATGCTGGGGCGGCCGAAGGAGGAGATCCGGCGGCGGGTCGGGGAGACCCTGACGACTTTCGAGATCAGCCCGCTTGCCGACCGGAAGCCGGACACCCTCTCGGGCGGCCAGAAGCAGCGCGTGGCGCTGGCCCGAGCGCTCATCACCCAGCCCCGCATCCTCCTCCTGGACGAACCAATCGGGTCCCTCGACTTCAGCCTTCGCGAGGCGGTGATGCTCGAGCTGAAAGACGTCCAGCGCCGGCTCGGTGTCACGTTCATCTGGGTCACGCACGACCAGAACGAGGCGCTCGCGCTGGGTGACAGGGTGGTGGTGATGAACCACGCCCGGATCGAGCAGGTCGGGACGCCGGAGGCCATCTTCGAGCGCCCCCGCACGCGCTTCGTGGCGAGCTTCATCCAGGGGAACAACGTCTTCGAAGGGGTGGTGGAATCCGTCGAGGAAGATTGTGTCCGGATTCGAACCCCTGTCGGCAGTTTTGCGGTGCCGCCGCGGGACGGCGGACCGCCGCCACCAGGCGCGAACGTGTCCTTCTCGGTCCGCGCGGCGTTGCTTACCGAGCGCCCCGGCCCGGAGCAAGCGAACCGCCTCCCGGCCACCTGCCATGCTGTGGAATACCTGGGATCGATCCGCCGCTACGACCTGCGGCTTCCGGATGGGCGCTCGATCAAGTATGAGCAGTTCGGCGCGCACGCCGCGCGGATCAAGGAGGGAGAGGTGGTGACCCTGGGCTGGCGGGTCGAGGACGGCATCCTCCATGCCCCGCCGGAGGGCGCGGGATGAGCCCCCGAAAGCCCTCGCTCGTGAGCTACGGGC
Organism: uncultured bacterium; assembly: GCA_964372605.1. Classification (GTDB taxonomy): domain Bacteria; phylum Methylomirabilota; class Methylomirabilia; order Rokubacteriales; family CSP1-6; genus CAYJUC01. Next base: position 27,313 of record CAYJUC010000005.1, on the reverse strand, counting down.
TGGCGCTCCCGTCAGCCCTCTGGATGCTGGGGGCGCTCGTCGTCCCCACCCTGTTCATCGTGTGGGTCTCCTTCTGGGCCACCCGAACCTTTTCGCTCGAGAGTCCGCTGGGCCTGCTCAACTATACGAAATTCTTCACCCGGCCGACCTATGTGAGGCTCCTGGCCGACACGGTCCAGCAGTCGCTTCTGCTGATGGTGGTCACCGTTGTGCTGGGGTACGCGATCGCGTATTTCGTGGTGATGAAGGTGCGGCAGCCCGCGCTGCAACTCGGGCTCTTCCTCGCTCTCGTGATTCCCTTCTGGACGAGCGTCCTCATCCGTACCATTGCGTGGATCCCGTTTCTGGGCGTCACCGGAGTGATCAACCAGGCGCTCTTGTTCCTGCGAGTGGTCGACGAACCGGTGAGTGTCTTTCTCTACTCGCGGACGGGAATCACCCTGGCTCAGGTCTCGTTCTACACCCTCCTGGCGACGGGGCCGGTGGTCTACACCCTCCGCAACATCCCGCCTTCGCTTCCGGAGGCGGCCAGGAGTTTGAAGGCTACTCCCCTTCGCGTGTTCTGGCGCATTACCGTCCCGCTGACGCTGCCCGGCATCCTGATCGGGCAGATCCTGGTTTTCCTGAACGTGATGGCCGACTTCGCCACGGCCTCGGCCATCGGCGGCAACAAGCACGCGTTTCTGGGAAACATCGTCATCCTCCTGTACGATTCCGGCCAGCTTCCCTTCGCATCGGTCATCGCGGTGCTGCTGATGCTCTGCATGCTGGGCGGGGTGGCCGCGCTCCTGAAGGTGGTTGACATCCGCCGGCTGGGAGTGCCATGATCCGCTGGCAGACGCGGCAGAAAATGGTGAAGGGGGCTCTTGGCGGGGTGACGCTCCTCTTTCTCGCCTACCAGTGGTTCCCCATGCTGACCATGGCCGTCCTGTCGTTCACCGGGCCGGAGGGCGGAACAACCTTCCCCATGCGGGGCGTGTCCCTCCACTGGTACCGGGAGCTTTTGCGGGTGCAGATGGTGGACGATTTCAAGCCGCCCATGCTCCGGTCCCTCATTCTGGCGCTCGCGTGTTCTGTCACCACGGCGGCCCTCTCGCTGGCCGCGGCACAGGCGATGCGCGTCCGCTTCCGCGGCAACGGTGCGTTCTTCTATCTGATCCTCCTCGGCGTGATGGCGCCGGGACTCCTGGTCGGCTTCGGAGTGGCGGTCGTGGCGCGGATCCTCGGCATCCCCCTCGCCTGGTACACGACCACGTTCGCCGTGCACATCGTCTGGACGCTCCCCTTCGGCTTCCTCACCATGCTCGCCGCGTTCAACCGCTTCGACCGTCGGCTGGAGGAGGCCGCGCTGACGCTCCGAGCCAACCGCTGGACGACCTTCTGGCGGATCACCTTCCCGCTGGTGCTCCCAGGCGTCATCGGGGCCGGCCTCTTCGGGTTCACCCTCTCCTACGACGAGTTCGCGCGGAGCTTCTTCTCCACAGGCTCGGAGATGACGCTTCCGCTCGTGATCTTCGCGCAGTTCGACCGGCAGCTTCAGCCGACTCTCTACGCGATCGGCACGGCGACGACCGTCATCTCGCTGACGACCGTGGCCGTCTTTGCCATCCTCTTTCGCCTGGTTCGGCTGCGGACGCGCGCGGCCGTGTCGGCCGCGACCCAATAAGGAGACCCCTCACCCTCGCGGCTCAGCGCCGCGAGGTCAGGAAAGGAGAGACCACGATGAAGATCACGCGAAGAGACGTGTTGAGGGGAGGCGTCCTGGCCGCCGGCGCGATGGCCCTGGGCGGTCCGTCCCACCCCGCGTTCGCTCAGGCGAAGGAGCTGAACGTGGTCGGCGCGACGTTCAATCTGCGCGACGTGATCCTCCAGGAGTTCACCAAGCGCGCGGGGATCACGGTCAAGCCCTGGCTCAGCCCGTCAGCCCAGGCGCGGGCCGATCGGCTGCGGGTGGCCCCGGTGGATACCCTGGAGAGCGGCGCCGACTTCATGAAGTACGCCTGGGACGACAAGCTGATCCAGCCCATCGATCTCTCGCGGGTTCCCAACTGGAAGCGCGCGCCCCGCCTGTTCTGGGAGGGCCAGGAGACGCCGACCTCCCCGGTGGGGTTCGGCGATAACCCGGGACGCCTCATGTACGCGGACAAAGAGAAGACCAAGGCGAAGTACATCCCGTACATGTACCAGTTCGACTCGGTGGGCTACAACCCCGAGAAGGTCCCCGTCCAGAACAACGTGCTGTCCTGGGGGGAGCTGTTCAACCCGAAGTGGCGCGGGAAGGTGGCGCTCTACGGCATCGATTGGCTCGGCATGCTGGATGCCGCAATGGGGATGCAAGCGCTGGGCCTTCTCAAGGCCAAGGATCCGGCCAACCTGACCGAGAAGGAAGTGGATACTGTCATCCTCTTCCTGAAGGAGAAGAAGAAGGAGGGGCACTTCCGCGCGCTCTGGAAGGCCTTCGGCGAGCTGGTGAACCTGATGGCGGCGCAGGAGGTATGGATCGCCGACGCCTGGTGGCCGGTGGTGGTAGAGGTGAGGAAGAAGGGTGTCCCCTGCCGTTACGCGGAAGCCGTCGAGGGGTACCGAGCCTGGGCAGTCGGCTCATGCCTCAGCGCCACAGCCAAGAACGTCGACGGGGCCTACGAGTGGTTCAACTTCTGGCTGGAGGGATTCGCCGGCGCCGAGCAATCGAAGCTCGGCTTCTACTCGCCCGTGGACACCTACAAGAAGTACCTGACCCCCGAGCAGGTGCGCGAGCTCTATGACGGCGTGGGGCGCGATGGGGGTTCGATCGCCGCCCGCAACGCGAAGATCTGGACCTGGAATACGAAGCCGGCCAAACAGGAATACTACACGGACAAGTGGAACGAGTTCCTGGCGAGCTAACCAACACCTGGATGATTGGCGGCGCCCGGCCGCCCGCCGGGCGCCGCCAAAAGGCAGACCCAATGAGGCTCCAGGACCTCGTCAGGCGGCAGGACTGAACGGATGGGGCACGATCGCGAGTACGGGGCGCTGGGACGGGTCGGAGTAGCCGTCCCGCCCGCCAACATCACCGTGGAGCCAGAGATGGCGCTGCTCTTGCCGTCGGGCGTTAGCCTCCACACGACACGCCTCCGGAGCGCGTCCCCCAACCCGCGCCAGCGTCTGCTCGACTATGTGGAGCACCTCGAGGGAGCCATTGACTCGTTTCTGGGCGCCAAGCTGGACGCGCTCCTTTTTGCCTGCACGGGGTCCTCCTATCTGATCGGCCGGGAGGCCGAGGAGAAGCTGGTAGCGGCGCTGTCGGAGGCCGGAGGACTACCCGTCATCACCGCGGCCGGCGCCGTGCGGGAGACGCTCTGCGGGCTTGGCAGCAAGCGGATCGCGCTCGTGACGCCGTACCCCGACTGGCTAACGCGGGAGGCGCGCCGGTACTGGGAGGCGGCCGGCATCGAGATCGTCGCGATCGAGACCGTCCCGATTGGCAGCGAAGACACCCGTGCGATCTACGGGCTTCGGAGTGCCGCGGCCATCGAGGCGCTCGGACGCCTGCCCCTGGCCGGGGTGGACGCCGTTCTCCTCAGCGGTACGGGAATGCCGACGCTGCGGGCGGTCAGGCAGGCTGCTGAAACCATCGAGACGCCCGTCTTATCGTCCAATCTGTGCCTGGCGTGGCGGGTGATGGAACGGCTCGGCGTGGAACCCGCCGCGGCGGAAGCGATGCGGGTCGGCGACCGCTGGAGGAAGATGATGCGCGCGTGGCTGGACCACGTGTAGCCGCGGTGCTCGGAGGAAGGCACCGGGACCGTGGAACTTCAACTGACGAACGAGGAGCAGCAGCGGAAACAGTTCCTGGTGGAACTGCGCCGCTGGAACTACGAGCGCGTGGCGCCAGAGATGGCCAGCGACCTCGGCCGGCACTTCGCTCACGCCGGTCGCGGGTGTCATCTGGCCGCCGACGCCGGCGCGCGGTTCGCCGAGTACCTCGAAGAGAGCCGCATCGCCCGCCTCTGGTCCGAAACCCAACGCACCGGGCAGGAGATGATGTGGCAGTGGGCCACGGACGTCGTGGAACGCCGCCGCGAGGCCCTGCTGACGCCGGTGGCCGGCGCGCACGGCTCGCTGGAGTTGGCCCCGGCCCTTCCTATGCCGAAGTACTACGACGGGACCGACTTCCACATCCAGCCCGGCGGCTATATGGGAGAGCTCAATGGGTTCGTGTACGACACCATGGTCCCGCTCTTCTACATGGGGCGCATGCGCGTGGATCACTATGCGCGGGTTCTGGGGGAGCGCTGTCGTGTGGACCGCCAGGCGCGGATCCTCGACCTAGGGGCCGGGACAGGGCACAACACGCTCCCATGGGCCGCACGGTTCCCGGAGGCCGAAGTCCACGGCATCGACCTGAGCCCGGCAATGCTGCACTGCGCGCAGCGGCGAGCCGCCCTGAACAGGGCAGCCATTCACTGGAAGCAGATGAACGCCGAGGCCCTCGAATATCCGGACAGGAGCTTCGATGTCGTCAGCGCCTGTCTCCTCTTTCACGAGCTGCCCGAAGAGGCCATCCGCCGGGTCTGCCGGGAGGCGCGGCGCGTCCTCAGGCGGGATGGTCTCTTCGTCATCGCGGACCACGCCCCCTTCGATGAAGCTACCACGCCCCTTCAGGCGTTTCACCGGTGGTGGGACACGTTCTACAACGGCGAGCCGTTCGTCCTTGACTTCGTCCGGCTGGATCTCCCGGTACTCCTCCAGGAGGCGGGGTTCACGTCGACAGAACAGCTGCTGATCGAAAAGCCGTCAGGACACGCCGCGTCGGCCATCGCCCGCGCGGTCATTGCGCGTCCCTGAGCCAGCCTGCGCAGCCGGAGCGTGACGGGCCGCGTCACGTAGTGGCCGGCGGGCCTTCAGAACACCGGCGTGTACGTGAAAAAATGCTGCTCGACTTTCTCCCCCTTTGCAATCAGATCCTTGACCAACGCGATGCCACCTTGTCACGACCCCCTTCGCCTGCTACGCTCTAACCGTCACACTCCTCTTGCTGCGCAATGGGGGCTGCAATGACCGTACCGCTCACCGACGAGCAGCGCCAGATTATCACCACCTTCCAACAGTTCGTGGAGAAGGAGGTCAAGCCTGTGGCCTCGGTCCTGGAGCGCGACGACATCTACCCCCACGAACTGGTGAACCGGATGAAGGAGTTGGGGCTCTTCGGGTGCTTAATCCCGGAGAGGTACGGCGGGCTTGGCTTGGACTACACCACCTACGCCATGATCATCGAGGCGCTGTGCCGGGGGTGGATGTCGCTGGCCGGGGTGATTAACAGCCATCTGATGATGGCGCTCATCGTGGCCAATCACGGGACGGAGGAGCAGAAACGGAATTTTCTGCCAGCGATGGCGAGGGGAGAGAAGCGCGGCGGGCTCTGCCTGACCGAGCCCCACGCCGGCTCCGACGTCCAGGCCATCCGCACCGTAGCCAGGCGCAGAGACGACCATTACCTGATCACCGGCACCAAGATGTTCGTGACGAACGGGCGGGAGGGGAACACCTTCGCGCTCCTGGCCAGGACCGATCCAGCCGCGGCCCCGCCGCACAAGGGGATGTCCTGCTTTATCGTCGAGAAAGGACTTGCGGGCCTTCAGGTCGCCAAGAGTATCGGCAAGCTCGGCTACAAGGGGGTGGACACCGCGGAGCTGGTCTTTGAGGAGTTCCCCTGCCCGGCGGCCAACCTGGTGGGAGGGAAGGAGGGGCAGGGGTTCAAGCAGGTGATGGCGGGACTCGAAACCGGCCGGATCAACATCGCGGCGCGGTGCGTCGGCATCGCTCAGGCCGCGTTCGAGGACGCGCTGCGTTACGCCCAGCTCCGCCAGACCTTCGGCCGGCCTATCGCCCAGCACCAAGTCATCCAGGTGAAGCTGGCAGACATGGCCACCAAGCTCACCGCCTCTCGCCTGCTCACCTATTGGGCGGCGAAGAAGAAAGACACGGGCCAGCGCTGCGACCTGGAGGCCGGGATGGCGAAGCTCTTCGCCTCGGAAGCGACGCAGGAGATCGCCCTGGAGTCCATGCGGATCCACGGCGGCTACGGCTACATCAGGGAGTACTCGGTGGAGCGCTACTACCGGGACGCCCCGCTTATGATGATCGGCGAGGGGACCAACGAGATCCAGCGCCTCGTCATCGCTCGCCAGCTGCTCGAGCGCTACGGCGAGCGGCAGAGCGCCCTGAAGCCGCTCGAGGGGGAGCCGGAGGAGCGGCGCCAGCTCGTCCAGGCGATTCGCACATGGGTCGAACGGGAGGTGATCCCTGTAGCGTCCAAGTATGAGCTGGCGGACGAGTACCCGGTGGCGCTTGTGGAGCAACTCAAGGAGCTGGGACTCTTCGGCATGACGATCCCCCAGGAGTTCGGCGGGCTCGGTCTTGACCACATTACTTGCGCCATGATCATGGAGGAGATCTGCCGCGGCTGGATGGCGATCTCCGGGATCCTGAACACACACCTGGTCACGGCGCATATCCTGACGCACTTCGGCTCCGAGGAACAGCGCCGGCGATTCCTCCCGGCGATGGCGAGCGGCGAAAAACGTGGCGGGCTCGCGCTCACCGAGGCGGGCGCGGGATCGGACGTTCAGGCCATCGTTACCCGCGCGCGCCAGGACGGGGATCACTACGTCCTCAACGGGTCCAAAATGTTCATCACCAACGGTCGCCACGGCACCATCTTCGCGCTCGCGGCAAAGACGGATCCGACCGCAAAGCCGCCGTGGCGCGGCATCTCGTGCCTCATCGTGGAGAAAGGCGCCCCGGGCTTCGCGGTGGGCCGGAACCTGGACAAGCTGGGCCACCGCGGCGTCGATACCGCGGAGCTCCATTTCGAGAATGTCCGGGTGCCCGCCGGCAACCTGGTGGGAGGGAAGGAGGGGCACGGGTTCAAGCAGGTCATGGCCGCACTGGAGAGCGGCAGGATCATGGTCGCCGCGGGAGCGGTGGGACTCGCGCAGGCCGCCTTCGAGGCCGCGCTCCGGTATTCTCAGCAGCGCAGCGCCTTCGGCAAGCCCATTTGCCAGCACCAGGCCATCCAGCTCAAGCTGGCCGACATGGCCACCAAGCTCACCGCGGCCCGGCTCCTGACCGAGTGGGCCGCGGCCAGGAAAGACTCCGGCGAGCGCGGGGATCTGGAGGCCGGCATGGCCAAGCTTTTCGCCTCCGAGGTCGCTTACGTGGTTGCGCTGGAGTCGATGAGGATCCACGGGGGGTACGGCTATACCACCGAGTTCCCGGTGGAGCGCTACTACCGCGACGCTCCGCTTCAGCTCATCGGCGAGGGGACCAACGAGATCCAGTGCCTCACCATTGCCCGCCAGCTCCTCCAGCGCCACCCGGTATGAGCCGCCTGCTTCAGCGTGACGCATAATCCCGTGGCAAGGGGCCCGCGCGTATGCCATACGGGCGCTACTTCGAAGAGTTCA
>CAYJUC010000005.1:0-19762 GCA_964372605.1 uncultured bacterium | reverse complement strand
GGGGGTGGTCTACGTGGAGACCCGGATCAGCAACCAGCGGGGCGAGCTAGTGATGACCTTCCGTCGGCACCTCCTTGTCCCTACCAAAACCCACGCCACGCTGGGCGAGGGCAAGCTGCCCTACTGATGCGCGCCCGCCCGCCGCTCGATGGAATCCGGATCCTCGCGGTCTCCCAGTTTGGCGCCGGCCCCTTCGGCACTTCCCTCCTGGCCGATCTGGGTGCCGAGGTCATCAAGATCGAGGACCCGACCGTGGATGGCGATGTCTCCCGGTACGTGCCGCCCTTCCTCGGTGAGCGGGACTCGCTCTTCTTCCAGGCGTTTAACCGGGGGAAGAAGTCCGTGGCGCTCAACCTCCAACATCCGGAGGGACGCGTCGTCTTCCACGACCTGGTACGGGTATCGGACGCGGTGTACAACAACCTCCGGGGCGACCAGCCGGCTAAACTCGGGCTCACCTACGAGACGCTCAAGACAATCAACCCCAGGATCGTCTGCTGCTCCCTGACCGGATTCGGCCTCACGGGCCCCCGGCAGAGCGAGCCCGGATACGATCCGCTGATCCAGGGCCTGGCGGGGTACATGTCCGTCACGGGTGAACCCGACGATCCGCCCGCCAAATGCGGCGTGTCGATCACCGATTTCGCCGGCGGCTACGTCTCAGCGCTGGGGCTGATGGTGGCGCTCTTCGATCGCCAGCGAACCGGTGCGGGGCGGGATGTGGATGTGTCGCTCCTGGACACCGCGATCCACATGCTCTCTTACTTCGCCACCTGGACGCTCAACCGGGAATGGGAGCCGGTTCGGACCCCAGACTCCAGCCACCAGACCCTCGTCCCGTCCCAGAACTTTAGGACCGCCGATGGGTGGATCGTGATCATCTGCGCCAAAGAGAAGTTCTACCAGAACCTGGTCGAGGCCCTCGGCCTCCCTCATCTCGCCCGGGACCCACGCTTCGCCACCTTCCCCGACCGGCTCGCCCACAAGGGCGAGCTGATTCCCATCCTTCAGGCCCGTTTCCAGGCAAAACCCACCCAGGAGTGGCTCGGGCTCCTCCGGGGAAAGGCGCCGTGCGCCCCGATCAACTCGGTGAGAACAGCCCTGAATGACGAACAGGTCCTCGCGCGCGGGATGATCATCGAGGTGAAGCATCCGGTGTTCGGCACGCTTCGGGAGGTTGCTTGCCCGATCAAGACCGAGGGGGCGATCGCGCATCCAGCGCCGGGACCCGGTCTGGGTGAGCATACCGACCAGATCTTGAGGAACACCCTTGGCTATCCTCCTGATCGGGTCGTCGCCCTCCGGAAGGCCGGTACCATCGGGTAACATAATCGCCACCGCGTTTCGGGCTCCTTGATATCCGGTGACATATCTGGTTCTCCTTTCGAGTCGCGGCGGCAGGTATCAGAACGCCTTCGGGGCGAGGGCAGAGATGGTCGCTCTGACTATCTCGACCGAGGCGCCGTGGAGCGGCACGAGGACGGGCATCGCGACACCCGCGGCCCGGCGGGCCTCGACGGCCTTGCGGCACTCGGAGGCCGTGCCGGTGATGCTGAGGGCGTCAACCATGGCGTCGCTCACCTGGCGCGCTGCCCCGTCGCGGTCGCCCGCCTGCCAGCGCTCGCGGATGCGGCCCGCCTCTTCCGCGAAGCCGTACGATTGCATCAGCTCGAAGTAGAACGTCCCCATCCCACCCACATAGTAGGCCAGGTGGCGCCGAACCAGGCTGCGCGCCTCCTCGCGGTTCTCGGTGACCAGCGTGTGGATCATGGACGCCACGTCGATGCTCGCGGGGTCCCGCCCCGCGGCGCTGGCACCCTCGGCGACGGTCCGGAGCATCGCGGGCAGATGGGCCACGGAGAGGTTCGTCGGGAGCCAGCCGTCGGCAATCTCGCCGGTGAGCCGGAGGCCCTGGGGCTTGAAGGTGGCGAGGTAGATCGGGATCCGCGGCCGCACGGGATCCATCCCCAGCTTGAAGCCGGAGAGCGAGAAGATCTGACCGGCGTAGTTCAGGCGCTCCCCCGCGAGGGCCAAGCGGAGGATCTCGACGACCTCGCGCATCCTCCTGATCGGCCGCTCGAAGCGTCCGCCGTGCCAGCGCTCGATCACGCGGGATCCGCTGGTGCCAAGGCCAATGATCATGCGCCCGCTGGATAGCTCGTCCAGCGTGGCGAAGGTCTGGGCGATGAGACCGGGGCTGCGGGAGAAGATGTTTATGATGCCGGTCGCGAGCCGGATGTGCGTCGTGGTCGCGGCCAGGGCGCCCAGGAGCGAGATGGCGTCGGAGCCCCACGCCTCCGGGACCCAGAAGCTCTCGTACCCCCCCGTCTCCGCGAGGCGGCCGTAATCGAGCAGCGCGCGCCGGTGCTGGCGCTCGCCGTGCGGAAGCGCGAAGGCGAGGCGGATCACCGGGGCTTGGCGGCCACCATCTCGGCCATGCGGAACTCCATCACCCGCTCCTGCCGCTGGTTGGTGACCGTGAGGCGCTGGGTGACGATCCCGCGGCCCGGCTTGCTGGTCGGCCGCGTCTCCACCACCTCGGCTGTCACGTACATGGTGTCGTCGCGGCGGAGAGGCGCGTGGAAGCGGACCTCGTCGATGCCGACCATGGCGATGACGGTGCCGTCGAACCAACCCGACTCGGAGCCGAACTGCGAGGCGGCCGTGGCGAGGATCATCGGGCCCGGCGCCACGAGCCCGCCGAAGGTCGTCTGGGTCTCGATGTAGTGCTTGTTGGTGAAGAGCGGCTCGTGAAGCCCCACCGCTCCGCAGTAGTTCACGATGTGCGTCTCCGTGATGGTCCAGCCGGCGGTCATGAAGCAGTCGCCGACCCTGAACTCCTCGAAATATTTGCCCGTCATCAGTCCAGCACCGCGATGGCGTCGATCTCGATCAGCATCCCCTTCTTCAGGAGCGAGTGGACGATGACGCCCGTGGCCGCCCGCGCCGTGCCCTCGAGATACTGGCGGCGGATCTCGCCCGTCTCCTTGTATTCGGCCACGGCCTCCGGGACGATGTAGTCGGTGGTCTTCACGATGTCGTCGAAGGTGCCGCCTGCGGCCTCGAGGACTTTCCCGATCCGCTCGTAGATGAGCCGGGTCTGCTCCTTCAGGTTCCCCGGCGCCAGCAGCCTGCCGTTCTCGTCGATCGGCCCCTGGCCGGAGATGAAGAGGAGGCGCCCGCCCTGCCGGATCACCCCTGCCCCGTAGGTTAAGCGGCTGTACCGCGCTGCCCACTCCGGGACCACGACTTCCTGGTTCTTCCCCATTCGCTCCTCCTTATCAGTCCAGCTCTTCTGTCTTGAGGGTTGTCAGCAGGAGCTTCCGCAGCGCGTGCCGCTCTACCTTGCCGGTGGGGTTGGCGGGGATCTCGTCCACGAAGACGATGACCCGCGGCCGCTTGAAGTCGGCCAGGTTCGCGCTCCCTCGGCAGAAGCGGTCGATCGCCTCGGCGGTGAGCGACGGGTCCTTCCTGATCACCGCGGCCGCCACCACCTGACCCCACTTGCGGCTTGGGAGGCCGACCACCGCCGCGTTCGCGATGCCCGGGTGTTCGAAGAGCACGTTCTCCACTTCGAACGGGTGAATGTTCTCGCCGCCGCTTTTTATGGTGTGGTCGATCCGCCCCAGCACGTAGATGAAGCCGTCGGCGTCCGTGTAGGCAGCGTCCCCGCTGTAGAACCAGCCGTGGCGAAGCACCTCAGCCGTCTTCTCCGGGAGATTGAAATACCCCTTCATGAGCGAGGTGCCGCGGAGGATCAGGTGCCCGATCTGGCCCACCGGGACGGTCCGCTCGGGGTCCTCCCACCCGGCCTCCAGGTCCACTACGCGAACCTCCATGTTGATGACGGCCTTCCCGGCGCTTCCCATCTTGTCAGGGTGCGCCTTGTAGTCGCAGGCCGTGACCGCCAGGCCTTCGGTGGAGCCGTAGATGTTGGAGAAGTAGTCCGGGAAAAGATGCGTAAACCTTCGGGTCACATCGTCGGCCATGGTGGCGCCGCCGAAGAACGCAACGCGCAGCGAGCTCAGGTCGCAGCGGCTCAAATCCGCCTCCATGAGCATCACGAACTGGGTAGGGACGCCGTGGAGAATCGTGACCCGCTCCCGCTCCACGAGACTCAATGTCTCGTGCACGTCGAACCCGCGGGTGATGACGTTGATCCCGCCCACATGGACGATAGCGTTGAACTGGATCTGGAGCTGGGCGATATGGAAGAGCGGGGAGTTGTTGATCATGACATCGGAATGCCTGAAGCCGCACTCGGCGATCATGTTCATGCTGCCGAAGAGCTCCGCGAGGTGCGTGCGGACGACGCCCTTGGGGCGCCCCGTCGTCCCGGAGGTGTACATGATGAACGCCGTGTCGTCCTCCCCCACCTCGGCCCGCGGCTCGCCGGTGTGCTGGCCCGCGATGAAGGCGTCGAAGGGGGTCTCGTCCTGCTGCGGGCTTTGCCCCACGTAGAGGAAGGCCTCCACCGACTTGGGCTCCTCTTTCACGGCCCGGGCCTTCTCCCGGAGCGACTCCTCGAAGAGGAGCATTCTGGCGCCGGCGTCGTCGACGATGTACTTTACCTCGTTGGCGGCCAGCCGGTAGCTGATCGGCACGGGCACCGCGCCGATCTTGAGGAGGGCGTAGAAGGCGGTCACCTGCTCGGGTAAGTTGTAGGTGAGGGTCGCCACCCGGTCGCCTTTTCCTATCCCACGTGACCGGAAGGCATGGGCTGTCTGGTTGACCAGCGCATTCCACTGGGCGTAAGTCCAGCGGCGCCCCTCGAAGACCAGCGCGTCCTTCCCGGGCCAGCGCTGGGCGGCGTAGGTGAGCGTGAGCCCCAGGTTCATGGCTTGCGCTTCAGGAGGTACTTGGGCGAGTAGCGGAGGCAGAGTTGCCCCTCCTGGTTCACCACCTGGTCGTCGAAGGTGATGACGCCGGAGGTCCCGTCCTTGGGCTCGACAGCCACCACGCGCCGGTGGAGGGTGATTGTGTCGCCCATGAAGACCGGCTTGACGAAGCGCATCTTGTCCAGCCCGTAGAACGCGACGATGCTGTCGTGGAACAGGGGCGCGATGACCCGCTCCGCAAGGCCCAGGGCCAGAACAAAGATAAGCTGTCCGTGGGGGACCCGCCGGCCGAACCGCGTCTTTTTGGCGTACTCCTCGTCCATGTGCAGCGGGTTGATGTCCCCCGTGACGCCGGCGAAGTTGGCCACGTCGGCTTCGGTGAGCGTCCGGCCGTGAGTGACGAACTCCTCCCCGACCTTGAAATCATCGAAGAATTTCGACACGAGTCGGCTCCTTTCGCGCGTACTGAACGCGCTCGGGAATGCGCTCCAACACATCGATGGCCTCTCGCACGATCGTCTCGAAGATCTCCCGGGCGGGCCGGATCGCGCGGAGCCGGCCACCGCCCTGGCCAGCGGGGTTGTTGATGAAGTCGTAGCACCCGGCGAGTTCCGCCGCGGCCAGGAAGTCTCGGAACAGTATCCCCTGGAGAGGCATAGGCAAGGGCGCGAGTCCCGAGCGTTCCCACCGCTCGATGATGACGTTCCGCACATCCCGAGCCGTCTTCCCCGTGTAGGCGCGCGTCACCACGAAGTCCTCGGTGCGCGCCGCGATAATCGCCCGCTTGTGAGCATCGAAGAGCCGGCTCTCCTCCGACAAGAGGAACGCGGTTCCGATCCAGGCCCCCTGGGCGCCGAGCGCCAGGGCCGCCGTAACACCCCGGCCGTCCACGATACCTCCGGCCGCGATCACGGGGATCGGGGCAACGGCGTCCACGACCTCTGGGATCAGGACGAAGGTGCCGATCTTCCCGACATGGCCTCCCGCCTCATACCCCTGGGCCACGATGAGGTCCACCCCTGCCTCCTTATGGCGGAGGGCGTGGCGGGCGCTCCCCGCGAGGCCCAGCACCTTGGTTCCGACCGCATGAGCGTTGGGGACCACCCACCCCGGATCGCCAAGGGCCGCGGCGAAGAGAGGCACGCGCTCCTCCAACACCACGTCCACCTGCTCGCGGATTGTCCGGGCCGACATGATGAACTGGCGGCCGGACCGGCCCAGAGGCAGGTTGAACTCCTCGGCCAGCTTCCGGACAAACTCCACGTGCTTCGGGTAGTCGCGCTCAAGGCGTTGCCGGGCGTCGTCCAGGGATTCTGCTTCGGGATCCATCATGCTGGCAGGCAGCAGCAGGTCGACGCCAAAGGGCTTGTCGGTCAGCTCGCGGATCGTGCGGATCGAGCGCTGGATTTCTTCCGGCGGGAGGTCGGTGAGTCCGGTGACGCCCAGGCCGCCCGCGTTGGAGACCGCCGCCACCAGCTCGGGCGGAACCACGAGGCCCCGGCGGCCTCCCATTCCGGCGAGCAGGATCGGATACCGGATGCCGAGGAGATCACAGAGCGGGGTTCGGAGCTCCACGACGCTACACCATGAGGTACATCCTGCGGGCCCCCTCATCAGCGGCCAGCTCAGCCGGCGTGCCGCTATACTTGATCTCGCCTTTCTCGATGAGATAGACGCGGTCGGCCAACTGGGTCGCGAACTTCAGATTCTGTTCCGAAAGGAAGATGGTCACCGCGGTGCGCTTCAGCTCCGAGAGCTGTCTCAGGAGCATCTGGACCACGAGCGGGGCGAGGCCCTCGGCCGGCTCGTCGAGCAAGAGGAGCTCCGGGTTCCCCATCAGGGTCCGGGCCACGGCCAGCATCCGTTGCTCCCCTCCGCTGAGGGATTCGGCGCGGCGGTCGGCAAGCGGGCGGAGATGGGGAAAGAGATCGAACACCCGCCGCTCATCCCAGGGCGTCCCGCCACGCCTCGGCCGCCGCCGAGCTGCCTCCAAATTCTCATGGACAGTGAGACCCTTGAAGATGCGGCACCCCTCGGGCACGTACCCCAGCCCGAGCCGGCAAATCTCGTAGGGCTCCATACCGCGCAGCTCCCGACCCCGGAACCGGACGCTCCCTTCCCGGTGCGACACGAGCCCCATGATGCTTTTCAGCGTGGTGGTTTTCCCCGCGCCGTTTCGCCCGAGCAGGGCAACCACTTCACCCTGCTCGACGCTCAGCGAGACTCCGAAAAGGACGTGGCTTGAGCCGTAATACGCCTGAACGCCCCGAACCTCCAGGAGCGCCACAGGGCAGCCCTAGGAGCCGCGCACCCGCCTGATTTCCTCGCATGAACGCGCAAGCGACTCGGTGTGGTATCCCCTGACGTCGGCCACGCCGATGCCGTCCGGGAGACTCGCGTCGCGCTTCACCACGCCCACGTAGAAGTTATAGAGGGCCATGTTGTCGCACCCGCGAACCTTGGTGCGTCCGGTAGGACCCTCGAACTCAAGGCCGGCCATGGCGGCGATCACCTTATCCACGTCGTCGGGAGTCCCCGCCTTCTTGATGGCCTCGGTCAGCATGCGGCCCGCCACGTACCCGACGGGCGTTCCTCCAACGGGGTATGTCCCCATACGGCGGGTCACTTCTTTCTCGAACTCGCGGCTCTTCGGCGAGGAGATGGCGTAGAAGGGGTACCAGACGGTGCCGATGGTGTCCTGGGGCAGCACATCCTTGAGCACACCCATCTTCACGAGGTCGAGGCCGTGAACGAAGAAGCGTGTCTTGGGACCGAAGAGGCCGAAGTCTCGTGCGCTCTTCAAGAAGTTCACGAGGTCGGCGCCAAAGATTCCGGCCACCACCATGTCCACCGGGCTCGCCTGGAGCGCGGTCACATGGGGGGTGAAGTCGGAGGTGCCGAGCTTGGGCCACTCTTGACGGACCACCATGATGTCAGGACGCACGATCTTGAGATGGGCCAGGAAGTCTGCGGCGAAGTGCTGCCCGTACTCGTAGTCGGGCGCGATGACCGCAATCCGCTTGATCTCAGCCTTGTCCTTCAGATACTCGGCCATCACCCGGCCGATCTCCACGGTGCTCAGGTTGGCTCGCCCGACGTAGTTGTGGCCGGCCTCGCCGGTCAGCCTTTTTGTCGTCGCGAAGCCGCCGATGGCGAGCACTTTATGCTGCTTGGCGAGGTCGCCGAGGGCCACAGCTGCTCCGCTGTGGATGCCGACGGTGATGTACTTGATCCGCTCATCGAGGATCATCCGCCGCGCCTCGGTCACCGCCTTCTCAACGCTCCCACCCATGTCTGCAGTCACCAGGGCGAACTGCCGCCCGCCGACACCGCCTGCCGCGTTGGCCTCGTCCACGGAGATCTGGAACCCGGTCCGGATGGAGTCAGCGATGAAGGCAAAGCCGCCGCTGTAGATGTCAATCAGCCCCAGCTTGACCGGCGCCTGCGCCTGGCCCGTGCCGACCGTTGTCAGGAGAAGGAGAACCACGAGCGGGATCACGAGTCGCTGTCTCATCGGTATCCTCCATTTGCATCATCGGACGCGGGGTCTTCGTGGTGGCGCGATCATAGCGGGAGCGTGCTAGGCTGTCAAGAGGAAGAGGTATACGCTCTTGTCTCGGAACCTCTTTGAAAATTGTCTTCCGGCAGGTCACAACTTTCGAAGGACGAAGCGCTGAATTTTGCCGGTTTCGGTCTTGGGCAGCTGATCCAGGAACTCGACCTCGCGTGGATACTGGTGCCTGCCGAGACGGCTCTTGACGACCTCGATAATCTCGGTTTCGAGCCCGGGGTACGGTGTGACGCCCCGCTTCAGCACGACATATGCCTTCACGATCTGGCCGCGGAGCGCGTCGGGCTTCCCGACCACCGCCGCCTCTGCCACCGAGGCGTGGTTGAGAATAGCGCTCTCGACCTCGAAGGGCCCGATCCGATAGCCAGCGCTCTTGATGACGTCATCGACACGCCCCTCGAACCAAAAGTAGCCGTCCGGGTCCCGCCTGGCAAGGTCGCCGATCGTCATCCAACCGCTGCGGTAGAGCTCCCGTGTGCGCTCGGGATCCTCCCAATAACCGGTCGAATAGTAGCCCTCACGGCTCGGCCGCATGCCGATATGGCCGATCTGCCCAGGACCGAGCTCCTGGCCGTCGTCGCCCACCACCGCCATCTCGAATCCGGGTAGCGGCAGCCCCATCGACCCGGGCTTTACCGCCATGTCGAGCGCGTTGAGGTTGCCGATCGGCAACCCGAACTCGCTTGATCCGTAATGGTCCATGACCGTGACACCCCAAAGCTGACGGAAGAAGTTGATGACCTCGGGGTTTAGCGGCTCGCCGCAGCTGCTAACGCAGCGGAGCCGGACAACGTAGCGACGCGCCACTTGCGGACCGAGCGCCATGATGCCGCGAAGGAGCGTGGGCGTCGTGGCGAAGTTGGTGACGCGGTGGTCGCGCAGCAGCGAAAGGCAGAACTCGGGCGTCGGTGCCGCCTCGTGAGAGGTGACGGGAACGCCCAGGGCGAGCGAGACCATGTAACAGACGAGCCCGTACCCCCAGCCCGGATCCCCGGTGGGCCAGAAGACGTCGTCGGGGCGCAAATCGACCGCGTAGTTCATGTACGGATGGATGGCGACCAGGAAGTTGTTGGCGATCTTCACGCCCTTCGGCTGCCCGGTGGATCCAGAGGTGTAGAGCAGGACTGCCGGCTCGTCACGCTGGCACCGTTCGAGCTCGAAGACCTCGGTTTGATCACGCAAGGCCTCCCAGAAGCTCACGTCCCCCGGGTCTGCCCCCTCGCCGCCAGGACCCGCCACGGTCACGATGGCCTCAGGACCGGGGAAGGGCTTCGGCAGACGCGCCCGATACTCCCACTGAGTGCAGAAGAGCTTGGCCCGGCTGTGCTGGGTGCGGAACTGTATGGCGTCGGGGCCGAAGCCCGTGAAGACCGGGACGTAGACCGCGCCGGCCTTCCAGGTGCCGAGCATCACGACGATGGCCTCCGGAATCCGAGGCAGGAAACCAGCAACGCGGTCGCTCTTGCTGACGCCGAGGGAGCGAAGCAGGTTGGCGAAGCGATTGCTGAGGCGGCTCAACTCGCCGAAAGTGTACGTCCGAGCGGCGCCATTCTTCCCGAACCAGTGGAGGGCGGGAGCCTCAGAGGGATGCCGGTCGAGGATGGTGTGTCCCAGGTTGACGGTACTGACCCTCATCCAGCCTAACGCGGAGAGGCTCTCCTCCCAGCGGAACGCCCGGTACTCCTCGGCATACTCTGGCTTCCTCATCCGGCGCTCCGGCCGCATCCTCATCGTCGCCCGCACGGTGCCGCCTCTGGCATCGGAAGTGTACTCCGCGTTCTTGAGAAGGGCAATCAGACCGACTCGCCGATAGAGCATCTTCATCATTCCTCTAGGGATAACGTGCCACTCCCGGAGGGAATGGGCGTTGACAGCACCCTGCCACTCTACTAGCATACTTTCAAGCATTATTTAGAGCTAGAGCGCTTTCGAATCTAGTGGTGGCTCAGTCGAGAGGAACGCTAAGGAGGGTGACCCATGGGGACGGAGCGTGAGCATAAGACAACGGAATGGTGGCGGACTGATCGCCGAGGCTTCTTGCGACATGCTGCCCAAGCCGGCATCGGGCTCGCAGCCATGTCTCTCCCCACGGTGGTCACCGCGCAGTCCAAGCCAAGCGGCCGTCTGGTCTTCGCCCTCGGTTCCGTCGGTCCCAATCTCGATCCCGGCACCGCTCGCACCGCCCCGGTCACGATCATCTACTCGGCGTTGTACGATACGTGTACTCGGCTGAATACGTACACCGGCGCCGTCGAGCCCTGGCTGGCGGAATCCTGGCGGACCGTCGATAACAAGACCGTTGAGTTCAAGCTTCGCCGCGGCATCCTCTTCCACAACGGGCGTGAGCTTCACGCCGAAGACGTGAAGTTCACCGTGGAGCGCCTGCTCGATCCGGCGCGGAACAAAGGGCTGACCGTCACCGGCACCATCATCACCCTGGATCACGTCGAAGTCGTCGACCCGCACACCTTCCGCGTCGTCGCCAAGGAGAACAACCCGATCATCCCGTTGCTGATGAGCCGGGTCTTCATCACCCCGGCTAACGAGTTCAAGGCGGCCGGCGATCCTGCGCAGTTCTTTTCGAAACCCATCGGGACCGGCGCCTTCAAGTTCAAAGCGTTCCAGCGAGACAGCCATGTGGAAATTGTGGCCGCGGGAAACTCGTGGCGCAAGCCCAAGCTGGCCGAGATCCGGTTTCAGGCCTTGAAAGAGGATGCGGCGCGCGTTGCGGCCCTGGAGTCCGGGCAGGTCGACCTCATCGACGGCGTGTCGCCTGACCAGCTCAAGCGGCTCCAGGCAGCCGGCTTTAAGGTGGAATGGACGACCGTTGCGGCGAACTACGCGTTCGACCTTTACGGGCCAGCCGGCACACCACACGCCAACCTGGAGGTGCGTCGGGCCATCGCTCATGCGATTGACTGGAACACAATCATCAAAGAGCTCTACATGGGCTACGGAAAAGTGGGGAACGGCCTCATCGGGGGGCCCGGCGCCTTCGGGTGGACGAACGACCCGGTAAAGTATCCTTACGACCCGGCCAGGGCCAAGCAGCTCCTGGCCGCCGCCGGCTACCCGAACGGCTTCAAGACCACGTTTACGGCGAGCCGCGGCTTCATGGTGAACGACGTCACCACCGCGGAAGCGATCGTCGGCTATCTCAAGGCGGTGAATATCGACGCCGCGCTGACCTTCGCCGAGTATTCAACGTTCCTGCAGCAGTATCAGCAGTCTCCCGAGAAGGGTCGGACGCCGCTTTTCGCCCACCGCCAATCGTACGAGGTAACGATGGAGGTCGGCACCCGGCTCGTGCTGTTCGACGACAAGAGGTCAAGCCATCCGTACGGCTGGAACGACCCCAAGTTCCTCGCGCTGCTCGCCAACGCCCAAAAAGAGATGGACCTGAAGAAGCGCGAGCAGATGCTGATTGAGGCCTGCCGGATGGTCGTTGAGAACGCCATTTCGATTGCGGCCTTTCAGCCGCCCTATATCCTCGTCCACAACCCCAGAATCGGCAACGTCAAAGCTCCGCCCGACGCCCTGGTCTGGATGGACGGCATCGCCAAGTCGGCGTAGGACGATCAAGCGGTGCATCCTCACCCGTCGAGGGACATGGTGGGCGCGAACAAGGGTATTGACCGAGACTCCTCGGGGCCGGTTCCCGGGCCAGCGGAGTCCGAGGATGAGCTGATCGAGGCGTTGCTCCAGCGAGCGCAAGAGCTGTGGGGGCGCGAGCGGCTGGAGTGTATCCGCCCCATGGTCATACAGACCGCTGAGCACCTCTGGGAGATCTCCAGCCACCTGCCAGACCTGGAGGATGAGCCGGCGTTCTTCGCCTAGTGTCCTGGCCCCCTCGAGTCCGCTCGATGCGGTCCGCGCCGACAACGCGAGGAAACATGGTGGAGCCCTTTATGCTCAGTGCTGCCGACGCCGCCGAGCGCCTGCGGCGCCGAGAGCTTTCCCCCGTGGCGTTGGTCGAGTCTTGCCTGACGCGAATCAAGACGCTCGAACCCAAGCTGCGCGCGTGGGTCACCGTCGACGCCGAGGGCGCGCTGGAAGCCGCCTTCCGGCGAGCCAAGGACTTGGAGTCCAAGGGTTCCGTCGGCGCGTTACACGGCATTCCGGTCGGGATCAAGGACCTCTTCTACACCGCGGGGATGCGGACGACCGCCGGATCCAAGATTTGCGCCGAATTCGTCCCCGCCTGGGATGCGACCCTGGTGACCCGGCTCAAAGACGCGGGCGCCATCGTCCTCGGTAAGACGGTGACGACCGAGTGGGCCGCGTCAGATCCCCCCCCGACGCGGAACCCGTGGAATCCGGCGCACACGCCCGGGGGCTCCAGCAGCGGCTCCGCGGTGGCCGTGGCTGCCCGCATGTGTCCGGCAGCCACCGGCACGCAGACCGCGGGCTCCATCGTGAGACCGGCAGCCTACAACGGCGTCGTGGGACTCAAGCCGACCTATGGCCGACTGAGCCGGCGAGGCATCGTCCCGCAGAGCTGGTCCATCGATACGCCCGGCATCCTCGTTCGGACGGTGGAAGACGCCGCGCTGCTCCTCGAAGTGCTGGCCGGACACGACCCTGAGGATGCGAGCACGTCCGTGAGACCCGTGCCCGCCTACCGACAGCACATAAACGGCCCTCGGAGACCGCCCCGTCTCGGCCTGATTCGCCAATTTCTGGAACAGTCCACAGAGCAGGTTCAGGTGCACATGGACGGGGTGACTCAGCGCTTTCGGGAAGCTGGTGCTGACGTTCGAGCGGTCACTTTCCCCGGCAATCTCACGCTGGTCTTGGCGGCCCATTGGACGATCATGAAAGCGGACTTCGCCGCGATCCACCAGAAGCTCTTCAGAGAGCACAGCCAGGACTACGGGCCTCACGTGCGCGGCCTTATTGAGACCGGGATGTTGATCCCGGGGGTGGCCTACATCCAGTCTCTGCGGATCAGGAACCGGTTCCGGCGACAAGCGGAGGACCTCGTCGACAGTGTGGACGCGCTGCTCGCCCCCGCCACCGGGGTCACAGCACCAAGGATCGAATCTCCAGCGGGGGAGGCGCTGGCTCTCCCGCGAACCGGCGATCACGCCTTTCAGATGCCCTGGTCGTTTGCGGGGCTCCCGGTCATTGGCCTCCCATCGGGCATAGGCGGAGACGGCTTGCCCCTCGCCATCCAGCTGATTGGGGCGCCCTTCGCCGAAGAAAAGCTGCTCGCCGTGGCCCGATGGTGTGAGGTGACTCTGAACGTCAAGCTCTTGCCGCCGCTCGAGTAGCGGCGCCGCCCCGACAGAAACCACAACAAGCCGAAAGGAGCGCGCAGTGATTATCGACATGCATGCCCACTACACGCCCAGAGGGTTCCTCGCGGCAGCCAAGAGAGGGAAGAGCTGGTACGGCTGGCGCATGCTGCATGACGCGCAGGGTCAGGAGTACCTGTCCTTGGGCGAGAGGGTTTTCCCTTTTCCGCGGGGATCGGACCTTCTGAACCCGGAGAAGCGGATTCAGACGAGGATCGCCGAACAGGGCATCGACTTTGAAGCCCTGATCGTTATCGGCTACATGTGGAACTACCACCTGGACCCGAAGGAGGGCGTGGCCTTCTGCCGCGAGGTGAATCAAGAGCTGGCGGATGTTCAGAAGGCGTATCCGCAACACTACCGCGGGTTGGCTATTCTTCCCATGCAGGACCCAGCCACCGCGGTCAAAGAGATGGAGCATGCCGTCAAGGATATGGGGCTCGGGTCCTTCGCGATTGCGGCCAGCGTCAACGGGCGAAACCTTGATGACCCCACGGTCCTTCCGGTCCTGGAGGCCGCGGCCGCCGCGAACGTGTCTCTGACGGTGCACGGGCCGCTCTGGGGGCGGGCCGGGGAGGAGCGCTTCCCTCGATACTACTTCTCGAACTCCTTCGGTGCTCCCCTGGAGTCCAGCCTCGCTGTCATGTCGGTCATCTACAGTGGGTTGCTTGACCGGTATCCCGACCTGAGGATCTGCTTCACCCACGGGGGTGGCTGGGTGCCATACGGTATGGGTCGGTTCGCCTTGCGCTACCAGCAACGGGAAGACGCCCGACCCATGGCAGCCTCGCCAGAAACCTATCTGGGGAAGATGTATTACGATTGCCTGATTCATGACTCCGAGTCGCTGAAGCTTCTCGTGAGCCGCGTGGGTGCCGACCGCATTGTCATTGGAACAGACTACCCCGCTGGTGGTGACATCCCGGGCGGCGCCGCCAACTGGATTAAACAGCAGCCCTTTCTGTCAGGCGAGGATAAGGAAAAGATCCTGTGGCGCAATGTCGCGCGCTTCCTGGGTCTGCCTGCCGCAGCATCCGGCTAGCACGTTGTGTGGGTACGACCTGAACCTACCGCGCGCTAACCCTGTCAAAGAAGCCCTGACGAAGTGATCCGCTACATCGGCTTTCGACTGCTCTATCTGGTCTTCGTCGCTTGGGCCACGGTCACGCTCCTCTTCTTTCTGATTCGCCTTTCCGGCGACCCGATTGCGCTACTCGTCGGGTACGACACCACGCCGGAGCGGCTGACCGAGGTGCGCTTCCAACTCGGCCTGGATCAGCCCGTGACCGTCCAGTATGGTCGCTTCCTGCGGAGCGCTCTGGCCTTGGACTTCGGCCGTTCCTACCGATACCAGGCGGACTCGATCGCCGTGGTCCTCGAGCGATTCCCGGCGACCCTCGAGCTGACCGGCGCGGCGCTTCTCCTTACCGTCACGGTCGCGTTTCCCGCCGGGATCATCGCGGCGGTGCGGCGCGGCCGGGTCAGCGGCTTCCTCGTGATGTTCGGGGCGCTCATCGGGCAGTCCGTTGCGATCTTCTGGCTCGCGATCATGCTCATCCTGCTGTTCTCGGTTCAGCTTCGTTTGCTCCCGTCGTTTGGCCGGGGGGGGCTCGAGCACCTGATTCTACCGGCGGTGACACTCTCCTCGTTCCTGATCGCACGCCAGACGCGGCTGATCCGATCCGGGATGATCGAGGTACTCGGCCAGGACTACATACGCACGGCGAGGTCCAAGGGACTCAGCGAGCTCGTCACCATCGCGCGCCACGGCATCAGGAACATGCTGCTCCCCATCGTGGCGGTGCTCGGGCTGGACGTGAGCTTTTTGATCAGCGGCTCCGTCATAACGGAGACGGTGTTTAGCTGGCCGGGGATGGGTCATCTGGTGGTCACGAGCGTCCTCGGGAGAGACTACCCGGTCGTCCAGGCTGTGGTGTTTATGGTCGCCATTATCGTGGCCGTGGTGAATCTGTTCGTCGACCTCGCCTACCGTCTGCTCGACCCGCGGATCGGCTTCGGCGCGCAATGAGTGAGCCGGTGAGCACGGGTGCAAAACGAGCCGAGCCACGGGGTCAGGCGGCCGAGTTCAAGCCACGCGCGTTTTCATGGCGTCGGCGGGTGATCGATGGCTTTGCAACCGACATCCCGAGCCTCATGAGTCTCGCCTTCCTCGCGCTGGTCATCCTGGTCGCGCTCCTCGCGCCCGTGATCGCTCCAGCGGATCCGGTGAGCCAGAGCCTGGTCACCCGGCTCAAGCCGCCGCTCCAGGCGAAGGATGGGTTCGTCTATGTCATGGGCACCGACCAGCTCGGTCGGGATGTGTTGTCGCGGATGATCTTTGGAGTGCGGATCTCGCTGCCGCTGGCGCTGACCGCGTCGCTCATGTCCATCGCGGTCGGCGTGCTGGTCGGGGTGTACGCCGGCTACAGCGAGGGCACGCTCGGTCTGCTGATCATGCGCGTCGCCGATATGCAGATCGCCATGCCCTACCTGGTCGTCGCCATCGCCATCATCGCCGTGCTCGGGCCCAACCTCTTCACGCTCATCGTCACCCTTGCGATCTTCGGCTGGGCCACCTACGCCCGCGTCGCCCACGCCGAGGTGCTGGCCATCAAGAAGCGCGAGCACATCCTCGCGACGTATTCCCTGGGTGCGCCGGAATACCGGATCATTCTCTTGCACATCCTGCCCAATGTGCTGTCGCCGCTCACCGTCCTCTGGACGTTCAACGTCGCCCAGCTGATCATCGTCGAGAGTGCGCTCAGCTTCCTCGGGCTCGGGATCCAGCCGCCCAACCCGTCCTGGGGCAGCATGCTGAGCGACGGCCGCGAGCACCTCAGCACCGCGTGGTGGCTCGCCACCTTTCCCGGCTTAGCGATCATGCTGACGGTGCTCGCCATTAACCTCGTCGGTGACCGCCTGCGCGACATCCTCGATCCGCGCCTCTTGCGCTGAACGACTGAGTGAATCGCTTCGCTCCTCCGCGGAGTCTCGGTTCTCGACGGTTCGTGGCTTGACATCTCTGCCCTGGCTGGATATGCTCGGCCCGCGTTCGGAGAAATGGATTTCTTTATCCTGCACTTCGGGTGGATCAGCAATCCCACCGTCGTCGCCCGCCAGGCGCTGGCCGGTCTTTCCAACGGCATGCTCCTGTTCATCATCGCGGCCGGGCTTTCGCTCATCTTCGGGGTCTCGCGCATCATCAACTTCGCCCACGGAACCTTGTTCATGTTCGGGGCGTATCTCGCCCTCACCCTCGGCCGAGTCATGGCGCACGGCCCTTGGAGCTTCGCGCTCTCGCTGGCAGTCGCCACCCTCGGCCTGTTCATCCTCGGGATCGTGTTCGAACTGTTCTTTCTCAGGCGCATCTATCGCTCCGACCACGCGTACCAGCTACTCCTGACGTTCGCGCTGGTCCTCATCCTGGGCGATCTGGTGAAGCTCGTGTGGGGCCGCGAGGACCACTCCGTGCCGACTCCCGTGTTCCTCAGCGGGAGCGTTACGTTCGCGGGCTTGACATTCCCGGTGTACCGCCTCTTCCTGATCGCCGTCGGGTTCGGCGTGGCCGCGGGCCTGTGGGCGCTCCTCTACCGGACCCGCTGGGGAATCTTCGTCCGCGCCGCCACCGCGGATCGCGAGATGCTGAACGCGCTCGGCGTCAACGTGAACGGACTCTTCACGACGGTCTTCGCGCTGGGCTCGGGTTTGGCCGGGCTGGCGGGGGCCCTGGCCGCGCCGGTGGTCGCCGTGGGACCGGGACTCCACGCCCAGGTCATCATCGACGCCTTCGTGGTGGTGGTGATCGGCGGCATGGGGAGCTTCGCCGGCGCCCTGGCGGGGGCGCTCCTGGTCGGCCAGGCCAACGCCTTCGGACTCCTGGCGTTCCCGACCCTTGCCCTCGTCGTCACGTTCGTGGTGATGGCGGTCGTCTTGATCATCCGCCCCTGGGGCCTCCTCGGGAAACCGGAATGAAGCGGCGCGACACTGCGCTGCTCCTCGTCACCCTTGCCGTTCTCGGGGCACCCTACGCCGTGCCGAAATTCTGGGTCTTCGTGGCTGTCGAGGTGTTCGTCTTCGCGCTCTACGCCCTCAGCCTGAACCTGCTCCTGGGATACGGCGGCATGCTCTCCTTCGGTCACCCGGCCTTTTTCGGCATCGGGGCGTACGGGGTGGCCCTCCTCATGAAAAAAGCCGGGGTCGCCATGCCTGTGGCCTTCGCCCTGGCGCCCGTGGTGGCCGCCATGGCAGCCGGCCTGATCGGATACTTCTGCGTGCGCCTCACCGGGATCTACTTCGCGATGCTCACCTTTGCGTTCCAGATGCTTGCTTACACCGTGGTCTTCAAATCCTATGCGTTCACCGGCGGGGATGACGGCATCACCGGTCTCCGCGCCGCGGGCCTGCTCGCCGATCCGCGGGCGTACTACTATTTTACCGCCGTACTGGTTGCCATCGCCATGTTCCTGCTCTACCGGATCGTCAACTCCCCGTTTGGCTACGCGCTCAGAGCCCTGCGCGCCAACCCCACGCGGACTCAGTGCGTGGGCGTCAACGTCCTCTTTCACCGCTGGCTGACCTTCGTCCTGTCGGGGTTCTTCGCGGGGGTCGCCGGCGCCCTCTTCGCCCTCGCCAACGGCAGCGTCTTCCCTGGCTGGCTCAACTGGACGGCCAGCGCGGTCCCCATCATCATGACCGTCCTTGGGGGGATCCACACCTTCATCGGCCCGGTGGTGGGCGCCGCGGTGTATATCTTGCTGGAGACTATCATCACCGGCTACACCGAGTACTGGCCCATCATCATGGGCGTGATTATCCTGATGCTGGTCATCGCCCTCCCCAACGGGTTGACGAGCCTGAGATTCATCCGTGGACGGCGGTGACGCGGTCTTCCTGACCAGAGACCTCCGGAAGCACTTCGGCGGCGTTCGCGCCGTTGACGGAATCAGCATAGAAGTCCGCCAGGGTGAGTTTCGGGCCATCATCGGCCCCAACGGTGCAGGCAAGAGCACCTTTTTCAACCTGGTGACGGGTCTCGTCAAGTGCGACCTTGGACGGGTGTTTTTCCAGGGGCAGGACATCACGGGAGTGCCGCCCCACGTCCTCTACCGGAAACGCATCAGCCGGACGTTTCAAATCACGAGCATCTTCTCCGACCTGACAGTGGGGGAAAACGTGCAGGTGGCGCTCCTGTCCCACGAACGGCGCCAACTCGACCTCTTCGGGAGGGCCCAGACGATGATGGTGCGGCGGGCCCGCGAGCTCCTCGAGCTGGTCGGCCTGGAGACGGAACGGGCGCGCGTCGCGGGCACTCTCTCCCACGGCGACCAGAAGCGCTTGGAGCTGGCCGTGGCGTTGTCCAACGACCCGCGGCTCCTGCTCCTGGACGAGCCCACTGCCGGCATGGCGGCCCAGGAGCGGTTCCGCTCCATCCAGCTCATCCATCGCATCGCGAAGGAGCTGGGCCTGACCGTCGTCTTTACGGAACACGACATGGAGGTCGTCTTCGCCGTGGCCGATGTCATCACCGTCCTGCACCAGGGGCGGGTTCTGGCTGAGGGCGCCCCGGCGGAGGTCAGGGCCAACGACGACGTTCAGCAGGTGTACCTGGGGGAACGGGTGTGACCGGCAGTCCGAAGTGGGGCTGGAGCCTGCGCCGGATCAGTGATCCCGCAGAAGGGAGCCGAAGCCGCGAAGCCGGTCTGTGATGCCGTTGGCCCGGAGCGCGCGCCAAAGCGTGACGGCATTGATGGCGAGCACGGGCTTCTCGAGCCAGCGCTCCGCCTCGTTAGCCAGGCGCACCATGGAGAGGTTGGTGCCGACCTGGACGATGGCGTCCACGTCCGGGCCGTCCAGTTCCTTCAGAACCTTCAGCATGCTGTCCTCGCGCACCTCGGCGATGGCGGTGGCGCTCGGGCACCGGAGCCCCTTGAAGCGCGCGACCTTGAAGCCAGACTCCTCGAAGTACTGCGTCACGTTCTTGTCGGGCGGAGCTGTACCAGCAGCTCCTCGAACGCTGCATCCGAATCCAGGGCAGGCCGCTCGATGTACATCCGCCC
>CAYJUC010000004.1:4087-31380 GCA_964372605.1 uncultured bacterium | reverse complement strand
CCCCGCTCCTCTAAGCTTCTCTTCAACCCGGCTCCCGGGTGTCATCCTGGAGGGAAGAGCGATGAACAAGGAGAAAGGCCAAGCGGGACAGCGCTTCGAGTGGTCCACGCTTCTCACCGACGACGAGTTCTATCCACAGCTCCTCCAGCGGAAGATCCGTCCGGCGAAGTGGAGCGGCAAGGAGGTGCGGGCGCGCCTCGAGAAGCTGGTGAGTGATCCCCTGCGCGGCGCCGACCGCCGGTTTGTCGCGTTCGTTCACG
Source organism: uncultured bacterium (assembly GCA_964372605.1). Classification (GTDB taxonomy): domain Bacteria; phylum Methylomirabilota; class Methylomirabilia; order Rokubacteriales; family CSP1-6; genus CAYJUC01. The sequence goes on along the minus strand of CAYJUC010000004.1, from coordinate 31,120 downwards.
AGGACGTGGGTGCAGGCACCTCACCCGCGCTGTTCGCCGGCATCCAGATCCTGAACCCAGGCGATCACGTCAACGCCCACCGCCACAATTCGGTCGCGCTCTACATCATCACCCAGGGGCAGGAGCCGGCGGGCGCCCCGGTCAGGCAGGTTCAAGAAGGCTTCTCCCCGCAGCGCGACACGTCCCGCTGATCAGCGCCGCCGGGCGGGCCGGCCAGGAAGCCCGGTGGCAGCCGAGGAGGGTATCATGCGGAGGATGGTGGATCGGCACGGAATTGTCGGGCTCCTCGTGACCCTCGCGGGGATCCTGGCATTTCTCGGAACTCCGTTTGTCCATGCGCAGGAGCCCGTCCGCATCGGGTTCATCTACACCTCGACAGGACCCTTCGCCCAAACCGGACTCGATATGCGGGACGGGTTCCAGCTCTACCTGAGCGAGGTCGGCTCCAAGGCGGGCGGCCGAGCGATCGACGTGATCGAGGAGAGCATCGGGTCCAACAAGCCCGACGAGGCGCTGACCAAGGCTCGAAAGCTGGTGGAGCGGGACAAGGTGCATATCCTCGGCGGGGTCAACGCGACCCCCGAGGCCTACGCGCTCCGCCCCTACGTGACCGACCGGAAGGTGCCGACAGTCATCATGCTGGCCGGCGCCGACGGCATCACGCAGAAGCTGAAGAGCGACTATGTCTTCCGGTCCTCGTTCGCCAACAGCGACTCTTCCCACCCCTTCGGGGAGTGGGCCTACAAGCAGGGATACCGGAAAGCGGTGCTCGTCGTCCAGGACTTCGGCGCCGGGTATGAGCAGATCGGCGGCTTCGCCCGCACCTTCATCGAGGCGGGCGGGCAGGTGATCCAGGAGATCTATCCGCCCCTCGGGACCCCGGACTTCTCCCCGTATCTGGGCCAGATCCGGCGCGACACCGATGTGGTGATGGCGTTCGTCGCCGGCGCCGATGCCCTGCGCTTCGTGATCCAGTACGCCGAGTTCGGCCTGAAGGGGAAGCTTCCCCTGATCGGCAAAGGCTATCTCGTCGACGAGGTGATCCTTCCCAAGCAGGGGGATACCGCCCTCGGCATCGTCACGTCGCTGCACTGGAGCGCGGCCCTCGAGATCCCGGCCAACAAGCGGTTCCTGGAGGCGTACTCCGCCAAATTCCGGCGGCCGGCCACGACGTACTCCGAGCAGGGCTACGTGGGCGCCCAGATGATCGTGCAGGCGCTCGAGGCCATCAAGGGGAGGGTTGAAAACAAGGAGGCGTTTCTGGCAGCGCTCGCCCGGGTGGACATCGAGGCCCCACGCGGCAAGGTCCGGCTGGATTCCTATCACAACCCGATCCACCCCATCTACATTCGGAAGGTGGAGAAGAAGGACGGCGCGCTCCAGAACACTGTCATCGCCACCTACCCGAACGTGAGCCAGTTCTGGAAGTGGAGTCCGGAGGCCTACCTGGCCATGCCGGCCTACGCCGACCTGAAGGGGAAGTGGGCCAAGTAACGGGCTCGCCCCATTCGATGGCCTAAGGAGGGATCGAGCCGTGACACAGGGAGCGGGGAGCGAGGTGTCTGATCTCCTGATGACCGCGTTGGTCCGACACGGCGTGGCGAACCTCTGGTTCACGTCCGGCTCGGAGCTGGCGTTCTTCCAGGAGGCGCACGCGAAAGGCCGAGCGCTCGGAACTCCGGTGCCCCAGATCCGGACGGTGCCCCACGAGCACGTGGGCCTGGCCGCCGCGGCCGGCGAGACGAGAGTCACGGGCCGCCCTGGGGCCATGGTGGCCCACGTGGACGTGGGCCTCCTGAACATGGGCGCCGCCATCCACAACGCCTTTCGCGGCCGCTACCCCGTGCTGATGATGTCCGGGTACGCGCCCTCCGCGCTGCCCGGCTCGCGCCGCGGCGCCCGCGACTCCTACATCCAGTGGTTCCAACAGCTCCGGGACCAGGGAGAGATCGTCCGCCAGTACACGAAGTGGGATCATCGGTTGGCCGCCTTCGACGCGCCCGATCTCGTTATCGCCCGGGCCATCCAGGTCATGCTGACCCCGCCTCTAGGGCCCGCCTACCTGGCGATCCCGAGAGAGGTGGCGATGGCCGCGGCGCCCGCGACGGCCCGCGAGATCCCGCTGGCGCCTGGCGCGCCGGGCGGGCCCGATGAGGCTCAGCTCAGGGAGATCGCGGAGGCGCTCCTCCAGAGCGAGGCTCCGCTGATCTCCACGGATTGGCTGGACGCCTTGGGTGTCCCGTGGCTCACGGAGCTCGCCGAGCTCATCGGGGCGCCGGTGATCACCGGCGACACGATGCTCGCGCTTCCCGCAGACCATCCCCTGGCCCGGGCTGATGTCCGCGCCTTTCCGCTCCCCCCCGAGACCGACTTCGTCCTCGCCGTCGAGACGATCGTCCCGTGGCTGCCGGATGGCCGTGAAGGTGGCCGGCGGCCGCGGGTGGCGTTCATCGGCCTGGATCCCATCGCGAGCGCCACGCCGATCTATGACTTCCCCAGCGACTGGTCGCTCATCGCCCGCGCCGATCTTGCCCTCGCGCGCCTGGTCGAACTCGTGAAGCAGGCGGCGACGGCGAGCCAGCGCGATCGCTGCCGCGCTCGGCGAGACCGGCTGGAGGCAGACGGGCGCGAGCGGTTCCGGACCCTCGTGGAGCGTGCCGGGGCTGAAGAACGGTCGGGAACCTTGACCAGGGATGCCGCGCTCTCAATCGTCGGCCGCGTGCTCGAACCCGAATGGATCGTCTTCCACGAGATGGTCGAGCCTCCGCTGCTCCGGCGGACTCGACCCGGAACCCTCTTCGGCGACGGCGGATCCGGGATTGGTTGGGCGGCCGCGGCGGCTATCGGCGCCAAGGTGGCGTCTCCCGAGCGGCCCGTCGTCGCCATCTGCGGCGACGGGTCTTGGTTCTTCGCCAATCCCACGGCGTGTCTCTGGGCGGCCCAGTACCACCGGGCGCCTGTCATCTTCATCGTCATGAACAACGGGGGCTACCGGACGGGCACGGTGCTGGTGTCGAAGAGCTACCCGGACGGGTTCGCGGTGCGGTCCCGGAACTTCGAGGGCGGCTGGCTCACCCCGTCGCCCGACTTCGCGGCCGAGGCGCGCGCGCTCGGCTGCCATGGGGAGCAGGTGAAGGATCCGGGGCAGTTGGCCGAGGCCCTGCGTCGCGCCATGGACGCCGCGTCCGTGGAAGGGGCCTCGAGCGTCCTCGACGTGCGGCTGCCCCAGATCGGCGGCGTCGCCTGACGCCACGCAGCCGCTTGCATGGCGCGGCTTCCGCTGGAGCAGTTCCGCGTCGTCGACCTCACCCAGGCCGTGGCTGGCCCCTTCGCCACCATGCTGCTCGCCGACTACGGGGCCGAGGTCATCTTCGCGCGCTTCCCGGTGCCCGCCGCCGCGTAGCAGGATGCTGAAAAACGGGTTGCCGCCGATTGTCAGATCTCACGATGGACTTCGGTTTCGTTCGAGCGCGGGCTTTGCCCGCGCAAACCCTCCGGGGGGGGAGATTCGGAAGGGGGCGTGCCCCCATCCGAGTGATCTAGACCGATGCCGAGCCTGACGCTCATCGGGCAGTCGCTCCTCTCGGGCCTGTTCATCGGCGGCCTCTACGGTCTTCTGGGGCTCGGGCTCAGCCTGACCTGGGGGATGCTCCGGCTGATCAACCTCACCTACTTCGCGCTCGCGTTCCTCGGCGCGTATCTCACCTACCATCTGGCGACGGTCTTCCGCATGGACCCGATCCTGACCGTCGTGGTGCTCATCCCGTGCTTCTTCGCCTTCGGCGTCGTGCTTCACATGGGATTCGTGCGCTTCGGCGTCAACGAGTTCACCTCGCTCATCGTGACCTTCGGCCTGACCGTGATCATCGAGAGCGTGATCCAGTGGATCTGGACGGCCGACTTCCGCCGTCTCGAGTCGGGGTACGGAACCGCGTCCGTGAGGGTCGGGTCGCTCTTCGTCCCGCTCACGGAGTTCCTGGTCCTGCTCACGGCGGCGGCTCTGTCGTTTCTGACGTGGGCCTGGCTCCGGTGGACCTATCTGGGCAAGGCGCTCAGGGCGAGCGCCGAAGACGCCCAGATCGCCGCCGCGTTCGGCGTGAACCATCGGCGCCTGGCGCTCCTGCTCTCCGGGCTCTCCGCCGCCTATGCGGGCGTCGCCGGGATGTTCATCGCGCTCATCCACACCCTCGCGCCCTCTCAGATGTACGCCTGGATCGGGGTCGTCTTCGCGGCCGTGATCATCGGCCGGCTCGGCAACGCGCTGGGCCCGCTCGTCGCCGGGATCTTCATCGGCGTCAGCGAGGCGCTCACGATGGCCGTCACCGCGCCCGGCTGGGCCCCGCTGGTCTCCTTCACGCTCCTGATCGTCGTGCTCCTGGTCCGGCCGGAGCAGGTCTGACCGTGCGGCGCCTGGCGGCCCCCGCGGGCTTCCTCGCCGGCGGCCTCCTGCTGGCCCTCGTGCCCATCGCCAGGCTCCCCGCCTTCTACGAGTCGTTCCTCTATCTGGTCTTCTTCTGGATCGCGCTCGCCACCAGCTGGAACATTCTCGGCGGGTACTCCGGCTACTTCAGCTTCGGTCACGGGGCGTTCTTCGGCGCCGGGGTCTACACCACCGCCACGCTCGCGACGTGGTACGGCGTGCCGTTCCTCTGGACGCTCCCGGTGGCGGGCCTGGTGGCGGCGCTCCTCGGGGTCGGCATCGCCGCCATCGTTTTCCGGGTGCGCCGCCTGCGGGGTGACCTCTTCGCGCTCCTCACGCTGGCGGTGACCTTCATCCTCTCCACGATCGTCCTCAACACCAAAATCGACGGAGGGCCCGGCGTCTTCCTGAGCGCGGTCCGCATCCCGCCCGTCTTCGGCTCGCCCACCGCGACGCTCTACACGCTGGGCCTCTCCACCGCGCTGCTGGCGGTGTGGGCGGCGTATGCGATCTACCACTCCCGATGGGGGATGGGGCTCTTCGCCATTCATGACGACGAGGACGTCGCGGAGGTGATGGGTGTCCCCACCTATTGCTACAAGCTCATCGCCTTCGGCCTCTCCTGCTTCATCGCGGGGCTCGCCGGGGGCATCCAGGCGATGTTCGTCACCTACGTCACGGTCGCCGAGACCTTCTCCATCGTCCTCGCCGTCGACGTGGTCCTGATGAGCATCCTGGGCGGCACGCGCTACTGGTTCGGCCCGGCGCTGGGGGCGGTGATCGTGACGATCCTCACCCATGCCCTGGCGGGTGGCGAGAGCGCGATCCTGAACCGAGCGCTGATCGGCGCGATTCTGATCCTGGTGATCGTCTTCCTCCCCGAAGGGGTGGCCGGGAAGGTGGTCAGGCGTCGCCCCCGGCAGCCAGCGCCGGTCACCGCGGAACGAGTAAGCCTGCGCGCCGTCAGCCGGGAAGGCGCGGCGTCGCGGAGCCCGGAATCGATCCTTCTCTCGTGCTCCGACGTGAGCAAGGCCTTCCGGGGAATCCAGGCGCTCGCGGGGGTGAGCCTGGACGTCCGCGCGGGGGAAATACTTGGCCTCGTGGGCCCGAACGGCTCGGGCAAATCAACGTTGATCAACGTCATCAGCGGCCATTACCGGTTGGACGGCGGCCGGATCATCTTCGGCGGGGACGACATCGGCGGGTTCGACGGGCACCGGGTCTCGGCCCTCGGCCTCTCCCGCACTTATCAGATCCCGCGCCCCTTCCGGCGACTGACGGCTCAGGATAACGTCGCCGTCGCCGCGATGTTCGGCCAGACCCGGCTCGGGCGCGCGACAGCGCAGCGGGAGTCCCGACAGTGGCTGGAGTTCACCGGCCTCGCGGACAAGGCGGCGTCGCTGCCGGACCAGCTGAACCTCCACCAGCGGAAACTGCTGGAGCTGGCGCGCGCGCTGGCCTCCAGGCCGCGGCTGGTGCTTCTGGACGAGGTGCTCGCCGGGCTGACGCCGTCGGAGATGGCGGACGCGGCTCGGCTGATCCGCGAGATCCGCGACCGGGGGACGACCGTGGTCTTCGTCGAGCACGTCATGCGGGTCGTCATCGACCTCACGGATCGCGTCGTCGTTTTGAGCTACGGCCAGGTGATCGCGGAGGGGACCCCCAGAGACGTCATGCGCCACCCCGATGTGGTGAAGGCGTACCTCGGGAAGGCCTATGCTTAGCTGGCCTCGGAGGGGGGCACGCCCCCCTTCCGAAACCTCCCCCCAGGGACCGATTGCGCGGGCGAAGCCCGCGCTCGAACAGGGAATACGGTTGTTGCCGGAATGTCGCCGGAAACTCGGTGGGCACTATGCTTGAGGTCGCCGGGCTCCGGGTGGGGTACGGGGACGCCACCGCCATCTGGGACGTTTCGCTGCGGGTGGGCGACAATGACCTTGCCTCCATCGTCGGGCCAAACGGGGCGGGGAAGACGACGCTCATCAACGCGATCGCGGGACTCCTGCCGATCCGGGGCGGCAGCATCCGGTTCGGCGGCCGGGACCTGTCGCGGCTCGCGGCCCACGAGTTCTGCCGCCACGGCATCGCCATCGTCCCCGAGGGGAGACGTCTGTTCAGCGGGATGTCGGTGGAGGAGAACCTGGAGATCGGCTGCTACGTCCCGGACGCGCGGGCCGTGCGGCAGGCGAGCCTCGAGCGCGTCTATTCGATCTTTCCCATTCTCCGGGAGCGGCGCCGGCAGATGGCCGGGGCGCTCTCGGGCGGGATGCAGCAGATGCTGGCCATCGGCCGCGCCCTGATGGCCCGGCCGCGCCTCCTCCTGCTCGACGAGCCGTCGCTCGGGCTGGCCCCGGCCATCGTGGACCAGGTCTTCGAGGTGATCGTCGAGATCCATCGGGAAGGGGTCGCGGTCCTGCTCGTCGAGCAGAATGTCGGCAAAGCGCTGGAGATCGCGTCGCGGGCCTACGTCCTCGAGGAAGGGAGAATCATCTCGGAGGGCGCGCCGGCCGACCTCTTGCGGCAGACCCACATCCAGGAGGCCTATCTCGGCCACCGCGGGCCGGAACCGGGTTGATCAGGATTCGAGCTGGAAGACGCTGGCCTTGTGGCGCCGGGCCAGTTCCTGGTAGAAGGTCGGGTTCGACAGAACCCACTGCTCCGCCTGAGTTCCCCTGAGCGGCTGCTTGACCCTGGCGGGGATTCCGACCACCAGCACACCTTCGGGGATTTCGGTCCCAGGCGCGACCACGGCGCCCGCCGCCACCAGGGATCGCGCGCCGATCCTGGCGCCGTCCAGCACGATAGCGCCGTTGGCGATGAGGCACTCCGCGCCGAGGATGGCGGCGTGCACCACGCAGTTGTGCCCGACCGTGGCGCCCGGCCCCACCTCCACGTCGCCGTGGAGCACCGAGCCGTCCTGGATGTTGGCCCCGGCCCGCACGATCACGGGGGCGAAGTCACCTCGGAGCACCGCCCCGTACCAGACCGACGCGTTCGCTTCGATGGTCACGTCGCCCACGATCGTGGCGGTGGGCGCGATGAAGGCGCTGGGATGGATCCGCGGCGCCTTTCCCTCGTAGCTGTAGAGCGGCATGGCTTCTCCTCTCCTTGAGAAAATCGCGCCCACCCTATCACCGGCGTCCCGGGTGCGTCAAGGCGGGCCCGTCCCCTGGACACGAGGGTGGCGCGGGCGTATCCTCCAACCACACATGATTGCGCCGAAGATCCTGGCCGTAGCCACGGCCACGCCCCCCAATTTCTTTCCGCAGGACCAGCTGGCGAGGCTGGCGGGCTACGCTGATCCTCAGCGCGCCGGGTTCTTCGCCAGGAGCGAGATCGAGGGGCGCTATCTCTACCTGGACCCGGACCACGTTCGCACGGATGAAAGCGTGGATGAGCTCAACGACCGCTTTCGCCGCGGCGCGCTGGAGCTGGGACGGGCCGCCGCGCTCCGCTGCCTGGAGCGCGCCGGGTGGGATGTCCGCGACGTGGATTTCCTGGCCACCACCACCTGCACGGGGCGGCTCTGTCCCAGCCTGGACGCGCACCTGATCAGCGAGCTTGGGTGCCGGCCCGACATCCAGCGGGTTCACGTGGGGGACACCGGCTGCGCCAGCGCCATGGTGGCGCTCCAGCAGGCCGCGAACCACCTGGCAGCGTTCCCTGACCACCGGGCGCTGGTCATCGCGGTGGAGATCTGCTCAGCGGCCTACACCATGGACGACCGCCCGGAGACCGCCGTGGCCAACGCCATCTTTGCCGACGGCGCCGGCGCCGTGGCCCTGGGAACCGGCGGAGACGGGCCGAGCCTCGTCGGCCACCGGACGCTCTTTCGCTCCGAGCACCTCCCCGCCATGGGGTTCGCCTACCCGGGCGGGCGCCCGCGAATCATCCTCTCCAAGGAGGTCCGGAAGATCGGGGGGGTGATGATCCGGGAGATGGCGCTGGCGCTCATGGCCGCCCAGGGGCTGAAGAAAGGGGACGTCCGCTTCTGGGTCCTCCACTCGGCCGGCCGGCGCGTGATCGCCGAAGCTCAGAAGCTCCTGGATCTGGACGACGCCGATGTCGCGTTTTCCCGCTCGGTGCTCCGCCGCTTCGGCAATATCTCCTCGGCCACGATCTTTTTTGTCCTCGACGAAGTCCTTCGGACACAGCATCCCGCGCCTGGCGATTGGGGTGTCATGATCGCCCTGGGTCCGGGGTTCGCCGCCGAAGGGGCCCTGCTCCGCTGGTGAACGTTCGCTGGCTCTTCAGGCTGAAGGAGTGGCCCCGAAACCCGGCGGAGCGCGCGGTCTACGTGGATCGGGTCTTCGGCTCCATCGCGCCGAAGTACGATCTGGTGTCCCGGCTCCTCTCCTCCTGGCAGGATCGCCGCTGGAAGGTGCGGGCTCTCGACACGCTTCCGGTGAACGGCTCCAGCCAGCGGTTGCTGGACCTGGCCACCGGTACCGGCGCCTTCCCGATCCTGCTGCGCCGGCGTGGTTTCACGGGAAAGATCGTGGGCCTCGACCGGAGCCGGGCCATGCTGGCGCTGGCCGATAGAAAGTGCGGCGGCGCGGTCCAGTTGATTCAGGGAGACCTCGCCCGTTTCCCTTTCACGGACGCCTCGTTCGATGTGGTGACCATGGGGTACGGCCTCCGGTACGTCGAGGACACCCGCGGGACACTCGGGGAAATTTATCGTCTGCTCCGGCCCGGCGGGGTCTTCGTCTGCCTGGACTTCGGACTTCCGGACAACCGGTGGTATCGACGCGTGTGCCTCGGGTATCTCCTGCTCTTCGGAACCCTCTGGGGCCTGATCCTCCACGGGCGGCGCGACACCTACTGGCATATCGTGGAGTCGTTGCGGGCGTACCCGGGGCAGCAGGCGCTCGCGCGTTGGCTGGAGGAAGCAGGATTCGCCGACGTTCGCCTGATGGAGCAGCTCGGGGGGATCTCGGTCATCGCCCACGGGCGCCGGCTGTGACCAGGCCGAACAGCGCCCGAAAGCGGCGCTTCAAGCGACGCTAGAACTGCTTCCTGAGCAACAGTCCGTACGTCTTCGAGACAGGATCGGCAAACGGGAAGTAGTCGAGATACTTGTGCGGCGACGAGTGCCGGACGCTCAGAAAATGGCCGATCGCCCAGCCGAGCGCGGCGCCCCCCGCCACATCGGAGGCCCAGTGCTTGTCCTGGACGAGACGAGAGAGGCCTACGAGCCCGGCAAGGCCATACGCGATCGCCCCTGCCGGCTGCTCGAAGCGGTCAGAGATCACGGCGGCGACCGCGAACGCCTGCGACGCGTGGGTTGAAGGAAACGAGTCACGACCGAGCTTGAAGGTGAACGGGTCGCTCGAGTCCCGCGGTCGGGACCGCGCGGTCGCGTACGCCGCGCCTTCGGTGAACGCAGCCGTGAGAAGCTGTGCTTCGGCTGCGACGATCCCCGCATCCAGCAGCTTCGCGTTCCCGTTGTACTCCTTGATCCCTTCGCCGACGACGATCGCCCCCGCGTTCAGCCCGATGAGGACGAAGCCGTTGCCGAGATAGCTGATGTCATCAGCGGCATCGCGCAAAGAATCGTGTCGATGCGGGGCGAGTTCGTGGCGGATGGAGCGATCGGCGAGCGAGAGCCCTGCGATGCCCGCCATGATGCCGCCCGTCACCAGGCCCGACTCGAGGTCGAACCGAAGCGGCGACGTGAGCAAATAGAATGCATCGTCGCCGATCGTCCGAAGCGCCTTTTCCCAGGCTGGCGGGAACTGTTCCCAGGAGTCCGTCGGTTTCCGCTCGGCGGCGGCGCGCTCGGGTTCGGCGCCCTCGGAAATGGACACGCAGGTCACGCAGAGCGCGAGCGCAACGATCATCGAGGCGCGCGGGAGCAGCCAGTTCATCGCGGATGTAGAGGATACGCCGCGCGGGGCTCCGGCGCAAGTCCGCCTCGGCCGCCTCACGAGCCCGATCTTTACGCGCTCTTGACACCCGTGGACCGTCTTTTGACGGCGCGTTGACACGGCGGCAGAGTACTAATGAAGTGTGCGGTTGCATCGTCTGAAGCGTTTGCTGGTCGGCACACCACTCCCCACCGCTCAGGCCCGTCACGAGCGGCTCGGGAAGGCGACGGCGCTCGCCGTGTTCGCCTCCGATCCGTTGTCGTCGGTGGCGTACGCGACGGAGGAGATCCTTTTCGTCCTCATCCTCGCGGGCCCGGCGGCCCTCAGCTACTCGCTCCCCATCGCGGCGGGCATCGCGACGCTCTTGGCCATCGTCGTCACCTCGTACCGCCAGACGGTGCGCGCCTACCCCCAGGGCGGCGGCGCCTACCTCGTCGCAAAAGACAACCTCGGCCTCTTTCCCGCTCTGGGAGCCGCGGCGGCCTTGCTGGCCGACTATGTCCTGACGGTGTCCGTCTCGGTCGCGGCCGGAATCGCCGCGCTGACATCGGCGGCGCCGGCGCTCATTCCCTACCGGGTTTCCTTGTGCGTGCTGGCCATCGCGGTGATCGCCATCGGCAACCTTCGCGGCGTCCGCGAATCCGGGAAGCTGTTCGCGGCGCCGACCTACTTCTTCGTCGTCAGCATCCTTGGAATGGTAGGGTACGGCCTCGTCGCCGCGAAGCTGAACCTGCTTCCCGAAGCGCCCTACTCGCCCCACCCTCCGGGCCTCGAAGGGGTGGGACTGTTCCTCTTCCTCCGCGCCTACGCCGCGGGCTGCACGGCCCTGACCGGCGTGGAGGCGGTCTCCGACGGCGCGCCCGCCCTCAAGCCGCCTGAGGGGCGTAACGCCCAGATCGTCCTGACCCGGCTCGGCGTGATCTCGATCGCGATGTTCCTCGGGATCACCTACCTGGCCTACGACTTCGGAATCGTTCCAGGGGGCGCGGAGACCGTCGTCTCGAAGATCGCACGCCGAGTCTTCGGCACCGGCGTGCTCTACTTCGGTGTCCAGGCGGCCACGATGCTCATCCTGGTTCTCGCTGCCAACACCTCTTACGCCGACTTCCCGCGTCTCTCGTCGATCCTCGCCCGCGACCGCTTCATGCCGAGGCAGTTCGCCAACCAGGGGGACCGGCTCGTCTTTTCGAACGGCATCCTCATCCTGAGCGGTTTCGCCATCCTGGTGATCCTGATCTTCGGCGGTGACACCCACGCGCTTCTTCCGCTCTACGCCATCGGCGTCTTCCTGTCCTTCACTTTGTCCCAGAGCGGAATGGTGGTGCGCTGGCTTCGGCTGAAAGAGAAGGGCTGGCGCTGGCGGGTGTGGGTCAGCGGTGTCGGCGCCGTAGCGACCGGCCTCGTGCTGCTGGTCCTCGCCGTGACGAAGTTCAGCGAGGGCGCGTGGATCGTCGCCGTGTTGATTCCGGCGCTCGTGTGGGCCCTCATCCTGGTGCATCGACATTATGGGGAGGTGGCGCTCCAGCTCTCGCTCGACGCGATGGAAATGTCCAGCCCGCTGACGAACAGTGTTCTGGTGCTCGTGGGTGATCTTCACCGCGGCGTCGTCCCGGCCTTGCAGTACGCTCGGGCGATCTCGCCAACGGCGAAGGCCGTGTATGTCGAGTCCGATCGCGAACGGACAGGACGACTGGAAGAGAAATGGGGCGCGTGGGGGCTGGGGATGCCGCTTGTTGTCCTCGAGTCGCCCTACCGCTCGTTGCTTCGACCGCTGCTCGAGTACATCGACCACCTTCAGGAGAAGGGGGGCGAGAACCATATTGTGACGATCGTGCTGCCCGAGTTTGTTCCGGCCCACCGGTGGCAGCAGCTCCTCCACAACCAGACGGCGCTGCTGATCAAGGGTATGCTGCTGTTCCGCAAGAACGTCATCGTCACGAACGTGCCCTATCACCTGCACCATTAGATCGCTCGGAGGGGGGCGAGCCCCCCTTCCGAACCTCCCCCCATATGGTTGCGCGGGCCAGCCCGCGCTCGAACGTGCTGTGGTCTGTCGGTGAGGTTGAGTTCGGGGTGGGCACGTTTTTCAGCATCCCATTAGCCGGTTGAACATTGCGTTGCCGGGACGCTACACTTGGGACGTGGGTCGAAGCGGCAGGAACGCCGATAGCGTGATCACCCGCGAGGGACGCGGAGAAATGGCGGCGGCGCGAGTACCCGGCTGGTGGCGGGGATACACCGAGGCCGTCGGCATCGTGTCCATGACCACCGGCATCGCCTGGGCGATGTTCCCGTTCTTTGAGCTGTCCAACCTCATCATGACGTACCTCCTCGGCGTGATTGCGGTCGCGACCCGCCGCGGGCGGGGGCCGGCGCTCTTTGCGTCGGTGCTCAGCGTCGGCAGCTTCGACTTCTTCTTCGTTCCGCCCTATTTCACTTTCGCGGTCGCAGCCATCCAGTACGTGGTGACCTTCGCCGTTATGCTCGTGGTGGCGCTGGTGATCAGCGGTCTTACCAACCGCATCCGGACCCAGGCCGACTCGGCCCGCCAGCGCGAGCGGCGCACGGCGGCCCTCTACGCGATGAGCCGCGAACTTGCGAGCACGCGGGGCGTGGCGGAACTGCTGGAAATTGCCGTGCGGCACATCGCCGAGATGTTCGCGAGCCGCGTGGTCGTGCTGCTCCCCGATGCTGGCGGGCGCCTTGCCCCCTGGAGCGGCGGGCAGTTCGAGATGGACGCCAACGAGCCAGGCGTCGGCCGGTGGGTGTACGAGCATCGGCAGCCCGCGGGCCTCGGCACCAGGACGTTGCCCGACGCCCGGTCGTTCTATCTGCCGCTGATCGCGTCTTGCGGACCGGTGGGTGTCCTGGGTGTCCGGCCGTCGGACCCGCGCGCGCTCAAGGCGCCCGAACAGCTCCACCAGCTCGAAACATTCGCCAACCAGACCGCGCTGGCCATCGAGCGGGCGCGCCTTGCTGACGAGGCCCAGGAGGCGGAGGTCCGGATCGAAACTGAGCGCCTGCGCAATGCGCTCCTGAGCTCGGTGTCGCACGATCTCCGCACCCCGCTCGCCACCATCACGGGGGCGGTGAGCACCATACTCGATTCGGGTGAGCGGCTCGATGCGGCGACGCGCAGGGAGCTGCTCGAGTCTGTGCACGACGAAGCGGAGCGGCTGAACCGGCTCGTCGAGAACCTGCTGGAAATGACGCGTCTGCAATCCGGCGCGCTCCGGCTCCGCAAGGAGTGGCACCACTTGGAGGAGGTCATCGGGGTGGCGCTGGCCCGACTCGACAAGCGCCTCGCCGACCGGCGGATCACGACCCGCGTGCCGCCCGAACTCCCCTTTGTCGCGATGGACGCCCTCCTCATTGAACAGGTGCTGATCAACCTGCTCGACAACGCGCTCAAATACACCCCGCCGGGGAGCCCCATCGAGATCATCGCCACGGCAACCGACGAGGCGGTCGCCGTCGAAGTCGCGGATCGGGGGCCGGGACTGCCGCTCGGAGACGCGCATCGCGTCTTCGACCAGTTGTACTGGAGCGAGCGGAACGCGGGGCGGGGTGCGGGTCTCGGATTGGCAATCTGCCAGGGGATCATTCGAGCGCACGGCGGCCGCATCTGGGCCCACAACCTCCCGGGTGGCGGCGTGGCATTCCTCTTCACGCTCCCGATTACCGACAAACCTCCTGCTGTTGTTCCCGCGGATGCCTGAGCCGATCATTGTTCTGATCGAGGACGAGCCCCAGATCCGGCGCTTCCTGCGCGTGACCCTCGCGGGCCAGGAGTACCGGCTCTTCGAGGCGGTCACCGGCGCAGACGGGCTGGTGGAAGCCGCCACGCGGCAGCCAGACGTCGTCATCGTGGACCTGGGGCTCCCGGACATGGACGGGATCGAGGTGATCCGGCGGCTCAGGGAATGGACGGCCGTCCCGATCATCGTGCTCTCGGCGCGCGGCCGGGAGGGCGACAAGGTCGCGGCGCTGGACGCCGGCGCCGATGACTATGTGAGCAAGCCTTTCGGGGTTGGCGAGCTCCTGGCGCGGATCCGGGTGGCCCTGCGTCACGCCGCGGGCGCTCCCCGCGGCGGAGATGACGCCGTATTCGCGATCGGGGATCTGAGGGTCGATCTCGCGCGGCGCCACGTGTTCGTCGGGGGCAAGGAGGTGCATCTGACCCCGATCGAGTACAAGCTGCTCACGACGCTCGTTCGTCACGCCGGCAAGGTGCTGACGCACGGTCAACTTCTCAAGGAAGTGTGGGGGCCGTCGCACGGAGAGGAGGCCCACTATCTCCGCGTGTACATGGCGCAGCTCCGGCGCAAACTGGAAGCCGACCCCACGCGGCCTCGCTATCTCCTCACGGAACCGGGGGTTGGGTACCGATTGGCGGGTGAGTGACGATGGGGTAAAGGCACCCGGCTACCGACGCGGGCGGCGGCGGGGCGCTTTCGGGGCCGGGGCCTCGGGTTCCGTGTCCTTCTCGTCCCCTTGAATCAACGGCACCCCCGCCTCCTTGAGCGGTTTCGTCACGTGATCCCTGATCCACTTGGCGTCCCACCACTCCAGCGGTGTGACCGGGAAGCCGTGGATCAGCACCTCGTAGTGGAGGTGGTCTCCCACGGCGAGCCCCGTAGCTCCGGTTCGTCCGAGTGGAGCGCCTTTCTCCACCGGATCGCCCACCTTCACGTCGATCCGGGAGAGATGACCGTAGAGCGTGGCGAGCCCAAGCCCGTGATCCAGGATGACCGTGTTGCCGTAAATCGTGAGGGGGCCGGCGAAGGCGACCACGCCCGAGTTGGCGGCCGGCACCGGGCTCTCCCGGAGCGAGGCCAGGTCGAAGCCCCAGTGGATCTGGCTGTCCACCTCCTGACCGCGGAACCGGTAGCTCCGGCGCTCGGCGAAGTTGGAGAAGACCTTGGTGTTCCGGGGCTGGATGAACGGTCCCTGCCAGAGCGGCTTCCCCTGCGTTTTGGCGGCCACCTGGCGCTTGGTCTCCTCCGCCTCCCGCCGCTTCTCCCGGTTGACCTGAAGGAACCCGTCGAGGAGCTCGGCGTCTTGGAGCTCTCCCTTCTCGGGGAGTAGTTCGGGGAGCTTCCGCTTGAGGAACTCTGGGGAGAGCTCAACGCTGCCGGAGGGAAACTTTTTGGGCAGTATCGTGCTGGTCACGCTGCGGGACGCGTTGTTGCCGGCCGCGTCCTGAGCGGTGACGAGGAACGGGGTGGTGGCCTGCGCGTCCACCGGGAGCGCGAACATCGCGACGTGGTATCCGTTTTCCTCATCTCCCGTCGGGAAGCCGGGGAAGAATGTCCCACCCGCCTTCACGCCCGACCGCTGGGCGCCCTTGGTCCGGTAGACCGCCATCCCGCCGCCGCCCTGATAGAGGTATTGGGTTGCGCTCAGGAGCTCCAGCGACGGAGGGGTCAGGTCCACGGTGACAGCGTGGGTGAGGATCGGGCCGACGTCGAGCCGCAACGGGCGCCAGAAGCCGTCCTGCGCGTAGACTTCCAGCTTCGCCCCGCCTTCTCTGAGCTTGAGCGATCTCCCCTCCACCATGAGCTGAATTCGTTGCCCGCCGGACAAGGGTGGGGAGAACTCCTGCCGCGCCGCCACGACCTTACCGGTGAGGTGGGAGATGTGGAGCTCGAAAGAACGGACGCCGCCGCGGGTGGCCGTGAGCTGGAGGGTGAGGGGAGTCTTGAGCCCGATGAAGGCGGGAGGCGGGGAGAGCGCGGCGCGGACTCCCGGCACCCACTGCCGCCACCCGAAGTACGAGATGGTTCCGGCGACGAAGAGGGAAAGGCCGAGCATCAGGGAGAGCCCGAACTTCCAACCGGATCGAAGCACGACAGTGATCATATCGGTTGACAGCGCGTCCCGTCAAAATTTTTTCACCGAGACCTGGGCGCAGCGGGCCGTCGATGGTATAAATTCCACGAGCTCCCGTATGCTCCCTCTCGCCGACCGCCTGAATCGTGGCCGCCTGCTTCTGGACGGCGCCATGGGGACCATGCTCTACGCCTTCGGTCACTCAAGGGATGAGCCGTCGGCGATGGCTGTTCTCAATGCGCCCGGGACGGTGAAGAAGATCCACGCCGCCTATCGCGACGCCGGCGCGGGCCTGCTCACCACCAACAGTTTCCAGGCCCACCGGTTGGCCCTCGAGCGGGTCGGGCTGGCGGACCGCTTCGAGATGATCAACCGGACGGCGGTGACCCTGGCGAGAGAAGCCGCGGAGGACCACTGCTATGTGATGGCGTCAATCGGACCACCGGGCCGCCGCCTCTCAACGCTGGGTGACCGGAGCTTTGGCGAGGCGGAGAGGGCGTATCGGGAGCAAATGGCCCTCCTGGAGGCTCTGGGGGTGGACGGGTTTCTCCTGGAGACGTTTACTGACCTTCTTGAATTGCAGGCTGCGCTTCAAGCGGCGCGTGACTGTAGCCGCCTGCCGGTCATCGCGTCGGTGGCGCTGGTGGGATCTCAGGTCGAGGAGCGGCTCCTGACTCCCGAGGCCGCGGCCCGGGTGGCCGAGGCCATGGGCGCGAAGGCTGTCGGGATCAACTGCATGGAGCCGCGGGGGGCTGCCAGCGGCCTCACGCGTATGCGGGCCGCCACCTCGCTCCCGTTGGTGGCCCGGCCCAACGCCGGGCTTCCGGACAGAAACGGAAACTACCCGGTCACCCCTGAGGAGTTCAGCCGGTGGGGGGTGGAATTACTCGGCGCCGGGGCAAACATTCTCGGGGGATGTTGCGGAACCACGCCAGCCCACATCGCCGCCATTCGCGCCCATCTTTAGGGCTCACTGCTGAAGTCTATCGAGGCAACCCCCAGTCAGGTCTTTGGTCCCACTGTTGCCGTTGAGGGTACCGATCCGGCCGGCGATATAGCCCCCTATCTCACATCGAATACCGAAGCCGCTATTGTTGGTTGTCGTCGAATTGGGTTTGCTAAAAATACCGGGACCCAGCGCCATCGTAACGCCGGAATTTCCGCTGACGAGGATCCCGTCCCGGCCATTTCCATTGATGGTGTTGCCATCAATAGAAGCGTGGGAGCTTTCTGTGACTTCGACCCCATTACCTGCGTTGCTGCTGATTGTGTTCCCAACGACGCGGGCCATAGAAGAAAATCTTACGCGGATCCCGCCACCGCGATTGTCCTGAATGGTGTTAGGACTGGGCGCCGCATCAGGGACAAGGAGAAACCCAATGCGAGCGAACGAGCCTTCCTCGACCAGAATCCCGAACCCGGGGTTGCTCTGTATCGCGTTGTTCACGATCCGCGCGGAACTGTGTTCGTGCAAGCCTATCCCATGGTTTCCGGTGTTGGTGATTGTATTGCCGTCTATGAGTACGCTCCCGCCCCGCGCGACGGCGATCCCACTCCGGCCTCCAGTAATATTAAATCGCTTTAGGGTAATCCCGCGACCACCTACTACCACGGTATTCCGTCTGGAATCCGGGCCGTTTATCGTTGCTTTCCCTTGGCCGTCCAAAGTGATGTTTTGGAGACGCTCCGGTATGACAGCATGTTCATTGCAAATGCCGCTCAGGAGTAGGACGTCCCCCGGCTTGAGATTCTTTAGAACTTCCCCAATGGTCGCCGTGGGGCTACAGGTGAGTGTTATTGTTTCGGCCTCTCCCGAAGCAGGAAAGAACCCAAGCGCCACTCCGAGGCCGAGCACAAAGGGTTTTGTCCATCTTAGAATCATGCCCCCTCTCTCCTTTCCATGTTGACCGCTGACGAACTATGCGAGAGCATCTCGGAGCGGGCGACAGCTTCCGCGGGAGTCTGCGGAAGTGGAGGGCATCTCGCACCGGGAAGTAGGCTAAAAATAAATCTCGCCGGGCTCCGGGGGTGCCCCCAGCGGGTCCACGTGGACCACGCAGTAGCCGACCAGCGTCTCCGCCATGATGGTGTCCCGCACCGCCGTGGCCACCCCCTCGCCCTCGGCCACCGTCATCATCGGGTCCACCTCCACGTGGATCGCCAGGTGGATGGTCTCGGGCCCCACGTACTCGGCTCGCAGATCGTGGATCCCCTTCACGGGCGGGACCGACCGGGCCAGCATCTTGACGCGCTCGAAGAACTCCCGGCTCGGGGCCCGGCCCATCAGGACCCGGGCGTTGTCCCTGAAGAGCCCCGCGGCATTGGCCGCGATGAACCCTGCCACCACCAGGGAGGCGATGGGGTCGGCGATCAGTGAGCCGTTGGCAACCAAGATCGCTCCCGCCAGAGCCGCCAGAAGGCCCGCTTCGTCGTTCAGCGACTCCAGAAGCTGGGCGCGCGCCGCGGGCCCCCGCCGCCCCTGGCGCGCCAGAATGACGATGGGGATCACGCTCAACACCATCGAGGCGACGAGCACTCCGATGGCCAGCTCCAGCCGGCTGTACGCGGGAGCGGGGGGGCGGAGAATGCGGACCACGCCTTCTTCGACGAGGCGGAAGCTGGTGAAGGAGATGAAGAGCGTGGCGGCAACCAGAGAGGCCACGTGCTGAGCCCGGCCATAACCGAAACGGTAGCGGGCGTCGGCGGGTCGCCGTGAGAATCGATCGGCGAGGAGAAGAAAGCCAGAGATCACCAGGTCTGACAGCGTGTGAACGGCTTCAGCGAGAAGGGCGAAGAGCCCGGTCACCCACCACGCGGCGATCTTCAGAACGAAGACCACCACGTACGTTGCCAGGGCTGCCTTGAGCCCGAGGGGGGAGCCTTCGGCCGCGGGAGCCATGACTTTCTTCTTACACCATCCCCGACCGTGCCTCCAGCGTTTTTCGCGGGCGGTTCGCTTGACACCCCCGGAGCGTTCGGCTAGAGTGAGGTCGCCTTGTGCCCGAAAGAACAATCATGTCGCTTCTCGTTTGGCTGATCCCGCTCTTCCCCCTCCTCGGGACACTGGTCAACGCCTTCTTCGGCTCGCTCATCGGAAAGCGGGCCCACTGGATTGCGGTCCCCGCGCTCGGCGCTTCGTTCGCTTGCGCCTCGGTGGTCTTCGGCGTGCTCGGGTCCGGCGAGACCTATTCCGGATCCCTCTTCCCCTGGATCGTGGCCGGTTCCTTCGAGACCGGCGTGGCCGTCCAGGTGGACCAGCTCTCGACCGTGATGCTCCTGGTGGTGACCGGCGTCGGCTTCCTCATCCACCTCTACTCCGTGGGGTATATGGCGGGCGATCCCGGCTACGCCCGCTACTTCACCTATCTGAACCTCTTCGTCTTCTCCATGGTGATGCTGGTGCTGGCGGGAAACTTCCTCCTCCTCTACGTCTTCTGGGAAGCGGTCGGGCTCTGCTCCTACCTCTTGATCGGCTTCTGGTACCAGCGGAAGTCGGCGGCCGATGCCGCCAAGAAGGCGTTCATCGTGAACCGCGTCGGTGACTTCGGCTTCGGCCTGGGGGTCATGTACCTCTGGGTCTCCGTCGGCTCGCTCGACTACGGGAAAGTATTTGCCGCGGCCGGCGGCCTCCCCGAGGCCACCGCCACCGCGATCGCGCTCCTTCTCTTCGCGGGGGCGTGCGGAAAATCCGCCCAGCTCCCGCTGCACACCTGGTTGCCGGACGCCATGGAAGGGCCCACCCCGGTCTCCGCGCTGATTCATGCCGCGACCATGGTGACCGCGGGGGTCTATATGGTGGCGCGGAGCCACGCCATCTTCGAGCGTTCTGGCGTGGCCCTGGAAGTGGTCGTGTGGGTCGGCGGGCTCACGGCCGTCTTTGCGGCCTCCATCGGGCTCGTCCAGACCGATATCAAGCGGGTGCTGGCCTACTCCACCATAAGCCAGCTCGGCCTGATGTTCGTGGGGGTGGGTGTGGGCGCGTACGCGGCGGGGATCTTCCATCTGGTGACGCACGCGTTTTTCAAGGCCCTCCTCTTCCTGGGCGCCGGGAGCGTCATCCACGCGCTGGCGGGCGAGCAGGATCTCCGGCGGATGGGCGGCCTCGCGCCCCGCCTGGTGCCGACGACGCTCACCTTCGTCGTGGGGGCGGGGAGCCTCTCCGGCATTCCGCCGCTGGCCGGCTTCTTCTCCAAGGATGAGATTCTGTCCTCCGCGTATCACGCGGGGTACCGCTGGCTGTGGGCCCTCCTTCTCCTCGGGACCTTTATGACCGCGGTCTATACGTTCCGGCTGGTCTTCCTGACCTTCTTCGGCGGCCCGCGGATGTCCAGGGAGGCGTCGCATCACGTCCACGAGTCGCCTCCCGTGATGACCGTTCCGCTCGGCATCCTCGCCGTGTTGACGGTGGTGGCCGGGTTGGCGTTCGGGATTCCCTTCGCGCCCGGCACTCTCTTCGCGCGATTTCTGGCTCCTGTCTTTCCCCTCCACGAGGCGGCGGCCCGCCCCGGCCTCTCCGCGCAAGCGCTCCTGCTCCTCTCCGTGATCGCGGCCGTGGCGGGCGTGCTTGTCGCGTGGCGGCTCTACGGGGCCCGCCCGGTCAGGGCCGAGGCCATCGGCCGGCCGCGAAACGGCGTCCACCGCCTCCTGCTTGAGAAATACTATGTCGACGAGATCTACGACGCATGCGTCGTCCGGCCCATCGGGCGCCTCTCGGAGTTCTTGGCCCGGATCTTCGACCTCAGGTTCATCGACGGGATCGTCAACGGCGTGGGGAAGGCCGTGGTGGGCTGGGCTCAGGGGATGCGGCGACTGCAGACGGGGTACGTGGCCAGCTACGCCCTGACCATGCTGGCCGGGGCGGTGGCGATGCTCGGGTTTTTCCTCACGCGGGGCGGCTTCCTGACGCGATGATCGGCGCGCAAAGGCCCCCTCACCCTGACTCTCTCCCCAGCCGGGGGCGAGGGAACCGAACGGGCTCCCTCTCGTGACGCTGCCGCTCCTGACTCTGGTCACCTTTCTCCCGGCGGCCGGGGCGCTTCTCCTCGTCCTCCTCCCTCGCCGGGAGTCCCTGGCGCGCTGGGTTGCGTTCCTCTGCGCCACCGTTACCTTCCTAATCTCGCTGCCGCTTTACTTTCGCTTCAACCCGGCGAGTCCCGACTACCAGTTCGTGGAGCGGGCCCGCTGGATGCCCGCCTACGGGATCTCCTACCATCTGGGGATCGACGGGATCAGCCTCCTCCTCGTCCTCCTGACCACCTTCCTCTCGGCGCTCGCCTTGCTCTCCTCCTGGCGGGCCGTGGAGAGCAGGGTGAAAGAGTTCTCCATCACCATGCTCCTCCTGGAGACGGGTATGCTCGGGGTCTTTGTCAGTCTCGACCTCTTCCTCTTCTACGTCTTCTGGGAGGCCATGCTGATCCCCATGTATCTCGCCATCGGGGTCTGGGGGGGGGAGAACCGGATCTACGCCGCCATCAAGTTTGTCCTCTACACCATGCTGGGGTCCGTGCTGATGCTGGTGGCGATCCTCGCCCTCTACTTCCACCACGGCATGGCCACCGGGACGTACACCTTTGACCTCCCGGTGCTGGCCCGCTACGTGATCCCGGGAACGCTCCAGACCTGGCTGTTCCTGGCCTTCGCGCTGGCCTTCGCCATCAAGGTGCCCCTGTTTCCCTTCCACACCTGGCTCCCGGACGCCCACGTGGAGGCGCCCACGGCGGGGAGCGTGATCCTGGCCGGGGTTCTGCTGAAGATGGGGACCTACGGATTCGTCCGCTTCTGCCTGCCACTCTTTCCTCAGGCCGCCCTGGCCCTCGCCCCGTGGATCTTCGCCCTGTCGGTGATCGGGATCATTTACGGGGCCTGGGTGGCCATGGTCCAGCCCGACCTGAAGAAGCTGGTCGCCTACTCAAGCGTGAGCCATCTGGGCTTCGTGCTGCTGGGCCTCTTCACGCTGACCCCTCAGGGGATCGTGGGCGGGATCATCCAGATGGTGAACCACGGCCTCTCCACCGGGGCGCTCTTCTTGATGGTGGGGATCATCTACGAGCGCCGGCACACGCGCCTCATCGCGGAATTCGGGGGGCTCTGGCGGGTCATCCCGGCCTTTTCCGCGGTCTTTCTCATCGTGTCGCTCTCCTCGCTGGGGCTGCCGGGACTCAACGGCTTCGTCGGCGAGTTCCTGATACTGGTTGGCGCCTTCCAGGTGAACCGGCTGGTCGCCGTCCTGGCCACCACCGGGATTATCTTCGCCGCCGTCTACATGCTCTGGATGTATCAGCGGGTGATCTTCGGCGAGATCTCTCGGGAGGCCAACCGCGCGCTCACCGATCTCACGGGGCGGGAGTGGGCGGTCCTCGTGCCCGTTCTCATCTTCATCGTCTGGATCGGGGTGTACCCGGTCGCGTTCACCCGCCCCACAGAGGCCAGCGTCCAGGCTCTGATCGCCCAGGTCCAGGCCAAGGCCGCGGCGACCGTGGCCGCGGCGGGGTCGCGATGATGGAACTCGCGTTTCCCGCGGTGGCCTGGCGGCCCATCGCCCCGCTCCTGGTGGTGACGGGCACGGCGTTCCTGCTCATCCTCCTGGATCTCTGCCCGCCCCGGGACCGGAAGGAGCATCTGGGGTTCGTGGGGCTCACCGGAATCGCCGCGGCGCTCGTGGTGACGGTCCTCTTGGGCGGGAGAGAGGAGCGGGCGTTTCAGGGAATGGTGGCGCTGGACAACTTCGCCCTGTTCTTCAACATCGTGATCTGTTACGCGACCGCGTTGGTGCTCCTCTTCTCCATGGACTACCTGAAACGCCAGGGGGTCGAGGCCGGCGAGTACTACATCCTGGTGTGCTTCGCGGCGCTCGGGATGATGATCCTGGCCTCGGCGACCGACCTGATCGCCATCTTCCTCGCGCTCGAGCTGATGTCGATCTCCCTCTA
Organism: uncultured bacterium; assembly: GCA_964372605.1. Taxonomy (GTDB): domain Bacteria; phylum Methylomirabilota; class Methylomirabilia; order Rokubacteriales; family CSP1-6; genus CAYJUC01. The sequence continues at coordinate 8,069 of CAYJUC010000004.1, read as the reverse complement.
CGCGCTCACTGGCTTCTTCAGAGGTCAACTTTCCGCCGGTGAGGCAGCCATGAAGTATCTCCTCTTGGGCGCCTTCTCCGCGGGGTTCTTCCTCTACGGGATCGCTCTCGTCTTCGGGGCGACAGGGACCACCAACCTGGACCGGCTCGCCGCTGCCATCGGGCAAGGGACGCTCCGGGAGAATCCGCTCCTCGTGATCGGGATCGGCCTGCTGCTGGTCGGGTTCGGCTTCAAGATCTCAGCGGTCCCGTTCCACATGTGGGCCCCGGACGTTTACGAGGGAGCGCCGACTTCGGTGACCGCGCTGATCGCCACCGGCTCGAAGGCCGCGGCGTTCGCGGCGCTGCTTCGGGTGCTTCTCTCGGCGTTCAGGTCGGCCCAGCCGGACTGGACGCTCGCCCTCTGGACGGCGGCGATCCTCACGATGACCGTGGGGAACGTGGTGGCTATCGCCCAGTCCAACCTGAAACGGATGCTCGCCTACTCCTCCATCGCGCACGTGGGCTACATGCTGATCGGCATCGTGGCCGGCGGGTCCCTGGGCAACGGCAGCGTGCTTTTCTACCTCCTGGTGTACACCTTCACGACCGGGGGCGCGTTCGGTGTGATTCTGCTGCTCGAGCGTGGAGGGACCGAGGCCGTGAACCTGTCGGACTACTCCGGTCTCGCCACTCGACATCCGCTTCTCGCCCTTGCCCTGACGCTTTTTCTCCTCTCCCTCATCGGGATCCCGCCGACGGCGGGCTTCGTGGGAAAGTTCTATCTGTTCGGCGCCGCCGTCCGCGCCGGATACGTGTGGCTGGCCATTTTCGGAGTGCTCAACTCGGCCATCGCCGCGTATTACTATCTCCGCCTCGTCGTGTACATGTACATGCGGGAACCAGAGGGGGTGCCGACGGTCTCCGCGCCGTCGTTCGCGGGAAGCCTGGCATTGGGGATCGCGCTCTGGGGCGTCTTTCACCTGGGGATCATGCCTGCCCCCTTCCTCGATCTGGCCCAGGCCGCCGTCATGCCGTTCCTCAGGTGAGCCCGATCCGGTTTCCATACCGCGGGTGGCTGTTCGACCTGGATGGGACGGTCTGTCGCCCCTCATGTGAACTCCAGAGGCGCAGCAAAACACTGCAACGCCGGCGGTCATGACCCAGGTCCCGAATCGGGGGCTCCTTGGGGGCATTGTGCCAAACCGACAGCCGAGGCTGGGAGGAATCCTGCTGGGCAGAATCCTTATGAAAATCAAGTAGGTGCCTCGCCTTGTATTTTTCTGCTTGCTATGATAGTGTTTTCGTTCACATGGGCCAGGCGCCCTCCTCTTGGCGTGCGCTCGGCGGGTTGTTTCAAGTGGGGACCACCTTCGTCGTGGCTACCTCCCTGGGGCTCGCAGTCGGTTATTGGGCGGATCTGTGGCTCAAGAGTTCCCCGTGGCTGACACTTCTCGGGCTTGGGTTCGGGATCGCCTCGGGATTCGTCAACCTCTTCAGGGCAGTCAAGGCGGCTGAGCGACGGGACGATGAGTCGTGACCTTGTGAATCGGGTGGTGATCTCCTGCGCCGCGCTGCTGCTTCCCCTCTGTCTCGCCGCAGCGCTCTTGGCCGGCCTCTCTGCATTTCTGGGCGTCCTGGTCGGCGGGACTGTGGCCTTCGGCAACCTGCTCTGGCTTTCGCGTGGGAGCGGCCAGGCGTTGGGGCTTCTCGGGAACCGCCCGCTCTGGGTGCTCGGCTTGGGGCTCCGTCACCTGGTCCTCTTCGCCGCCCTGGCCATCCCCCTCTGGAGCGGCCAGGTCCACCCGGTCGGGCTGGCCGTCGGGCTCTCCGTGCTGCCGCCGGTCCTGCTCCTCCAGGGGTGGAGGAGCGCGCGGCGCTCCGCGTAGCCGACCATGGAGGTCATCGAGCACCCGCCGCTGTTCGTCATCCCGGGAATCCCCGACCACGTCACCTACACTTGGCTGGTGATGCTGGTCCTGGTGGGCCTCTCGTTCGCCGCCTCCCGAAATCTCCAGATGGTGCCCCGGGGGCTCCAGAACTTCATGGAGATGGTCCTGGAGCAGTTCTTCACGCTTTTGGACGACGTGATCGGCGCCGAGGGCCGGCGCTACCTTCCGCTGATCGCGACGCTCGGACTCTTCATTCTTGTCTCGAACCTGATGGGGCTCCTCCCCGGCCTGATCGCGCCTACGGCCAACCTCAACACCACAGCGGCCTGCGCCCTCATCGTCTTCTTCGCCTATCATTGGATCGGGATCCGGAAGCAGGGCGCGCTCAGATACCTGAAGCACTTTTGCGGGCCGATCCCGTGGCTGGCCCCGCTCATGTTTATCATCGAAATCTTCAGCCACCTGGCCCGCCCCCTCTCGCTGGCCCTCCGACTCTTCGGCAACATGACCGGCGGCCACATCCTGCTGAGCGTCATCTTCTTCCTGTCGCTCGCCCTGGCCGGCTGGGGGTTCTCCGGCTCCCTCGCCGGGGCCATCGGGGGGTTCCCGGCCAGCGGGCTCATGATCCTGTTCACCGTCGGCTTCCTCATCCCGCTCAAGATCCTGGTCTCGTTTCTCCAGGCATTCATCTTTGTGATGCTCTCCATGCTCTACATCGCCGGAGCGATCGAGGAAGCTGAACACCATTAGGGGGTGCTGAAAAACCGCGTGCACTTACGGCTTGACTCTGCAATGTTCGACCGGTTGTGCTGACGAAAGGAGGAGGCTCGTGCGACGGTCACTGGTTCTCGCATTGATGGTTGTCTCCGTTTTGCTGCTCTGCACTGGCGGGGTTTGGGCGGCCGAGCCCGCCAAGGAAGGCGGGACGGGTGGGTGGATCGGCCCCTTTGCGGTGCTCGCCGCAGGGTTGGGCATGGCGCTGGCCTCGGGCCTCTGCGCTCTCGGGCAGGGGCGCGCCGTGGCTTCCGCCGTCGATGCGATGGCGCGACAGCCCGGAGCGGCCGGGCGGATTCAGACGGCGATGATCATCGGCCTCGCCCTGATCGAGTCCCTGGCGCTCTACGTCTTCGTCATCGCCGCGATCCTCTTGTTTGTGCAACCCGTGAAGTAGTTCCCGGCAGGGTGGCGTCCGAGTCGGGACCCTTCGGAAGCGAGGTTTGATGGCGCCGCGTTCCAGCTACAAGATGCCCAAGATCCCCGAGATGACGATCCGTCGTCTCTCGGTGTACGCCCGCTGCCTCCTCCAGCTCGAGGAGGACGGCGTCAAGACCATCTCCTCCCAGGAACTGGCCGAGCGGTTCAACCTCAACTCGGCCCAGGTGAGGAAGGATCTCGCCCACTTCGGCGAGTTCGGCGTCCGCGGGATCGGCTATTACGTCGCCGGCCTGAAGGCCGAGCTCCAGAAGATCCTGGGCCTGGATCGGGAGTGGCGCGTGGCGCTGGTGGGGTTCGGCAACCTCGGGTCGGCGCTCTTCAACTACAAAGGGTTTACCAGGGCCGGCTTCAGGATCTCTGCCATCTTCGACGACGACCCGCAAAAGATCGGGCGAGCGATTGACGGCGTCCCCGTTCTTTCGCTGAGCGATCTGGGGCGGGAGGCCAAGGCCCGGGGCCTCCAGATCGGGATCATCGCGGTGCCGGCTGAATCCGCCCAGCCGGTCATGGACGCGATGGTCGCGGCAGGGATCAAGGCGATTCTGAACTTCGCCCCCTCGCGCCTCAAGGTGGTCAAAGACGCCCGCCTCAAGAACGTGGACCTCTCTATCGAGCTGGAGACCCTCAGCTTCTACCTCGCCCAGGGGTCCCGTTAGCCTCCGGTCTCGGTTGGTGTCATCACTCGCCCCGTCCCTCGATCCTCCCTCGCTGGCCCGGTGGGCGCCGTTTTCGGCATTGGCCCTCGCCTTCCTGAAGGGAGCGCCCCATCTCGTGGTAGATGGGCTCTGGGGGTCCGCCCGGAGCCTGGTGATCGCAGGACTCCTTCAGGCCTCAAAACGGCCGGCGCTGATCCTGGTGTCGGGTCGCTCTGAGCTTCACCAGGCCAGCCGGGACCTC
>CAYJUC010000004.1:0-3987 GCA_964372605.1 uncultured bacterium | reverse complement strand
GCCTCGCGCGCCGCAGGGGCGGGCCCCCGGGCTAGCGCCACGCCCGCCTCGTCTCTCGCCCTCCAGGAGCCTCCGGTCGCCCACTACACGCTCCCGTCGCACTCGGTGGGGAGCTTCCGAGGTCGCCTCCGGCAGTTGGCCTCCGAGCTCAAAGAATGGCTCACCGAGGGGTTCCGTGTCCGGCTGATCTGTCAGGACCAGCCTCAGGCCAAGCGGCTCCGGCAAATCCTCCAGGAGCATCTCATCGAGCCCTGGCCGGAAGAAACCCTCTGGGGGAGCGAGGGGCTCAAGATCCTGACCGGCGACTGCTCCACGGGCTTTTCGATCCCGGCCCTGGGACTCGTGCTCTTGACCGAGGAGGAAATCTTCGGCGCCCGCCGGCGGACCCTTACGCGACCGCTCTACCAGCGCGGCGCGGCCCTCTCGGCCTTCACCGACCTCCAGTCCGGAGACCTCGTGGTCCACGAGGAGCACGGGATCGGGCGCTACCTGGGCCTCAAGAACCTTCACGTTGACTCCCGCGCCGGGGATTTTCTCCTCATCGAGTACGCCGAAAGCAACCGCCTCTATCTGCCGGTCGAGCGCCTCGGGGTCATCTCCAAGTACGCGGGAGGCGACGGCGGCGCGGCGCGTCTCGACCGACTCGGCGGCGCGTCCTGGCAGCGGGTCAAGGAGTCCGTGAGAGCGGCCCTGCGCCAGATGGCTCAGGAGCTGATCCAGCTCTACGCCGTCCGCTCGGTCCTGGAGCGTCCCGCGTTCTCTTCGGACAGCCCCTGGCAACAGGAGTTCGAGGCCGCCTTCCGATTCGAGGAGACGCCCGATCAGATCCGCGCCATCGAGGAGGTCAAGGCCGACATGGAGCGGCCCGTTCCCATGGATCGGCTGGTGGCCGGCGACGTCGGGTATGGAAAGACCGAGGTGGCGCTTCGCGCCGCCTTCAAAACGGTGATGGACGGCCGGCAGGTCGCCTTCCTGGCCCCCACCACCGTCCTGGCCCAGCAGCACTGGGCGACCTTCACCGAGCGCTTTGCCCCCTTCCCTCTCCGGGTGGAGCTGCTCTCCCGCTTCAGGAGTCCGAAAGAGCAGAAGGCCGTCCTCGAGGGGATGCGTCAGGGGATTGTAGATGTGGTGATCGGGACCCACCGCCTCTTGTCCAAGGATGTGGGTTTCAAGGATCTCGGGCTCCTGATCGTGGACGAAGAGCATCGCTTCGGGGTGGTCCACAAGGAACGGCTCAAACAGCTCCGGAAGTCGGTGGATGCCCTCACCCTCACCGCCACCCCGATTCCGCGCACCCTCTATATGTCCCTCTCCGGCATCCGCGATATGTCTGCGATCGGGACGCCGCCGCCGGAGCGCCTTCCCGTTGAGACCGTGGTCTGCCGGTTCGACCGGACGCTGATCAAGGAGGTCGTCGAGCGAGAGCTCGCCCGCGGCGGGCAGGTCTTTTTCGTTCACAACCGGGTCCAGTCTCTCCCGTCCATGACGGCCTTCCTCCAGCGCCTCTGTCCGCAGGCCCGGGTCGTGATGGCCCACGGCCAGATGCGGGAGCGGGAGCTGGAGCAGGTCATGCTGCGCTTCGTGGGAGGGGAGGCGGACGTCCTGGTTTCGACGGCCATCGTCGAGTCGGGACTGGATATCCCGGCCGCAAACACCATCGTGATCAATCGGGCGGACCGCTTCGGGTTGGCCCAGCTTTATCAGCTCCGGGGCCGGGTGGGACGAGAGCGCGTTCAGGCTCACGCCTACCTCCTGGTGCCCGCCGACGGGCGGGTCGATGAGGCGGCCCAGAAGCGCCTTCGGGTCATTCAGGAGTTGACCGAGCTGGGGTCCGGCTTCAGACTGGCGATTCGCGACCTGGAGATCCGTGGCGCTGGAAACCTCCTGGGGGCCCAGCAGCACGGGCACGTCGCCGCCGTGGGGTTTGATTTATATGCGAAGCTTCTGGCCGAGGCTGTAAGAGAATTAAAGGGGGAGCCCGCCGAAACGTCGGTGGACCCCGCGATCACGGTGGAGGTGGAAGCCTATCTCCCCGATGCCTATGTCCCGGAGATCAACCAGCGCCTCGCCTTCTACAAGCGACTCGCCGGGCTTACCGAGGTTGAGGAGATCGAGGCGGTGCGGGCCGAGCTTCAGGATCGGTTCGGACCTCTGCCGCCGCCTGTGGAGCGGCTCCTTGAAGTGGTCGGGCTCCGGATCGAGGCGCGCGCGCTTGGCATCGAAAAGATGGAAGCAGCGGCCGGGGCGGCTCGTCTGGCCTTCTCCCCGGGAACCCGGGTGCGTCCCGAGCGGCTCCTGGCGGTGATCCGGGAAGGGGGAAGCCGGATCCGGCTGCGGGGAGAGTTCGTGTTGGAGGCGGTCATCCCCCAGGGCCCGTGGCCGGCGGTCCATCGGGCTCTGACAGAGCTTCTGGAAAGATTTCGATGAGATCCCGGCCTCTCTGGGCACTCCTCCTCTCGACCTCCGTCATGATCGGCGGATGCGGCTTTTGGGGGTTCTGGCGCTCCCAGCCCGTTCCGCCCCGCCCCGCCTCCGAGGTCGTCCGTGACGCGGAAGCTCCCGGGACGAGGGCGGAGGAGGACCGGACGCCGCCTCCGCCTCAGGCGATCCATGGTGAGTCAGACGCGATTGATCGAGTGGTGGCCGTGGTCAACCGGGACGTGATCACCCTGAGCGAACTCCAGGAACGCATCACCCAGTACCTCCATGAGACCAAGGAAGAGCTGAAGCCGGGGGAGGACCGCGTTCTCATGGAGAAGATGCTTCAGGGACTGGTGGACTACCGCCTCAAGATTCAGGAGGCGGACCGCGAGAAAATGGTCGTGGAAGACAGCGAGATCAAGGAACAGATAGACGAGACGATGAAGCGCTTCCGCGCGAACACCCCGGAAGAATTCGACGCCATGGTCAGGGCCCAGGGGCTCACCCCGGATGAGGTCAAGAAGCGATTTCGGGAGCAGCTCTTGATCCAAAAGGTGACCCGCCGGAAGGTGGCCCTGCGCGTCTCTGTGACGGAGGAGGAGATCGAGCAGTACCTCGCCGTAAACCGGGAGAAGCTGGAAACCGGGCTCTCCTTCCGCGCCCGTCATATCCTGTTCAAGCCGGGTTCCCGTGACGAGGACGCCGGGTGGGATGCCGCGCGGGCCAGGGCCGAGGAGGTGTGGGCCAAGATGCAAGCGGGGGAGGACTTCGCCGAGCTGGCGAAGAAATATTCGCAGGACTCCTCGGCTGAGGACGGCGGCGACCTCGGTCAGCTGAAGCGCGGCGAGCTGGCTCCGGAAATAGAAGAGTCGATTTTGCGGCTCAATCCCGGCGAAACGTCGGGCCCGGTCAGGACCACGCTCGGGTACCACCTCTTCAAGCTCGAGCGGAAAGAGAGCCTGATCGGCGAGGCGCTGGTCCAGGCAAAGCAGCAGATCCGCGAGATCCTTTTCCGGCAGAAGTATCAGGTGCGGATGGACGCTTGGGTGGAGGAACTCAAGCGGCGGGCCATTATCGAGGTCCGGTTGTGAGAAAAGTAGTTGACAACCTTCTTCTTCCTGTGGTACCAAACAGACGAAGCAGTCGGACATCCCTCGTACGCACAATTACCCCCCCTGTGAGAGCATTCGTGGTGCATTCCGCGAAAACATAGTCCCATGGGTGTCCATCACCCGAGTCCCTCACCTGAGATCGTGGGCCAGGAGGAAAGGATGAACCTGTCGGAGCTCAAAGAAAAAACCATTTCCGATCTCAACAACATCGCCAAGGATCTGGGCATTCAGGGGTTCAGCGGGATCCGGAAGCAGGAGCTGATCTTCAAGATTCTCCAGGGCCAGGCGGAAAAGGACGGATTGATTTTCGCCGCGGGCGTCCTGGAGGTCCTTCCCGACGGATTCGGCTTCCTCAGAGCCCCGGACTACAACTACCTCCCGGGCCCGGACGACATCTACGTCTCTCCATCCCAGATCCGGCGCTTCGACCTCAGGACGGGAGATACCATCTCCG
>CAYJUC010000003.1:0-35896 GCA_964372605.1 uncultured bacterium | reverse complement strand
GTCGTCTTCCACGTCGATCTTGACCCCGGTCTGCTCCTGGATGCCGCGGATGACCTTGCCGCCGGGCCCGATGACCTCCCGGATTTTCTCCGGCCGGATCTTGATGGTGACGAAGCGCGGCGCGTACGGGGAAAGCTCCGGCCGCGGCTTGTCGATGGCCTCCCGCATCTTCCCGAGGACGAAAAGCCGCGCCGACCGGGCCTGGGCCAGGGCCGATGCCATGATCTCGGTGGACATGCCCACGACCTTGATGTCCATCTGGAGCGCGGTGATCCCCTTGTCGGTGCCGGCGACTTTGAAATCCATGTCGCCGTAATGATCCTCGGCCCCCACGATGTCGGTCAGGATGCCGATGCGGTCCCCCTCCTTGATGAGGCCCATGGCGATCCCCGCCACGGATGCCTTCAGGGGCACGCCGGCGTCCATGAGGGAAAGGCTGGCCCCGCAGACGGTGGCCATGGAGGAAGAGCCGTTGGACTCCAAAATATCGGACACCACGCGGATGGTGTACGGGAACGCTTCTTTCGTGGGAAGCACGGCCTGGATGGCCCGCTCGGCCAGGTGGCCGTGGCCGATTTCGCGGCGGCCGGGGCCGCCGAAGCGCCTGACCTCGCCCACCGAGAATCCGGGAAAATTGTAGTGGAGCATGAAGGGCTTGAAGGATTCCCCCTCCAGGGCCTCGATCTTCTGCTCGTCCTGCCTGGTCCCGAGAGTCGCCGCCACGAGGGCCTGGGTCTCTCCCCGCGTGAAAAGCGCGGAGCCGTGGGCCCGGGGCAGGAAGCCCACCTGGGAGCTGATCGGGCGAATCTCGGTCTGTGTTCTCCCATCGACGCGGATCCCCTTGTCGAGCACCAGTTTTCGCACTTCCGCTTTCTCGACCTGTTCGAAGCACTCTCGCATCTTCGCCTTGAGGGTGTCGTCCCCCCCCAGCGCCTGGAAGGCTTCCTGGAAGATCTGGTCCATGGCCTGGGCGCGGGGCTGTTTTTCGCGGATGAGGAGGGCCTCACCGATCCTGGCTGACGCCAGATCCCGGACCTTCGCCTCCAGCTCCAGATCGACCGCCGCGGCTGGGTCGAAGGTCCAGCGGGGTTTGGCGGCCTTGGCCATCAGCTCTTTCTGGATTCGGACCAGGGCCTTGAGCTGGTTATGACCGAAGGCGATGGCCTTCAGGACCGTCTCCTCCGGCACCTCCTTGGCCCCGGCCTCCACCATCAGGACCGCGTCCTCGGTGCCGGCGACCACGAGATCCAGCGCGGAGGCTGCCTGCTGGTGCTCGGTGGGGTTGACAACCAGTTGCCCGTCCACGAGCCCCACCCGGACGGCACCGACCGGCCCGTCGAACGGGACCCCTGAAAGCGAAAGCGCGGCAGAGGATGCGACCACCGCCAGCACGTCCGGGTCGTTCTCCTGATCGCCGGAGATCACCAGGTTGGCGATCTGGACCTCGTGCTTGAACCCCTTGGGGAAGAGAGGACGAAGCGGGCGGTCGATCAGCCGGGAGGTGAGGATTTCCTTCTCCACAGGGCGACCCTCGCGCTTGAAGAACCCTCCGGGGATCCGTCCACCGGCGTAGGCGCGCTCCCGGTAATCGACGGTCAGCGGAAAGAAATCGACCCCCTCGAGGGGGGTCTTCGTGGCCACGACCGCGGCAAGCACCACGGTCCCTCCGTACCGGACCAGTGCCGCGCCGTCAGCCTGCCGGGCGACCTGTCCGGTCTCGATGAAAAACGGGCTTCCGTTAATCTCCGTCTGTGCGGAATGTTTCATGCGGACTTCACGCCTCCTGCGCTTGGTGGAAATTCTTGCTGTGGGGAGCCGCCCCGTAGAGCGGGGGGCGGAGCACTGGATGGGTATCGGGAGCCGTCGTCACCGACGGATCCCGAGTCGTTCGATGAGGGCCTTGTACCGCCCCGCATCCTTTTTCCGGAGGTACTCAAGAAGCCCGCGGCGCTTGCCGATCAGCATCAACAGGCCGCGGCGGGAATGATGATCCTTTTGGTGAACCTTGAAGTGACCGGTCAGGCTATTGATCCGCTCGGAAAGGAGAGCGATCTGGACCTCGGGGGAACCGGTGTCGCTTTCGTGGGTCCGGTACTGCTCGACAAGCGTTCGCTTCTTTGCCAGGTCCAGGGGCATCGTGGGCTCCTTCGACAACCACGTCTCCCTCCCCGATACCCTTCTCGAGGGCGCCGATGGGGAGGGATCCGAAAACGCTCGATTCCTTCGGCAATTACGGCTTCAAAGTAACACGCCCCCATGGAGTTGTAAAGGCAAATTCAGACAAGAGGTCCGAGCCGGGCAAGAAACTCGGTGGCGGACTCGATGTCCCGGCCCACCTGCGTTTTGAGGGCCTCCACACCGGAGAACTTCTGCTCGGGTCTGAGCCGTTCCAGGAACGCTATGGTCAGAGTTTTTTCGTAGAGATCTCCCGAGAAATCGATCAGATAAGCCTCGACCCAGTACTCCCCTTCCTGGAAGGTGGGTCGCACTCCCACGTTCACGACGGCGCCTTTTTCAACTCTCGGGTGCCCCGACCCGACTTGACCCGTTTTTGATGCGGGCACCGGTTCCTCGACCGTGGCACGGGCGGCATAGACTCCCGGGGCGAGGATCAGCTCACGGTCGGGCCGCAGGTTGGCGGTGGGAAACCCGAGTTGCCGGCCCCGCCCCTTTCCTTTCAGCACCCGACCCCGAATCGTGTAAGGCCGGCCGAGAAACGCCGCGGCCCGGCGGACGTCTCCGGCCCGAAGCGCCTCCCGGATCACCGAAGAGGAGACCACCTCCCCGTCAACCGAAAGCGGAGGAATCACGTGGACCCGCAGACCGTAACGCCCACCGAGGCGCTCCAGAAGCGCCGCCGTTCCGCGAGCGCCGCGCCCGAAGGTGTGGTTGAACCCCACCACCACTTCCCTGGCTTTCAAGCGGCCGACGATCACGGCCAGGACGAACTCCTCGGCTTCCGTCTGAGAGAACTCTCTCGTGAACGGAATGACCACCGTCGCGTCGAGGCCGTAGGTCTCCAGCAGGGTCAGTTTTTCAGAAAGATCCATGATGGGGATCGGAGCCCGGTTTGGCTGAAGCACTTCCAGCGGGTGACGGTCGAAGGTGCAAGCAAGAGCCGTAAGGCCCGACGCGCGGGCTCTGGCGACGGCGGTGGCCAGGATCTTCTGATGGGCCAGGTGGACGCCGTCGAATGCCCCGAGGGCCACAGCGCTGGGAGGGCCGTCAGGCCGGTAGGCTTCGACGCCGCGGACGATCTCCATGAAGGATCCGTTCGGGTTCCAGGACGCCACCACCGGAGAGCCGCCCCACCCCGAGGAATCGTCCGGTCGCCTCGTAGAGGCGGACCCACCCCGTGGAGCGGGACCCGGGGCTGCTGACAGCCACGGCTCTGCCGTGGAGTAACGCCAGGGTCTCCGCTTCGCTGAGCCGGATTTCCGGCCAGTGGCTGAGGCCGGCGTCAAGGGGAAGCAGCGCGGCCCAAAGCCGCTCCGCGTGATTAAGCTCTCTCACTTCGGTCCACGGGACCGCCCGATCGAGCTCGAACGGACCCACCCGGGTCCGGATCAGCGACTCGAGCGCGCCCCCGCACCCGAGGCGTTCTCCGATGTCAGCGCACAGGGTCCTCACGTACGTTCCCTTTCCGCACGTCACCCGGATCGTGAAGGAGGGCAGCGTCACGGTTTCGAGCGTGAGGGCGTGAACCACCACCTGCCGAGGCTCCCGCTCCACCTCCACCCCTTTTCGAGCCAGCTCGTGCAGGCGCTGCCCGCGGTAATGGAGGGCGGAGAACATCGGCGGAATTTGCCGGATCGTCCCCACGAAGCGGGAGCAGACTTCGGCGATCTCGGCCTCGCTGAGGGGCGGAACCACCGAGGTCTTGAGGACCCTCCCCGCCAGATCTTGGGTGTCGGTGGCCACCCCGAGCCGGGCCGTGGCGCGATACTCCTTCTCGCAATCCATGAGGTAGGAAGCCAGCTTGGTGGCCTCTCCGACCAGGATCGGCAGCACGCCTGTGGCCTCGGGGTCCAGCGTTCCTCCATGACCGACTTTCGCGACTCTGAGCCTCCGGCGAAGGTGGGCGACAACATGGAAGGAGGTGACCCCAGCCCCCTTTTCCACCACCAGGATGCCCGAGCGCGGGGAATCGCTCATGCCTGTTCTCCGGCGTTCATCGCCTCGCTTATGGCCCGGAGAACTGCCCGTTTCGCCTCCTCGAGGCTCCCCGGGATTACGCATCCCGCGGCGTTGGCGTGCCCCCCGCCGCCGAAGCGGGCCGCAATTCGCCCTACGCCGATTTCCCCCTTGGCCCGGAGACTCACCTTCACCCCCGCCTCCACCTCCCGCAGCAGGAAGGCCACCTTGACGCCTGCGATAGACCGGGGATACGTCACAAGATCCTCAGCCTCCAGGAACGCCTCGGGAACGCTCCCGGCAGGCAGCGCTAGCCAGGCGACGCGCCCGTCAGCGCTGACCCGAACCTGCTGAAGCAATCGCCCCAGGAGCTTCAAGTGCGCCGCTGGCCGACTTTCGTAGAGGCGAGCGGCCACGTGGGCAGGCGCCGCGCCCCGGGCCACCAGATCTGCGGCGACCGCGAGGGTGTGAGTTGTGGTGTTGGAGTAGCGGAAAGACCCCGTGTCGGTATGGATGGCGGTGAAGAGATTGACGGCAACCTCTGCGGTGAGTGGAAGCCCCAGCGCCAAGACGAGATGGTACACCATCTCCCCGGAGGCCGAGGCGACCGGGTCCACCCAGTTCACGTCCCCGTAGCGCTTGTTGTCCGGGTGGTGATCGATGTTCACGACCCGGGTCGCGGGACCGCGAGATCCCTCCAGGAGACCGTTGGTCCGGCCTGGATCCGGGCAGTCCGCCAGGATTACCAGGTCGAAGGTCCCCTTTGCCTCCGACCACTGCTGGACGAGGGAGGCGCCGGGCAGGAAGGCGAGAGACTCCGGCACAGGATGGGGGCCGGCGACCGTGATCGGAGATCCACTTCCCGCGAGGGCCAGCCCGAGGCCAAGCAGCGAGCCGAGCACGTCCCCGTCCGGATGGACGTGGGCGAGGAAGAGGATCGACCCCTCGGGACGGGAGAGGAGATGGACCAGATCGTCAGGGACCGGCTTCACCGGCTCAGGACTCCTCATCGGGGGACGCGGCACCTTCGGCGGTCGCTCCAGCATTGAGCTCGGCCAGGAGGCCCTGGATCCGGGCCGCGTGGACCATGGATCGATCAGGGCGGAAGTTGAGCGAAGGAATCGCGCGGAGCCTGAGTCGCCGCCGGAGCTGATTGTGGATGAATCCACTGGCGCTCTCGAGGGCGGCGAACGTCGCTCGCCACTCCGCCTCGGACCCGAGGATCGAAACGTAGACTTTGGCCTGGCTCAAATCTTTGCTGACCAGGACCTCGGTGACGGTCACGAAGCCGATCCTGGGGTCCTTCAGCTCGCGCTGGAGAAGGCCTGAGATCTCCTCCTTTATCAACTGGTTCACCCGCTCGATTCGCTTGCCTTGCATCGAAAGTCCGCCTCAGGACCCGTCGGCCCTCCTGAGAATATGGTTGTAACTTCGTGGATTATGCACGCTAGAGGATCTCGACGGAGACGTCAATCACGTTGCCATCCACCAGGGACTCAAGGAAATGAACCGCCTTGGAAACAACCTCATTGGCATGGCGGGACTCGTGGGAGACGCAGACCACCGCCAGGGTAGCCCGCTGCCATGAGTCGTGATGGTCCACCTCGGCCACGGAGACGCCGAAGCGGTGCTTCAGCTTCTCCTGGAGCCCCTTGAGAACGTGCCGCTTCTCTTTGAGCGACCTCACCGCCGGGAGGTGAAGCTCCACCGTCCCCAAGGCCACGCGCGCCGCCGTCACGACCTACCCCCGACTCACCGGGGCGCAAGCCCACCGAGAAGACCCTGATCGTGCCGAGGAGGCCACCGGTCTTAAAGGGTTCGGGCAACTTCTTCGGTGGTGTACGCCTCGATCACGTCTCCCACTTGGACACCGCTCACGCCTTCGACCCCGATGCCGCACTCGAGTCCTTGAACGACCTCCCGCGCGTCGTCTTTGAACCGCTTGAGCGAGTTGATGACCCCCTCCCCCAGCACGGCGGCGTCCCGCCGCACCCGGACCTTCGCATTCCGCGCGATCTTTCCCTCGAGGACATAGGAACCCAAAACGGTCCCCGCTTTGGAGAGGGAGAAGAGCGCGCGCACCTGCGCCTTGCCCAGTGAGGTCTCTCGGATCTCGGGAGCCAGGAGCCCAGACAGGGCTGCCCTGATGTCGTCGATGGCCTCGTAGATGACGTTGTACGCCCGCAGATCGACGCCTTCGGCCTGGGCCTGAGTCACTGCCTTGGGCTCGGGCTTGACGTTGAACCCCAGCACGATGGCGTTGGAAGCCGCGGCCAGCATGATGTCGGTCTCGGTGATAGCGCCGACCGAACCGTGGATCACCTTCAGCTTCACCTCGTCGGTGGAGAGGCGCTCCAGCGACTCGGTGAGGGCCTCCACCGATCCGTGGACATCGGCCCTCAGGATCAAGCGGAGCTCTTTCACCTCGCCGGCGGTGATCCGCTTGTGAAGATCCTCCAGGGTCACCCGCACCGCTCCCTTGGCTTTCTCGCGCTCCCGATCCTGGCGGACGGTGGCGATCTGCCGGGCCTTCCGCTCATCGTCAACGGCCACCAGCGTGTCTCCGGCCAGCGGAACTCCCGAAAGCCCGAGGATCTCGACGGGATCGGACGGGGCGGCCTCGCGCACCTTCTTCCCCCGGTCGTTGAACATGGCCCGCACCCGTCCGTAGTGTCGGCCCACCACCACAGCATCCCCCTCGCGGAGGGTTCCCTGCCGGATAAGCGCGGTGGCCACCGCGCCCCGGCCCCGGTCCAGCTTCGCTTCCACGATCACGCCCCTGGCCGCCCGCTGGGGGTTGGCCTTGAGCTCCAGAATCTCGGTCTGGAGCGCGGTCATCTCCAGCAGGCTGTCGACGCCGGTCCCTTGCTTCGCCGAGGTCTGCACGAAGATAGTTTGCCCGCCCCACTCCTCGGGGACCAGTCCCAGATTGGAGAGTTCGCGTTTGACTCTCTCGGGATCGGCGCCGGGCTTGTCGATCTTATTGGTGGCCACAATGATCGGCACGTTGGCCGCCTTGGCGTGGTTGATGGCCTCCACGGTCTGGGGCATGACTCCGTCGTCCGCCGCCACCACCAGGATGACGATGTCGGTGGCCTGGGCCCCGCGCGCCCGCATGGCCGTGAAGGCTTCGTGACCCGGGGTGTCCAGGAAGGTGACATTCCCGTGAGAAGTCTCCACCTGGTAGGCGCCGATGTGCTGGGTGATCCCGCCGAATTCCTTTTCCACTACTTTGGTCCGGCGGATGGCGTCGAGGAGCGATGTCTTCCCGTGATCCACGTGTCCCATCACCGTCACCACCGGCGGGCGAAGCCGGAGCTGGGAGGAATCCACCTCCTCGTCCAGAACCTCTTCTCCTTCCAGAGAGCGGATCTCTACGTCGAAGCCGAACCTGTCCGCCGCGAGCTTGGCGGCGGTCGGGTCCACGATTTCGTTGACGGTGGCCATCACCCCCATCTCGAGGAGCGCCTTGATGACCTCCACCGACTTCCGGCGCATGCTCGACGCCAGCTCGCCCACGGTGACCGACTCGGGGAGCTTGATAAGCCCGCGCCTGACTTCCACCGGGGGCGGCGGGAGAGGAGGCGCCTCGGGAACCGGAGGTGGCGGTAGAACCACGGGCGGTGGCAGCGGGGGAACGATCGGTCGGGGCTCGGCCACTCGGGCCGGAGGTGGAGGCGGCGCGGCAGCCGCGGGAGCGGGAATCGGGACCTTTTTCGCCGCGGGCGGCGGAGCGACCCTTTTGGGCGCAGGGGGCGCCGCGGGAGGCGGCGGAGGAGGCGCAGGGATCCTCTCGATCGGCCTGAGCTTCGGAGGGGCGGGGGCGACTTTCGTTTCCGGCTTGACTGCCTTGAGGACGGGCTTCGGCTCGACTTTGGGAAGCGCTGGCTCGGGGAGATGGATCTCCGCGGGTTTCGCCGCCACCGGTTTGGCCGCCACCGTCTCCTGAACCTTGACCTCGGGCGCGGCGATTTCCTTGGGCTTCCTGACAGCGGCTTTTTTCGGAGCCTTCTTTTTCGGCGCTTCGACTGTGACGGGCGACTCAACTGTGACAGGCGTCTCAACCGTAACAGCCGTTGCTTTCGGCTTGGTCGCCTTCGGAGCCTTGGGGGCGGGCGCCATCTTCCGTCCGCGGCCGAACTGGGCGCGAAGCTGGCGAGCGATCGGCTCCTCCAAGGGCGTAGCGGTGCGCTGGCCCTTCAAACCCATCTCCGCCAGGGCCACCAGCAACTCCTTGCTGGTCGCCCCCAGCTCCTTGGCCAGATCGATCACCTTTACCCGTGCGGCCATCGTCCCCTACCCTTTCACCGCCGAGGTTTCACGCTCCCGGCTCTCAAGCGCTGCCTCTCCCGTTCGGATCCGAAGGAGCGCCAGGGTCTCGTCCCCCACCGCCGCCGGACCGCGGAGCGCTTGAGCCAGCCTCCCGCGCTTGAGCGCCGCCTCCAGACAACCCGGAGTCGGGCACACGTACGCGCCCCGCCCGCTCCCGCGTCCCGAACTATCCACCGACACTCGCCCGTCCGGCAGTCTTACGAGCCGGATCAGCCGTGGCTTCGGCGACACCCGCCGGCATCCAATGCAGGTGCGCCGGGGCTCGGTCCTCACGCCGACTCCGCCCCTTGCTCCTGATCCTCCGCCGGAGCCTCGGGGGCCGCGAGCGCCTCATCCTGCTGCGTCATCCAGGCTTGGGCGGCTGTGAAGATCTTTTCGGCCTTCTTCTCCCCGACTCCCGGAATCTCCATGAGCGCCGGGAGACCAGCGCGAACGATGCGGGCGGGCGAGAAGAGGCTGTGCTCGACCAACTTCTCCACAAGCTGAGGGCCAACCCCCGGAAACTCCGCGAGGACGAGACGCCCCTGAGCCCGCTCTTCTTCCTCCCGACGCCGTTCCTCCACCAGCTCCGATTCGCTCTTGATGTCGACCCTGAGCCCGGTCAACTTCGCGGCCAGCCGCGCGTTCTGGCCTTTCTTGCCGATGGCGAGGGAAAGCTGATGATCGGGAACCGTCACCAGAACCGAGCGCTCCTGGTCCCCCCGCAGAGACACAGAGCTGACCTTGGCGGGTGAGAGCGCCCTGGCTATGAAAGTGGCCGGATCCTCCGACCACTCGACGATGTCGATCTTCTCGCCGCGGAGCTCCCGGCTGATCACCTGGATGCGGGTCCCCCGAAGTCCCACGCAGGCCCCGATGGGGTCCACGTCCCGCTTGGTCGAGGCCACGGCCACCTTCGCGCGCTCGCCCGGCTCCCGCGCGGCGGCTCTGACCTGCACGATTCCCTCGGCGATCTCCGGGATTTCGGTCTCGAAAAGCCGCGCCAGGAGCGCCGGGTGGGTGCGCGAGAGGGTGATTTGGGGTCCCTTGGCGGTCTTTTTGACCTCCAGGACGTATGCGCGGATCCGATCCCCGGGGTTGTAGCGCTCCCCCGGGATCTGCTCTCGCTCAGGGAGGATCCCCTCCGCCTTCCCCAGCTCCACGATCACGTTGCGTCTCTCGATCCGGTGAACCACGCCGCGAACGATCTGCCCCTCTTTGCCGACAAACTCCGCGTAGATGCCCTCCCGTTCGGCCTCGCGCACCCGCTGGAGAATCACCTGCTTGGCGGTCTGGGCCGCGATCCGGCCGAAGTCGCCGAGGGCCTGCTCGATCTCCACTTCCTCATCGAGCTGGGCGTCGGGCCGGATCTTTCGCGCCTCGGCCAGGCTGATTTCGACCTTTAGGTCGCTGACCTTCGGGACCACCTTCTTCGCGCAGAGGACCTTGAACTCCCCGGTGGCGCGGTCGACGCGCATCCGAACGTTCTCGTCGGCCCCCATGGTCTTCTTCGACGCCGAGAGAAGCGCAAACTCCAGGGCCTCGAAGAGGACCTCTTTGTCGATCCCCTTCTCGCGACCGATCTGATCGATGACGTAGATCAGTTCCCGGTTCATACTGCCCTGCCTGCGACCGCGCCGGCTAGCGGCTTGTCGGAGTAAAGTCAAAATCCAGTAACAGCCTCGCCCACCCGCTCCGTGCACGGGCTTTGCCCGCGCCATTAACTCGGGCCTCGCGCCGGGGGTGGCCTGCCTTACGGCATGGCCGAGCCCGCCACGCTCGAACTGCACCCGGGGGGAGGCTCGGAAGGGGGGCGAAGCCCCCCTCTGAGGAGCCTAGCGGCGGCGGGCAAAGTCGGGCTCGAGCCGCGCCTTAGTCACGAGCCTCCTTGGCAGCTCATGGAGATGCCCGCCGGACCCCTCCAGGCTGATGAGGTCGTCTGTGACGCGCCTGAGCTGCCCCGTGAACTCGGTCTTTCCGTCCACGGCCTGGGAGACCCAACACCGAATGGTTTTCCCCGTGGCCCACCGGAATTCCCGTTCTTTCTTCAGCTCCCGATCCAGACCCGGGGAGGAGACTTCGAGATCGTAACTCTCGGGGAAGAGCCCGGAAGCTTCGAGGATGTCCCCGACTTCATGGCTGAAGCGTTGGCACTCAGCGATGCTTACCGCCTCCGGCTTCCCGGCTTCGATCTCCTGCCCCGGCATCATCTCCCGCCCGGCCTCCGGCCCCCCAGCGTTGATCTCCCGCCCCGCCTGCGGCTTCCCTGCGTTGATCTCCCGCCCCGCCTGCGGCTTCCCACCCTTCGGCCCCCCACCCTTCTTCTCTGCTTTGTCGACGAAGAACCGCAACACCCACTGGCGTCCCTCCCGACGCCACTCCAGATCCACGAGGGTCAGCCCGTGGTCACTGAGCGCCGGAGAGACCAGACTCTCCACCTCCGAGAGCCGCTCGTGCATCTCCATCTGGGCCCTGGCAACAGCAACTAAAAAAGTGGGCAACGCCCACTTTTTAAGGAGTTTAGCACACCTCCCCTTCCCCGGCAAGGGGCCGCTACGCTTTGGCAAGCTCTCGGGCCAGCTCCCTCACCGCGACGAGAACCTCGCGCTTGTCGATTTTTCGATCCTGCCGGGATCGGCGGGAGCGGACCTCGACCACCTGCTCCCTCACGAACGCGGTCCCCACCGTGACCCGCACGGGAAGGCCGATCAGATCGGCATCCTTAAACTTCACCCCCGGTCGCTCGTCCCGATCATCCAGTAACACCAAGTACCCCTCCCGGACGAGATCTTCATAAAGCTCCTCGGCCGCTGCCATCTGGGACCGGTCTTTGACGTTCACCGGCAGGAGGTGAATCTGAAAGGGAGCGATGTTCCAGGGCCAGACGATTCCGTCCGCGTCGTGGTGCTGTTCGATGGCAGCCGCGGCGATACGGGCAGGACCGATCCCGTAACTCCCCATGACGATGGGATGCTCCCGGCCGCTCTCATCCAGAAACATGGCCCCGAGGGGCACGGAGTATTTGGTCCCGAGCTTGAAGATGTTCCCCACCTCGATGACCCGCTCCACCGCCAGCGGCGCCCCGCACTGCGGGCACGCCTCGCCGGACTGGGTCGCGTGCAGGTCGGCAAAGCGAGGCTGGAAATCCTGGCCAGGTCTGACTCCCCGAAGGTGGTAGCCATCCCGGTTGGCGCCGGCCACGTAGACCCCATCCTTCAGGGACTCGTCGGCGACCACGGGAACGCTCACTCCGACCGGCCCGATGGATCCCGCGCCCGCCCCGAAAGTCGTCCTGACCTCCTCGGGGTGGGCCGGACGGATTTCACCCACCAGCCTGGCCAGCTTCTTCTCGTGAAGGGTCTGATCCCCGCGGAGCAGCGCGAGAACAGGCCCGTTTGCGCTGATGAAGAGCAGGGATTTGATCGCCAGGGCCGGGGGGATTTTGAGGAGGGCGGAGACCTCGGGGATCGTACGGGCGTCGGGAGTGGCGACCTCTTCCGGTCTCCAGTCGGGAAAGGCGGGGGAAGCAGGAATGCCGCGAGCGAGCTCCACGTTGGCGGCGTAACCGCATTTGGCGCAGAGGGCGACCTCGTCCTCCCCGGCTGGGCTCATAGCCATGAACTCGTGGGAGCCCGCCCCGCCCATCATCCCCGGGTCGGACTCGACCACCACGTAGGAGATCCCGCACCGGTCGAATATCCGGCAATAGGCCGCCTTGTGGGCATCGTAGGCCTTGGCCAGCCCGACCTCGTCCGCGTCCAGAGTGTAGGAGTCCTTCATCAGGAATTCGCGAGTGCGGAGAACGCCCGACCGGGGGCGCGCCTCGTCGCGCGCCTTGGTCTGGATCTGGTACCAGATCTGCGGCAGGTCCCGGTATGACCGGATCTCTCGCGAGGCCATCCACGCGACGACCTCCTCGTGTGTCATCCCCAGACACAGGTCCCGGTCGTTCCGGTCCTTCAGGCGGAACATCTCGCCGCCGATGGCATCCCACCGCCCGGACTCCCGCCAGATCTCGGCCGGATGGAGCATCGGCATGCTGAGCTCCTGACCCCCGATCCGGTTCATCTCCTCGCGGATGATGGCGTTGACCATGTCGATCACCCGCTGGCCGAGGGGAAGGTAGACATAGATCCCGGCCCCGAGCTGGCGAACCAGGCCAGCCCGCACCATGAGTTTGTGGCTCACCGCCTCGGCGTCTGCCGGGTCCTCTCTGAGCGTGGGGATGAATGACCGTGACCAGCGCATCTTCTCAAATATGGAATGGCGAATTCGGAATGCGGAATGCGAAAAGGGGACGCTCCTTACTCATTCCGCACTCCACATTCCGCATTCATTTGAGAACTTCCCGCTCGGCGATGAACCGCTCGACCTCCTCCCAGACGGCATCCACGATCTGAGCCTCCGGTACCTTCCGCACGACGACTCCCTTACGAAAGATCAGGCCGATCCCCTTCCCGCCGGCCACGCCGATGTCGGCGGCGCGCGCCTCGCCCGGGCCGTTCACCTCGCAGTTATGCAAGGCCGCGCCAGGAACCGAGAAGGAATGAACACCCTCCACCTCCAGGTTATGGACGTGGCCAGCGTAAGGGATCCGTCGAACCGCGCGCACGCCGACATACAGGGCTTGCTGATCGATCACCACCTGCCCCGTCCTGGAGGCGTCGGACTCAAGCGTCGCGGGGAGCCCGAGCACCTGGCGGAGCCGGGCCAGAGCCGGCTTGGAAGTGACCGAAATGACCCAGTTCCGTTTCCGGCCCCGCTGATCGCGATGATGCAGGAACGCAGCGATTCCGAGACGGAGCACGATCTGGTGGACCTGCACAGCGAGCCTCCACGAGGACGTGCAGTAAGCGGCCCGCCAGTAACCCCTGACACAACCCAGATAGCCGTCTCCTTCCCACAGGGCCCGAATCAGCGCCCGCTGTTTCTCGTGAGGGAGTGTCACCATCCAGCCGGGGAGGTGCTTGGCCTCCGCCCCTCGCGTAAAGAGACTCTCCAGTAGCGTTCCCAGGGCGAGGGAGTGAGTAATGACCTCGGTCGCATGACGCCTGTGCTGAAGGCTCGATTTGAGCCCGAGGCTTCCTAGGATGGTCCGGAGCTTCTCTACATAGGCGGCCTCCCGTTCGTGAAAGTAGAAGAACTGCTGGTAAGGCTTTCCATATTCCCCCGACAGCGTACCTTCAGCCAGGTAGTAGCCACACAAGGTGAGAAAGTCCTCGTCAACCGGGATGACGCCGAGCCCATCGGCTGTCAGCGTCGCGCGGTCTTCTTTTTCCTGGAGAACCGGAAAGGCTAAGACCCATCCAGGACTAAGCTCGCCGGCATTCACCCATTTCGGCTCGATCCCCTCTTCCAGGACGCTCAGAATATGCCGGCGCTTGTCTCTACCCCCCTTCCGCTTTGAGGGCCGAGGGAAGGCCCACACCGGATGGTTGGGAGTGAGCCGGAAGGGGGGAAAGCCTGTGGGACGCACCTCCACCAGCTCGCCCTCGTAGGTGTGGCTGGTTGACCAGAGCACTTTCTGATACGACCCCGCATTGGTCAGGACCTCCTCGCCCTCCTCGATGGCCTCAATGGGCTTCGGGCCCGCCCTGGTGACAACCTGCTGACCAGAAGGCAGGCATCCCATCACGGCCACGTGCACCTCGGCGGTGATCCCTTTCAATCGCTCCTCTACGTCCCTGGCCAGCTTCACCAGGTCCACATCGGCCCGGCCGCAGGAGGGGCAGGCCACGAAGGTCAGCCCCTGCTTTCGGAACCCCAGGGCCTTGAGAATCTCGATCCCGACCCGCACCTCCTCCACCGGATCCGCCGCAAGCGACACGCGAATCGTGTCACCGATCCCTTCAGCGAGAAGCGTGCCGAGGCCAACCGCTGACTTTATGGTGCCGACCGTCGGGGTCCCCGCCTCGGTCACCCCCAGATGGAACGGGTACTCCACCTGATCGGCCAGCATCCGGTAGGCCTCGATCATCATGGCCGGGTCGGAGGCCTTGAGCGAGATCTTCATCTCCGGGTAGCCGCACTCCTCCAGGATCCGGATGTGGCGGAGCGCGGACTCCACCATTCCCTGGGCCGTCGGACCGTTATACTTGGCCAGCAGGTCCCGCTCCAGGGAGCCGGCGTTGACGCCGATCCGGATCGGAATCTTTCGCGCCTGAGCCATCTTCACGACGTCCATCACGAACTGCTTTCCCCCGATGTTCCCCGGATTCAGGCGGAGGCCATCCACTCCCTGATCCAGGGCGAGGAGCGCCAGCTTATAGTTGAAGTGGATATCCGCCACCAGGGGGATCCGGATCTGCCGCTTGATCCGGCCGAGGCTCAGCGCCGCCTCTTTGTCCGGAACCGCGCACCGGACGATGTCGCAGCCGGCGGCCTCGAGGGACCAGACCTGGAGCACGGTTGCTTCCACGTCGCGGGTGTCGGTTTTGGTCATGGACTGAACGGTGATGGGGGCGTCCCCGCCCACTTTGACCCCGCCCAGTTGAATCTGACGCGTCTTCCGTCTTTGTGTCATCGCCCGCTCCTATCTGAAGAATCGCTGGATGTCGTTGTACATCGCGAAGACCATGAGGAGCGCCAGAAGAAAGAACCCCACCTGCTGGGCCAGCTCCCGCTTCCGCACGGAGAGCGGGCGCCCCATCACCGACTCGATGGCGAAAAAGAAAAGGTGGCCGCCATCCAGCATGGGCACCGGCAGCAGGTTCAGCACGGCCAGGTTGATGCTGATCACGGCGGTGAAGAACGCCAGGCTGGTGAATCCCTGCCGGGCCTGTTCTCCCGCCGACACCGCGATCTGGAGCGGCCCGCCGATGGCGGAGGCCGGAAGCTCCCGCTTCACGAGCTTCCAGAGCCCGACCACGGTGAGCGCGGTGATCTCGCCGGTTCGGATGATTCCCTCCCCCATGGCGACGACGGGATTCGACCGAACGTAGGTGACGGCTCCGGCGGGGCTGATCCCGATCAGGCCCACCAGGGTCTCCTCCCCTGACGGCGACCGCTGTTTCGTGGCCTGGGGAACGACCTCGATGGTCAGCGACTCCCCGCCCCGCCGCACGCTGAGCGCCACCTTGCGCCCGGGGCGCTTGTGGATTCCCTCAGCCAGCTCTTCCCACGACAAGACGGCCGCCCCGTCCAGCGCGGTCATAACGTCTCCGGCTCTGAGGCCCGCCTTGGCGGCCGGGTAGCCGGCCAGCACTTCCCCGACTCTGGCGGGGATATAGGGCCGGGCCCCCAGATCCCAGATCTCCTGCTCGCTACCGAAGACATCTTTCACCTTGGTCCGCGCTGGGGTCAGGGCCAGCTTCCGCTCGGCCTCGCCCCGCCGGATCGTGAGCTGAACGGTCTCGCCGTGGGAGGACTGAAGAGCCTTGACCAGATCGTCCCAGTGGGCCACGGCCTTCCCGTCCATCGCGATCACCCGGTCCTCGGTCTGTAGCCCCGCCTGCGCCGCGGGGGACCCCGGTTGGATCCGTCCGATGACCGACGGCAGCACCGGCCGGCCAGTGACCATGAAGACCGCCGCGAAGATGGCCGCGGCGAGCACGAAGTTCATCCCCGGACCGGCGAACACGATCAGGCTTCGCGCCCAAAGAGGTTTCAGGGCGAAGGACTTTTCGGGGGCGACGGGAATCGCGGACTCGCCCTCCCGGGGGTCTTCGCCGACCATTTTCACGTATCCGCCCAGGGGAACGGCCGAGAGGCAGTATTCGGTTTCGCCGCGCTTCAGGCGGAACAGGATGGGGCCGAACCCTACGGAGAAGCGCTCGACCCCGACTCCCATCCGTCGGGCCGCAAAGAAATGTCCCAGCTCATGAATCAAAATCAGGATCCCGATTACGACGACAAACGAAACGATCGCGGTCACGAGTAAAGTCCCCCTCTCCCGGCGGCGACCCGATGATTCACCGCAGTGTCATGTCGCCAGGTAACGCGCGTAGTAAAACAACGCCGGCGTGTTGAAGAGCAGGCTGTCGAGCCGGTCCAGCAACCCGCCGTGCCCCGGGATCAGGCGCCCTGTGTCCTTGGTGTGGGCGCTCCGCTTGAGCAAGGATTCCACCAGGTCCCCCACTTGGCCTATGCACCCGAGGATCAGCCCCACGATCAGCGCGTCTTTCACCGAGCACTCCGGGAAAAACCACCACCGTCCGGCCAGCGCTGCCGGGAGCGATACGAGGAGCTGGGCGACCGCGCCCTCGACGGTTTTGGCCGGGCTGATCCGGGGCGACAGCCTGCGCCGACCTACGGCGGTGCCGACCAGATACGCCGTGGATTCTCCCACCCACGTCACCCACACCAGGAGAAAGATCCAGTCCGCCCCGTGCGGCAGAGCCCGCAGCCAGAGTGAGTAGCCCAGGAGCCAGTTCACGTAGACAACCCCCAGAAAGGTCAGGGCGCACGGTTCCCACGTCGGACCGGACGGCCCCGTCTTCGCCAGGCTCTGGCTCAGGAACGCGGCCACCGTCAGGGTCAGGACGGCCGGACCCGCCCCGGGCACCGCGAAGCTCGCGGTGATGGCGACTCCGGCCAGAAGACCCAGCCAGGGGTAAACCTCCGATCCGGACCGGGCGAACATCCGCGTGAACTCCCACTGCCCCACGCTTCCTACCAGGACCACGAAGGCCGGGAACAGCCACGCCGGCGAGTACTCCACGAGCCAGACGAAGAACGGCAGGAAGAGAGCCGCGCTCCCCACGCGCTTTGCCAGAGGCACCACCCACGGAGAAACAGGGGTCAGCTCGGTGGCCTTTGGCGCGGGCGAAGTCGCCCCCGCGTCCGGGAACGGGGATTGCATCGGCGTCCCCTACGCCCTGCCGAACCGACGCTCCCGATTCTGGAAGTCCGCCACCGCCAGGTAAAGCTCGCGCCGATCAAAATCGGGCCACAGCGTGTCGGTGACCCACAGCTCCGTGTAGGCGATCTGCCAGAGAAGGAAGTTGGAGACCCGCATTTCCCCGCTGGTCCGGATCAGCAGGTCCGGGTCCGGCACCCCGTCGGTGTAGAGCGCGCGGGACACCCGCACCTCATCGATCTCCTCCAAGCGGAGACACCCGGTCTGAATCTCGCGGGCCAGGACGCGGAAGGCATCCACCAGCTCGTCGCGCCCGCCGTAGTTGAAGGCCATAATCAGCGTCATCCCGGTGTTGGCCAGGGTGGCGGAGACCGCCCGATCGATCCCCCGCCTCACCTGCGCCGGCACTCCCTCCGCGCGTCCGATCACCTTGAGCCTGACGTTCTTGGCCATGAGCTCCGCCAGCTCCTGATCGATGGCGCGCTCCAGGAGGCTCATCAGGGTGGAAACCTCCTCGGACGGGCGGCTCCAGTTCTCTGAGGAGAACGCGTAGAGAGTGAGAAATCGGATCCCCAGCTCGTCGGCGGCCTTCACGATCGTCCGCGCCGCCTTCACGCCCTCCCTGTGCCCGGCCACCCGAGGGAGCCCCCGCCGGGTGGCCCAGCGGCCGTTACCATCCATGATGATCGCCACGTGCTGGGGGAGGGAACGGGACTGAATCCGCTCCAAGAGCCCCGCTTCTTCCAGAGCCCTCAGATCCTGCAGCGCGAGACCGTGATCCGAATGCGACACCATGCTCTTCCAGTATCTTACTCAAAAGTCCAGCGCCGATTCAAGGCAGAAACATCCTCTGTAAAACGCAAAGGCCCCATCCGGGGCCTCAGGGGGCGATGGCCGACGCCCGACCTTAAAACTTCAGGATCTCTTCCTCCTTCTTCTGCAGAAGCTCGTCGACTCGCCGGATGTGCTTGTCGGTGGTTTTCTGAATCGCCTCCTGGCCGCGACGGCTCTCGTCCTCGGAGATGGCCTTCTCCTTCTTCTCCCGGGCCTTGAGTTTCTCGTTGGCCTCGCGGCGGATATTGCGGACCGCAACCCTGGCGTCCTCGGCGAGCTTCCCCACGACCTTGGCCAGTTGTTTGCGCCGCTCCTCGGTGAGCGGGGGCAAGCTGAGGCGGATCGCCTTCCCGTCGCTCGTCGGGGTCAGCCCGAGATCCGACTTCATGATGGCTTTTTCGATGGCGGAGAGGAGGCTTGCGTCCCAGGGCTGAATCAGGAGGGTCTTCGGATCCGGAACGGAGATGGCGGAAACCTGCGCCACCGGTGTCGGGGTCCCGTAGTAGTCCACCCTGATGCTCTCCAGAAGCCCTGTGGAGGCCCGGCCCGTCCGCACCCCCGCGAACTCCCGCGTCAGCGCCTCGATGGCGGCCTGCATCCGGGTCTCGACTTCCTTCAAAACGTCCTGCACGTCCCTCACCCCTTTGCGAGCGTGTCGTCACCGGTCACCATGGAGCCCACCAGCTCCCCGTTGATGATCCGCCTGATGTTTCCGGGGCGGCTGACGTCGAAGACGACGATGGGAAGCTTGTTATCCATGCAGAGCGAGATGGCGGTGGCGTCCATGACCTTGAGCCCACGGTTCAGCACCTCGATGTAGCTGATCCGGCTCAGGCGCTGGGCTCCGGCGATCAGCGCCGGATCAGCCGAATAGACGCCGTCCACTTTGGTGCCCTTGAGGATCAACTCGGCCCCGATCTCCGCCGCGCGGAGAGCGGCGGCGGTGTCCGTGGTGAAGAACGGATTACCGGTTCCGGCAGCAAAGATCACGACTCGTTCCTTCTCCAAGTGACGGATCGCCCGGCGACGAATGTACGGTTCGCAGAGGGCCCGCATCTCGATGGCGGACTGGACGCGGGTCTGCAGCCCCGCCTTCTCCAGGGCATCCTGCAGGGCCAGCGCGTTGATCACCGTCGCCAGCATCCCCATGTAGTCGGCGGTGGCGCGGTCCATCTCGTCGGTGCTGGCCGCAATGCCGCGGAAGATATTCCCGCCGCCGATCACGATGGCCACGCGGACGCCAAGACCGACGACGCCCTTGACCTCGTCAGCGATCTGCGCCAGGACGTTCGGATCGATCCCGTACCCCTGCTCGCCGGCCAGCACTTCGCCGGAGAGTTTCAGTAGAATCCTTCGATAGGCGGGAGCGGCCCCGGCGGGCCGAGAATCCACTAGACGCCCTCCCCAACCTGAAAGCGGCAAAAGCGGCGCACCACCACCCGCTCCCCCACCTTGGTGCTCACCTCGTCGACCAGGTCCTTGACCCTGGTCTTCCCCGCGGGGTCCCGGATGAAGGGCTGGTCCAGGAGGCACTGCTCGGTGTAGAACTTCTCCAGCTTGCCCTCGACGATCTTGTCGAGGACCGAAGGCGGCTTCTTCTGATCGACCATCTGCTGACGATAAATTTCCCGCTCCTTCTCCAGCACGTCCCCGGGAATCTCCTCGCGGGAGACATAGGCGGGATTGGCGGCGGCCACCTGCATGGCCAGGTCCTTTGCGAGTTGCTGGAACTCGGCGGTCCGGGCCACGAAGTCGGTCTCGCAATCCACCTCCACCAGGACTCCGATCCTGCCGCCCGGGTGCACATAGGATCCGACGATCCCCTCGCCGGCCTCACGCTGGGCCTTTTGGGCCGCGTCCGCCAGCCCCTTCTTGCGCAGGAACTCCACTGCCTTCTGCAGGTCGCCCTGGGACGCCTCGATGGCGGCCTTGCAATCCATGACGCCCGCGCCGGTTCGATCGCGAAGCTCTCTGACCAGCTCAGTCGATGAAGCCATCGGTCTCGCCTTCCTTTTACGAACCCGCTTGAGCCGGCGCCATCAGGCTCTCCGGCGTCGGCGCCTCGGGCGTTTCAGATGTTTCCTCGGCTGTCACCTTGGCCAGGCTGCCCCGCCCTTCGACGACCGCGTCGGCGATTCGGGAGCTGATCAAGCGGATCGCCCGGATCGCGTCGTCGTTCCCGGGAACGGGATAATCGATCCCCGTGGGATCGCAGTTGGTATCCACGAGGGCGATGATCGGGACGGCCAGACGCCGGGCCTCGGCCGTCGCGATTTTTTCCTTCCTGGGATCGATGATGTACACGGCAGCGGGGACCCGGTCCATCTCCTTGATTCCGATCAGGGCTTTTTCCAGCTTCCGCCGCTCGCGCTCGAGCCCGAGCACCTCCTTCTTCGGAAGTCGCTCGTACTCGCCGGTCTCCTTCATCTCCTCCAGTTTCTTCAGGCGGGCGATAGACTTCCGGATCGTGGCAAAATTTGTCAGGGTTCCCCCCAGCCACCGCTGGTTCACGTAAAACATGCCGCAGCGGGTCGCCTCTTCGAACACGGTGTCCTGGGCCTGCTTCTTGGTTCCGACGAACAGGAGCGTCCCCCCCTCCGCGGCCAGGTCGCGGACGAAGGTGCAGGCCTCGCGGAACTTCTTCAGGGTTTTCTGCAGATCGATAATGTAGATCCCGTTCCGCTCCCCGAAGATGTACTTTTGCATCTTTGGGTTCCATCGCTTGGTCTGGTGACCGAAATGGACCCCCGCTTCGAGGAGCTCCTTCATCGTCAATGTGGTCATGCTATTCCTCCGTCGGTTTGCCTCCGCCTCCCGACCCCTGCCGGGGACCGAACTTGGGAAGCGTGTGTAATTCGGAGGGGGTCCCCACCCCCTCCGAGAGTTCAGGTCGTGTACTTCGCATTGATCCGCACATACTCATCGGAAATATCGCAGGTCCAGACCTGTTCTCTGCCTGCGCCGATTCCGAGGTCAATCTGGATGGTGAACTCGGGCCGCGCCATGATCTCCCTGAGGCGATCCGCCTTCGCTCCCGGCCGGAATTGACCCCGTTCCACCACCTGCTCGTCGCCGAACCAGACCGCCACCCGCTCGGCCTCTACCCGCGCCGGGCTTTTCCCCAACGCCATCATGATCCGTCCCCAGTTCGGGTCCTGGCCGTTGATCGCGGTCTTCACCAGGAGCGAGGTGGCCACCGCGCGGGCGGCGGCGAGCGCATCCCTCCGGCTCCTGGCTCCCCGCACGGCGATCTCCACGAGCTTGGTCGCGCCCTCGCCGTCTTCCACCAGCATCCGGGCCAGCCGCAGGGTGACGGCGTCGAGGCCGCGGGAGAATTGCCTGAGTCCCCGGCTCCCCCTCTCCAGCGGCGCGTTCTCGGCCAGGCCGCTCGCCAGGAGCGCCGCCATGTCGCTGGTCGATTGGTCTCCGTCTATGGTGATCCGGTTGAATGACCGGTCTACGGCCCGCTTGAGCACCGGCTGGAGGGCCTCCTGTGAAACCCCGGCGTCGGTGGCGATGAAGCAGAGCATCGTCGCCATGTGGGGGTCAATCATCCCCACGCCCTTCGCCATCCCGCCGATGGTGACCGGTCGACCGGTCACCTCCACGCGGAGCGCCGCCTCTTTGGGGCGCGTATCCGTGGTCATGATGGCTTCGGCCGCGTTCCGCCCGCCCTGCGGGGAGAGCGCCTTCACAAGCTTCGGGAGCGCGGGTCGAATCTTCTCCATCGGCAATGGCCGACCGATGACGCCGGTCGAGGCCACCAGCACGTGACGCGGGGGGATGCGGAGCAGATCCGCCACGGTCTTGGCCATGTCGCGCGCGTCCTTGATTCCCGCTTCCCCGGTGCACACGTTGGAATTCCCGCTGGAGACCACGATCGCCTGGACCGTCCCCCCCTTGATATGCTCCATGGAGACCTGAACCGGGGCGCCCTTGATCTGGTTCCCGGTGAAGACAGCGGCGGCGCGGGCTGGTGACGCGGAGTAGATGAGCGCCAGATCCTTTTTCCCGCCGGCCTTGATTCCTCCGTGGATGCCCGATGCGAGGATTCCGGGAACCGCCGTGATTCCGCCCTCGAGCCACTCCATCTGAGCCATGGGTTAAGGATAGACCGGGGGCGCCTCGAGCCCGGTGCGTTCGCCCCACCCCAGCATCAGGTTGAGGTTTTGAACGGCCTGGCCCGAGCCGCCTTTGCCCAGGTTATCGATCGCGGACAGGCAGACCACGCGACCGGTCCGAGGATCCGCCACCACGGCGACGTCGCAAAAGTTGGAGCCCACGACCGCCCGAGTGGTCGGCAGCGCCCCTTCGGGGAGTACCCGGACGAACGGTTCCCCGGCGTAGAACTCCCGATAACACGCCTGGAGGTCGGACGGCGTCGCCTTTTCCGCCAGCGGAACCGAGGCGGTGGTCAACAGGCCGCGGTTCACAGGAATCAAGTGGGGGGTAAAGCTCACCCGGACCGGCCGCCCGGCGACGCCGGTAAGCTCCTGCTCGATCTCGGGGATGTGGCGATGACGGGGGACGCCGTAAGCCTGGATGTTCTCGTTGGCCTCGGTGTAGAGATACATCGGGTCTACCTTCCGCCCCTGAGCCCCCGCGCCCGTCACCCCGGATTTCGAATCGATGACGATCCCCTCGGATCTTCCCAGGCCGCTCCTCAGGAGGGGCGTGATGGCCAGCACGGCGCCCACCGGATAGCACCCGGGGTTGGCAACGAGGTTGGCCGACGCGATCTCCTTCCGGTGCAATTCGGGAAGGCCGTAGACCGCCTCCGCGAGCCCCGCGGGATCCGCGTGCGGGGTCGTGTACCAGGTCTGGAAGGCTAGGGCGTCATGGAGCCGGTAGTCGGCTGAGAGGTCAATGATCCGCCGGCCGCAGCGCCGGAGCGTCGGCACGTGTTGCTGGGACTCGGCGTGAGGGAGGGCGAGAAAAATCAGGTCGGCCTCTTCAGCCAGCCGCTCGGGGTGGAGCTCCTGAAAGGCGAGGCCGGTGAGGCTTCGGAGACTCGGAAACACCCGGTCGATGGGTTCACGCACCAGCCGCTCGGACGTCACCGCCGTCAGCCGCACCCTGGGGTGAACCAGAAGGAGACGCAGGAGCTCTGCCCCCATGTACCCACTGGCCCCTGCCACCGCGACCCGCACCATGACCGCCTCTTGTTCAGTCACTCTTGATCCATGCTTGGTCCAACCGGCCCACCCGTTCTGCTCGAACCCCGCAGGTGCCCGGGCGAAGTCGGCGGGGGGCGGTCGGATCGAATACTCGGGCCTCGCCTCGTGGCTTGCGCCGACGGTGATGCTGTCGGCGCCGAAGCCCCTCGGCTCGAACTACCGCTTGGAATACTGGAACTGTTTCCGGGCGCCCGGCTGACCGTACTTCTTCCGCTCCCGCATCCGCGGATCTCGGGTCAGGAAACCGGCTCGCTTGAGCGCGGAACGAAACTTCTCGTCAAAGACGAGGAGGGCCCGGGCGATCCCATGCCTGACGGCCCCAGCCTGCCCCGACACTCCCCCGCCCCCCACGTTGATCCGCACGTCGAACTGCCCCAGCGTGTTGGTCAGCTGTAACGGCTGGCAAATAATCATCCGGAAGGTCTCTCCCGGAAAATAATCCTCAAAATTCCTCCGGTTGACCGTGATGGTCCCTTGACCCGGCCGAAGCCAGACCCGGGCCACCGAGGTTTTTCGCCGTCCCGTTCCGTAGTACTGGGTCAGTGCCGCCATCAGGTTCCCCTCCGAGAATTTCTGACCAGGAGGTCGAAGGGCTCCGGTCGCTGGGCCGCGTGCGGATGCTCCCGCCCCCTGTAGACCTTGAGCTTCCGCGCCATGGCTCGGCCGAGGCGCCCCTTGGGAAGCATTCCCTGCACCGCCCACTCGATCACCCGTTCCGGGCGGGTCTTCAGCATCTCGGCGGCGCTCACTTCGCGAAGCCCGCCGATGTAGCCGGTGTGCCAGCGGTAGATCTTGCTCGCACGCTTCTTACCCGTCAGGTGAACCTTCTCGGCGTTTACCACGACCACGTGATCCCCCACATCCAGATGGGGCGTGTAGGTCGGCTTGTGTTTCCCCAGAAGGAGCACGGCGACCTGCGTGGCCAGTCGGCCGAGCACTTTCCCCTCGGCATCCACCAGATACCACTTCCGGGAAACTTCTTTCACGGCTGGCTCGAGCGTAGACATCTGGTCGTCCGGCTTCTGCCCCCGTCCATTGAGCAAGGCGGGCACCCGGGCTGGCGCCACGCCCGCCTATACTGAGCAAGGCGGGCACCCGGGCTTGCGCCACGCACGCCTGCACGGACTCAAAGGTTCAAAAAAATTTGCAAAAATCAATGCTAAACGAACCTTCTTCTGCTGTCAAGGGAAAGCTGGTACGGCCCTGGTACGGCCTGCTATTTCGCGGACTTTCCCGGCCAGGGGCAGAGGGCGCGAACCGGACAGGTGGGACAGGCTGGCGTCCGGGCCTGGCAGACCCGACGCCCGTGGGTGGTCAGGAGGTGAGTGATCAAGGTCCACTTCGCCCGTGGGAGAACCTGACAGAGTTGATCATGGATCTCTTCCGGGTCGTCGGATCTGGCGAGCCCGAGGCGCTGGGAGACCCGGAACACATGGGTGTCAACGGCAATCGCCGGCTGGTCGTAGGCATTCCCCAGCACCACGTTGGCCGTCTTTCTCCCCACCCCGGGGAGCGCCATCAGCTCCTCCACGGTCCTCGGGACCTGCCCGCCATGCTGCTCCACCAGCTGTTTGGCCATCCCGAGCACGGCTCTGGCCTTGGCCTTGTAGAAGCCCGTGGAGTGGATCTCCTTCTCGAACGTGGCGAGGCCGGCCCCGGCGTAGTCGTCGGCGCTCTTGTACTTCCTGAAGAGATCCCGGGTCACCATGTTGACCCGCTCGTCGGTGCACTGGGCCGCCAGGATGGTCGCCACCAAGAGCTCCAGGGGATTCCCAAACTCCAGCGCGATCCGGGCGTCCGGATATGACTTCTCCAACACTCTCACGATCTTCAGCGCGCGTGATTTCCTGGCGTTCGGGGATTCGGCCACCGACATCCTCCCGTTCGGCGATCAGCGCCTCCGTTACTCTAGCCGACGACGCAAGGACCCGTCCAGCGCGCCGATTTCGATTCTTCCCGTCCGGATGCTGACGGGTTCGAGCCTGACCGCCACCGGGAGCTGGGAGAGCCGGGGCGCCGGGTCGTAGTGCCTGACCACCCAATGGGTCAGCCCATCCGGCAGCGGGAATCCGCCCAGGCGCACCGCTTCGACCTCGAGGCCGAAGGCCGCGCCGAGCGGGCCGGGGACCACGAAACGGAGGCGGGCGTTCAGATCGGGACCGGGTTGCCGAAGTTCCACGGCTGCGCTTCCGTCCTCCAGTCGGACCCGAAGCCCGGTGAGCCGTGGCTGCCCGGACAGGAAGGCCCCCAGGTCTTCCTCGGTCACCACCAGATGGTGGACCTGAAGCCGGCCGATCTCCAGGGGCTCGACCTCCCCGGTGGTCAGGAGACGGTGGGGGTTGACGCGAAGCCCTTCCACGGTGAAACGAACATCCCGGATGGTCAGCGGAGGACGCTTTATTGAAAACTCTCCGACCGTTGCCTTCCCGGCTGAAATCTGAATCCGGTCTATGCCCCCCCGGAGCAGCTCGCCAGGCGTGGACGCGAACCGGATCTCCAGCCCCTCCACCTCCCGGGCGAACCGCCCCAGGAACTGCCTGGCTCCCGCCTCGAACCGCCTAGCCATGGCCTCTGGTGTGACCCCCTCAACCGCCGCCAGGCTCCGCTTCCGCACATACGCCCGGCTCCCGTCGGGAAGGGGAAACTCCGCGATGATCGGAAAGGCCTTCTCGAAGGGAGGGTCCCCCGCCTCGATCCTGGCTATGATCCGGCCGGGCTTTGCCAGGGAGAACGCGGGTCCCTGGTCCCCGGTCTTGAGGAGTATGAAATCAATCTTCAACGGATACTCATCCCATGCGCGGGTGATCGTGAGCGGGAGCCCGTCCCGGACCGCGTAGTAACGAAAATTAGAGACCGAGAAGAAATTGTAGTTGGGGACGACGCTGACCGTGACTGGTTGTCCCCCGCTCTCCCTCACGATCAACGACAGGATCTTCGCGTGCGGCCATTCTGCGGTGCTGGGGGGGCCGCCCATCACGAGAGGCAGATTGAACGGGGTCCAAGCCGGAACGGGAGGGATCCCAAAGGCGGAAGCTCCGACCTGAACCAGCGAGAACACCACGCATCCCGCCAGAAGCGCCCGGCGCCAGGCCGGCCTCACAGCCCGGAGCCCTCCGGCAGCGACCAGCGCCGCCATCGGGAGAATCGGGAGGGTGTAGCGAAGATTTTTGTTCTGGAGGAAGACGAAGATGCCGAACGGGATCAGGCAGGAGGCCAGGAGGAGGCCCCGGACCCGCCGGTCGTTTCTGAGGGCCCAGCACCCCCATGCGAACAGGAGCCCCGCCAGAATGCCGAACTGGGGCAGGAAGGCGCGAGGGTAAAACGTGAGCGAAAACGCAGAGAGGACTTCGGGGTACCCCGATTCGGCCGCTTGTTTGAAGGAGCGGTTCAAGACCTGGGCGGGGAGGCCGAAGAGTCGGGGGCCGTACCATGGCAGCGCCAGCGCCGCCGGCAGGAGCAGCGCGGGGACGAGGTTGCCCCACCGGCGCGCCCGGTCCTCACCGCTCCCGAAGGCGAGCGCGGCGATGACCAGGGCCGGGAGCACGTAGGCGACGAACGGCGGCTTGGTCAGGAGGCCCAGCCCCAGGATCACCCCGGAAGCCCAGGACCACCCGCGCCGAGAAAACCCTTCGCTCTTCACCAGAGTCAGGATCGCCAAAGCGACCATGGACGCCAGCGGAAGGTCGAGCTGAAAGTTGTTGCTGGAGAAGAGCACGAACGGCGCGGTCCCGAAGATCAGGGCCGCCAGGAGCCCGGTCCGGGAATCGAAGAGCAGGCGGCCCAGCAGGAAGATCGCCAGGAGCCCGACGCCGAGAAACCCCAGGATGATCGCCTGGCCGGTCACCGGGGTCACCGGAACGAGGAGATAGAGCAGACCGGCTGCGCACGGGACAACGGGCGGGTAAAACGCGGAGATGGCCATGATCTCGCGGAAGCGGTCCCTCCCGGGATCGGCCAGGATCTGCTTGCACGTCACGGCCCGCTCCAGGTGGTTGGCGTGGTCCCACATCGGAGGCCGCTGATCCACGGAGACCCAGACCACTGTCACGATGAGGAGGACCCCGAAGAGCAGGGCGAGGAGGAGCCAGCAAGGGTCGCGGAGGCCTGCCATGGCCGGCGGCTTCCGGGATCAGCCGGGAGTGGGTCGCTGGGCGATAGCCAGCACGGAAATACCAAAAGGAAAATTGACGCGCCGGAGAAGCGGCGCCTCGAGAGCGAAGAGCCGGGCCAGGAGACTGTTGAGCCAGCGCGGCGGAGAAACCAGGTCGTGCCGGAGAGCGCGGCGCCGTCTCCCAAAGAGCCTCGCGGCCGCCACCGGAGGAGCGAGGAGCGTGTTGAAGTAGGTGAGCCGGGTCACCCGAAACCCCGCGCCGCCAAGCGCGCGGCGAAGCGTCGCCCTCGTGTAACGCCGCCTGTGGCCGAGGACGACGTCGTGGGAGCTCCAGAGAGCTTGATAGGCTGGGACGGTGCAGAGGAGCAGACCGCCGGGCACGAGCAGCCGGAGGACGGCGCGGAGCGCCGCCTGGTCGTCGTCGATATGCTCGAGCACGTCCAGGAGCAGGACCCCGTCCAGGGAACCGGACGGGAGCGGGATCGCGTCGGGGAGCGTTCCGGAGAGAACCGGGCGACCGCAACGCCGGGCCACGCGGAGAAAATCTGGCGATCCCTCCACTCCCGTCACCTCCCCGAACTCGGACAGCGCCCCCAGCAGCGAGCCGGTCCCGCAACCGATCTCCGACAACCGGAGCCCTCCCCGGCCGAACAGCTCTCGGGCGACGCTCAGGATCACCGCCCGGCGGCCGACGAACCACCAGTGGCGCTGGTCTTCCCTGGCGTGAGTGGCGATGTACGCGACGTCCATGACGGGCGTGAGTCGATCAAGACGACGCCGGCTCGGTGGCGCGGCGGAAGATCATACCCCCGACGCCAGTCATCGGCCGAGCGAGCCCAGAAACTTCCCGATCCGGCGAACGCCTTCCAGGATCCGGTCCAGCGAGTTGGCGTACGAGACGCGAAGATACCCCTCGGCGTTCAGGCCGAAGTCGATTCCCGGCGTGACTCCCACATGGGCATTCTCCAGGATCTCGAAGGCGAAATCGAACGACTTTTGAGTGTAGCGCCTGGCGTTGGCCAGAACGTAAAAGGCCCCGGTGGGCTCATAGCCGACCCCCAGGCCGGCCTCGCGCAGGCCGGCGATCGTGGCCCGCCTGCGCTCGTCGAAGATCCGCCTGAACCTCAGGACCTCTCCGCCGGCCTCTTTCAAGGCGGCCACCCCGGCCCACTGGACGAAGTCGCAGGTCGAGATGAAGAAGTTCTGAAAGGCTTTCTGGAGCGGGCGGACGAACGGCCTGGGGGCGATCAGATAGCCGAGCCGCCATCCGGTCATGGCAAAGGCCTTGGAGAAGCCGTTCAGGACGAAGGCCCGGTCCGTGTACTCGAGGATGCTGTGGTCCCGCCCCTCGTAGCTGAGACCGTGGTAAATCTCGTCCGAGATGATCCACGGTCCCAGCTCCGCCACGGCGGCCATCCGCTGGTGGGAGAGGCAGGTCCCGGTGGGATTGGCCGGCGAGTTGATCATGATCGCCTTCACCCGCTGGCTGAGCTGCCGGCGGATCGCTTCGGGGCGGTACTGGAATTCGTCCTCCTCGTAGACATTCACAGAAACCGGCTCCCCTTCCGCGTAGCGGACGAAGTTGGGATAGCAGGCGTAGTGGGGATCGGAGAGGATCACCTGATCCTCCGGATCGAGGAGGCCGGTGAAGAGGAGGAGCAGGGCGGGAGAGGTCCCGGGCGTCACGAGAATCTGCTCGGGGGAGACCCGGACGCCGTAGGTAGCCTGATAGTGCTCGGCGATGGCTTCCCGGAGGGGAAGGATTCCCAGGCTGGCCGTGTACTTTGTGCGGCCGTCCTTGATGGCCCGGAGCGCCGCTTCCCGGATTACGGCTGGGGTCTCGAAGTCCGGTTCGCCGAACTCCAGGTGGATCACGTCGATCCCGTGCCGCTCCAGCTCCTGGGCCTTCTCGAAGACTTCTACGGCCAGGAACGGCTCGATCTGCCGGGCCCGCCGCGCAACCCGCTGGTCTTCCGCGTGGTCGCCTGCGGCGCTCATCGATCGTAGCGGCCGAGGGCCAGGTTGGCGCGGGCCGAGAGGATCTGGCGGAGCATTTTGGGGCCTTCGGCGATCACCCAGAGCTTGCTGCCCGGCTGATCAGCCCAGTTGACGGGAACCTCGGTCACCCTGTAGCCGCGCCGCTGGGCCAGCAGCAGAAGCTCCACGTCGAAGCCGAAGCCGTCGGTCCTGAGGGAGCGAAAAAGATCCTCCGCCGTCGGGGCGCGGAAGAGCTTGAAACCGCACTGGGAATCGGCGATCCCCTTGAGGCCGATCCCCGCCACCAGCCAGTTGAACAGTCGCCCCACCATCTTTCGATGCGGCAGCGCCCGGACCGACACCTCGGGATCGGTCAGGACTCGAGAGCCGATCACGATGTCGGCGCCTCCTTTGAGCGCCGCCTCCAACCGGTTCAGCTCCAGGATCGGTGTGGCCCCGTCGGCGTCCGCGAACAGGCGAAAGTCGCCGACCGCGTTCACCATCCCCACCCGGACCGCGTATCCCTTCCCCCGGTTGGACGGGAGCACGATCAACTTGATCTGGTCCCACGCGCGCTGCAGCTCCCGAACGCCGTCGGCTGTGCCATCCCGGCTGCCGTCATCGACGACAAGGACCTCGTAGGATTCCCCACGCTCCTGAAAGTAGGCGAGGACCCGCTGGAGGTAGGCGGGCAACCGATGAGCCTCATCGTAGGCCGGGATCACAATGGACCAGATGACGCGACCGCCTCGTCCCATGGCTCTTCGCCCCTGGGTTGGCTAAGAAGTGATCCCCTCTCGGCGGCCCTTCCACTGAACCGCGCCCTTCCCCTCCACGGCCTCCTGGTACCGGGCCAGAACGAAGAGGAGATCGGCGAGCCGGTTCATGTATTTCAAGACCTCGGGGTTTTCGAGAAGCCCCGCCTCCTTGAGTTCCACCACCCTCCGCTCGCCGCGGCGGACCACGGCCCGGGCCCAGTCCAGGAGCGAGGGAATGTAGGAGGAGGAGCCGGGAATGATAAAGGCCCGCGGAAGCTCGATCTTGGATAACCTGGCATCGATGAGCGACTCCAGCTGGGCGGTGTGCTTGGCGGTGAGCCGGAAGTTGAACCGGCCCCGGTCCTCGGGCGCTGTGGCCAGCTCGGCCCCCAAGAGGAAGAGATCCTGTTGAATGGTGTGGATCACCGCCTTCAGCTCTTCGTCTTGGTTCGCAGCCCGAGCCACCCCAAGAACCGAGCAGGCTTCGTCGAGGGTCCCGTACGCCTCCGGGCGGAGATCGGACTTGGAGATCCGCTGTCCTCCCAGAAGACTGGTCTGGCCCTCGTCGCCTTTTTTGGTGTAAATCTTGACCATATCGCGCAAAACTCACCATAAATCCCCCGTCCCACCCTGTCAATCAAAAATCCCCGAAGGAGCTGCCGGACCGACCGTTGACGCCCCAAGATCGCTGTGGTATGCCTACCGCACGGTGCGGCGCGCGCTCATGGTCCTCCTGCTCTCCCTCTTCTCCGTCACCTCGCCGGTCCGGGCGGAGCCCAAGAGCTACGTGCTGGTCCCGGCCAGGAGCCAGGTGATGTTCGAAGCGAGTTTCCCCCTCGGCGACTTCCGGGGAAGCACGCAGGAGGTGCGGGGGGAGTTTCAGGCGGATTTGGAAAATATTCCGGCTGGAATCAGGGGGAACGTGACGGTCAACCCGGCGTCTCTCAAAACCGGGATCGACCTGCGGGACAGGGACCTGCGAACGACTCTGGAGGTGGACAAGCACCCCCACATCCGCTTCACCGTCCGGGAGGTCCGGGCGTCTTTCCCCTCGCTGGCGGAGCGGGCGGACACCCAGCTTACCGTCGAAGGGGAGCTGTCGATCCGCGGGGTCGACCGGCCCATCACCCTAACCGGACGGGCGCAGATCCGGGACGGTCAGGTATGGGTGAGGGGTGAGGGGACTCTCAGAATGACCGACTACGGGATCAGTCCTCCCAGGAAGTTCTTCCTGTCTGTCGGCGATCAGGCGCGGGTGAGTTTCGACGTGCTGCTGGCGCCCGGGGAGTGAGCCAAGGTCAACCTCCGGCTCATCACCGGTGGCGCCCCCGCGCCCGCTCTTCCGGAGCCATCTGCTGCCAGCGTTCCCAGTTCCGCGTGATCCGCTCGCGCTCCTCCGGCGGGAGCGACTGGAATCGTTTGAAGCGCTCCAGAATCCGCTCCCGTCGCTCCGGCGGCAGACGCTGGAATCGCTCGTAGGCGTGCCGAAGCTCCAACCGCCGGGCTTCAGGCAGCTCGCTCCAGCGCTGAAAGTCCTCCAGGATCCGTTGCTTCTCCTCGGGCGGCAACTGCCGGAAGCGTTTGAAGCTCTCGCGCGCCGCCTGCCGTTCCTCCGGCGTCATCCCTTTCCACTGCCGGAAGTTCTCCAGGATGCGACGCTGCCGGATAAACGCTTCCTGGGAGAGGTCCCGCGCCTCCTCGGCATCACGGAGGATCGACCAGGCCAGTCGGTACGCCCGCTCCCTGTAGCGCTGGACCAGGAGGTTGAAGGCCGCTTCGTCCCGAGCGGCCACCCGCTGACAGAGCACCTCGTCCGAGAGCTCCACGCTCGGGTCGTCCCCTGGCGGTCAACTTCCCCATTTGGACGGCAATCATGTCTCATAAATTGCTCCCTCATGTCACCCTTGATCTGCTGGCTTCATGCGGCCCATAACGCAGCTCCGGGTTAGCGATTGGGTTTGGCTCATTTGAAAAGCGTGCGACGACCCAAATGGACTTCGGCGTCTCGCTTGACAGTTCGTTGAAGCAAGCGGAAGAATGTAGCTAAAAGAGAAGGCTCAACATGGCCCGAAGCGATAGATTCCGCCAAGAACTGACGAACCACTTCCTGCAAAAACGCGAAGGGTTGCGGCGGCAGTGGGTCCGGCAGATGAGAGCGAACGGGCTCCTTCAGGGCCTTACCCCGCAGGAGATCGAGGACGAGTCGCACGCGCTCTCCGACACTTACGTGAAATGCTTGGAAACCGGGAAATACGAAGCGGTTCGAGGTTGGGCCCGGTTCATGGCTCGGCCGGGTTTGCGGAGGGGAATGACCACTGAGCACATCATTGACGGCCTCCTCGTGCTCCGCGATGTGTACCGGCGATCCCTCTTTAGGAAATATCAGCCCGATACCGGGCGGCTGGCGAAGGCCCTGGATCTCTACTCGCTGATGGCGGACCGCTTCCTGGCCCGTGCCGTTCTCGCCGTGGCAGAGGAGCGGGAGGCGGTCAGCAAACGCGAGATCGATCAACTCCGGACGCTGGTGAAAACGGGGATGGTGTTGAGCGCCAGGCTCTCTCTGACGGCCGTGCTTCAGCGGATCGCCAACATGGCCTGCAAGGTGGTGAGCGCACGGTACGGGGCCCTCGGGGTCCTGGATGGGAAGGGTGGGCTGAGCCAGTTCATCACGGCAGGTATCGACGAGAAAACGAAGAGGGCCATCGGCCCTCTGCCGGTGGGGAAAGGCATCCTGGGCGTCCTCGTGCAGGAGGCGAAACCGCTCCGCCTGAAGGACTTGACGACAGATCCCCGGGCCCACGGCTTCCCCCCGAACCACCCGCCGATGAAGTCCTTCCTCGGCGTGCCCATCGTGTCAAAGGGCAAGGTGTTCGGGAATCTCTATCTCACCGAGAAACAGGGCGCCGAGGAGTTCACTGAAGAAGATGAGGCTCTGGCCATGACGTTGGCCGCCCAGGCCGCCATCGCCATCGAGAACGCCAGCCTCTACGAAGACCTCCACCGCTCATACGAGGAGCTGAAGCGATCCCAGGTCCTGCTGCTCAGGCAGGAAAAACTGGCCTCCCTCGGTCGGCTCGCCGCGGGGCTGGCCCATGAACTCAATAACCCGCTGAATACCATCGCGGGCTTCGTTGAAGCTCTCCAGCGGCGCTCTCAGGCCGAGACGCTTCTGGCCAGCAAGGAGTTCGAGGACTTCCCACGATTCCTCAGGATGGTCCAGGGGGAGGTGGACCGCGCCGCCTCCATCGTCCGGAGGCTCCTGGACTTCGCGAGGCAGCGGGAGCCTTCCTTTACGCTCGTCGATCTCGGCAGGCTCATCTCGGAGTCGGTCTCCTTTGTGGACAGACAGGCCGCTATGGCCAACAAGCGGATCCTGATGGAGCCCCTTCCGAGTCCCGTCCAGCTCAAGGCCGATGCGCAGATGCTTCAGCAGCTCCTTTTGAATCTCCTGACCAACGCGCTCGACGCCATCGAAGGCGCGGGAGAGGTCCG
Source organism: uncultured bacterium (assembly GCA_964372605.1). Classification (GTDB taxonomy): domain Bacteria; phylum Methylomirabilota; class Methylomirabilia; order Rokubacteriales; family CSP1-6; genus CAYJUC01. Next base: position 2,305 of record CAYJUC010000003.1, on the reverse strand, counting down.
GATCGCTGTCACCACCATGGCGCGAGGGCAAGGCTCTCGAGGCCAAGAAATCGTCCAGATCTCCGTTGCCGATAACGGATGCGGCATCCCCCCGGAGAACCTGCCGAAAGTCTTCGATCCCTTCTTCACTACCAAAGAGGTTGGCAAGGGGACCGGGTTGGGCCTCCCCATCTGCCAGAGCATCGTCGAGCAGCATGGGGGGACGATCGAGGTCAAGAGCGAAGGCATCGGCAGGGGGACCACAGTGACCGTGAAACTCCTCCTGGAGAGATGAAGGTGTGTGATGGCAACCATGGGCCGTGAGGGGAAGCGAGGAGCCTGATGCGGGTGCTGGTGGTCGATGACGAAGAGCCGTTCCGCATCCTGATGGAGAGCGAGCTCGGACGCATGGGGCACTCTGTCCAGTGCGTGCAGAGCGGGGAAGAGGCCCTCTCCGCATTGGCTGCCCGTGACTTCGAGGTTGTCCTGCTGGACCTGAAGATGCCCGGCATGGGGGGCATGGAGGCGTTCAAACGGATGAAGGAGGCCGGCCTCTCCGCCGAGGTGATCGTCCTGACGGGCCATCCCGACATTGACGACGCTATTCAGGCCATGAAACTGGGCGCTTATGACTACCTCACGAAACCGGCTAGGCTCTCCGAGGTGGAGGAGGTCCTCAAACGGGCGGCGGAGAAGAAGCGGCTTCAGAAAGAGAACGTCGCGCTAAGGCGGATGGTGGCCCAGACAGAGGCCCCCCCGCTCATCCTGGGCGGAAGCCCGGCGATCCGTTCCCTGCTCCAGACGATCGAGCGGATCGCCCCGACCGACGCCAACGTCTTGATCCAGGGAGAGACCGGGACGGGGAAAGGGCTGGTGGCCCGGGCCATCCATCAGGGGAGCCGGCGCAGTGCCCAGCCCTTCTTAGCCGTGAACTGCAGCGCCTTTCAGGATCAACTCTTGGAAAGCGAGCTCTTCGGCCACGAGAAGGGCGCCTTCACCGGCGCGGTCAGCGCGAAGCCGGGCCTCTTCGAGGTGGCCGACGGGGGCACCCTCTTCCTCGATGAGGTGGGGGAGATGAGCGCGGCGATGCAGGCCAAGCTCCTGCAGGTCCTGGACGCCGGCGAGCTGCGCCGGGTGGGAAGCACGCGGACCCTCAAGGTCAATGTCCGCATCCTGGCGTCCACCAACAAGGACCCGGCCCAGGAGGTGCAGGCGGGGCGCTTCCGGGAGGATCTTTACTACCGCCTCAACGTCATCACCATGACGCTCCCTCCCCTGAGGGAGCGGAAGGACGACATCCCGCTGCTGATCGACCACTTCCTGCATCAGTTCCGACTCCCTGGCCAGAAGACGAAGGGGGTCTCCGACAAGGTTCTCGCGCTCCTCGTCGACTACCCGTGGCCGGGGAATGTCAGAGAGCTCGCCAACACCATCGAGCGCCTCGTGATCCTCTCCCCAGGGCCTGTCATCGGCCCCGACGACCTCCCCCCGAACATTCGCACGCCTCACCAGTCCTTGGGAAAGGAAGCGCCTTCACACCTTTCGCTCTCCGAGATCGAACGGCTTCACATCCTGAAGGTCCTCGAGCGGACCCAAGGCAAGAAGGCCGAGGCCGCCCGCCTCCTGGGAATTCACCTGAAAACTCTCAATCGAAAGCTCAAGGCGTATCGTATTTCGCGCTGATCCACCCGGGGGGACAAAACGTCCCTCGAGGGGACGAAACGCCTAGTCCTCACTCTTCCTATTGAAGTCTCTCCTGCGCGCGCAGAGTCCGGCTTTCTGCATTTCCTCTCTTCTTTCTCCATACGTTACAGCGCAGCCCTGGCGTTCGGTCTGGATCTTGGCATAGCCCTTGCCCTAACAATGGCCGGAGTCTGACGCAGGAAAGGAGCGATCCTCGTCTCGATCCGCTGTCGGAGCTGATCCTGTTACTCGTCAGCGCAGCTACCCAAAGTATCCGAGGGCTCCGCCAGAGGATCGGACGCGGCTACGCCATGAGATCGCGCTGGGTCACCGATGCCCGATAGGCAGGTCGTCATCCTCGGGGCCGGCTTTGGCGGGCTCTACGCGGCGCTCCATCTCGAAAGGGCGCTGCGTCGAGAGCGATCGGCCAGGATCGTGCTCCTCGACAAGGAGAACTATCACCTGTTCGTTCCGATGCTCCATGAGATCACCTCGGGGGGTGTCGAGCCTCGCCATGTGGTCAGGCCACTCCGCCCGCTCTTCCGGAAGACGCGCGTGGACTTTCGGAGAGCCGAGGTCCGGTCGATTGACCTGGAGGGGCGGAGGGTCCTGACCGATCAGGGCGAGGTTAGGTACGACTACC
>CAYJUC010000002.1:37305-38464 GCA_964372605.1 uncultured bacterium | reverse complement strand
GATCTCGAGTACATGGCCCGGGCGTTGGCCTTGGCCGAGCGCGGCCGGGGGCTGACCTCTCCCAACCCGATGGTCGGGGCGGTGGTGGTGAAGTCCGGAGTGGTGGTCGGGGAAGGGTATCATCGTCAGGCTGGCGCCGCCCACGCCGAGGTGGAGGCCCTTGCCGCTGCGGGAGAACGGGCTCGGGAGGCAACCCTCTACGTCACCCTGGAGCCGTGCGTCCATCACGGGCGGACCCCTCCCTGCGTCCCCGCGGTCATCGAGGCGGGGATCCGGCGGGTCGTGGTGGCGGTCCAGGATCCGAACCCGCTGATGAACGGCCGGGGGATCGCGGCCCTCAGTCAGGCCGGGTGCCTGGTCCTGGTGGGCTCTATGGCCGGCGCCGCGCGGGAGCAGAACCGCGCCTTCTTCGTCTACATGGCCGAGCGACGACCGCTGGTCACGCTCAAGGCCGCGATGACGCTGGACGGGAAGATCGCCGCCTTGGATCGGAACTCCCGCTGGATCACGGGGGAGCCGGCCCGGCTCGAGGTTCACCGGATGCGGAGCGAATCGGACGCCGTGGCGGTGGGGATCGGGACCGTGCTGCAGGATGATCCTGAGCTGACCGTCAGGCTCCCTTCACCGTGGCCCCGAGAGCCGTACCGGATCGTGGTGGACAGCCACTGCCGGATCCCGCTCGACGCCCGCGTTCTTCGCGCGGGCCGCCCGGAGCGGACGCTGGTCGTCACCACCGAGGGCGCGCCGGTGGAGAAGGTCCGGGCCCTGGAGGCCCGCGGTGTCGCGCTCCTCCGTCTCCCCTCCCGCGACGGTCGGGTGGACCTCTCGGCGCTCCTCTTCCGGCTGGGGGCGCTCGAGGTGACCGCCCTTCTCCTGGAGGGCGGCAGCGAGCTGAACGCGGCGTTCCTCGAGTCCGGGTTGGTCGACCGCGTGAAGCTTTTCGTCGCGCCCATCTTCTTGGGCGGGCGGGACTCCCCGGGACCGGTGGGGGGCGCGGGCCGCAGCATCAAGGAGGCCTTCCGCCTCCGTGGAGTCACGGTCCGCAGGGTGGGAGAGGACTTTCTGATCGAGGGCGATCTGACAAGATGCTGAAAAGCTTCTCCGGTTCGGAAGGGGGGCTCGCCCCCCTCCGAGGCTAGTGAGCATGTTCACCGGCATC
>CAYJUC010000002.1:0-37295 GCA_964372605.1 uncultured bacterium | reverse complement strand
GACTTTCTGATCGAGGGCGATCTTCAGCGGGGAGCGTGAGTGTTTACCGGCATCGTGGAGGCAATGGGCCTCGTCACGGGGTTCGAGGCCCGCGAGGGGGCCTGGCGGCTCACCGTGAAGGCCGGTCCGGCTGTCAACCGGAGCCGGGTCGGCGACAGCGTGGCCGTCAACGGCGCCTGCCTCACCGTCGTGGAGCGGGGCGCGGGACTGCTGGCCTTCGACCTCGGACCTGAGACCCTGAAAGCGACGGCGCTGAGCGATCTCGTCCTCGGCGACCGGGTGAACCTGGAGCGCCCCGCTCGCCTGGGCGCCCCGCTGGGCGGCCACCTCGTCCTGGGGCATGTGGACGGCGTGGGAACGCTGGCCACGGTGATCCCCGACCGCGACACGGTCAGGGCCAGGATCAGGGTGCCGGAGCCGTCGCTCATGCGCTATCTTATTCCCAAGGGATCCGTGGCCGTTGACGGCGTGAGCCTGACCGTGGCCGCCCTTGATGAGGAGAGCTTTGAGGTGATGCTGATCCCGCACACCCTTGCCGTCACCACGCTCGGCAAGAGGGCCGAAGGAGCCCGCGTGAATCTCGAGATGGACGTCATCGGGAAGTACCTCTACCGCTTCTCGCAGGATCTCCTTCGCCCCGAACCCCAAAGGAGTGTCGAATGACCAGCGCTGACGAAACCGGACGCGAGTTCGCCACCATCGAGACCGCCATCGAGGAGATCCGGGCTGGCCGGATCCTGGTCGTGGTCGACGATGAAGACCGGGAGAACGAGGGGGATCTCGTCATGGCGGCCGACATGGCCACGCCCGAGGCCGTGAACTTCATGGCCAAGTACGGCCGGGGCCTCATCTGCGTGCCGATGGTCGGGGACCGGTTGGACAAGCTGCAGATCTCCATGATGGTGTCCGACAACACCGCTCCCATGGGAACCGCCTTCACCGTCACCGTCGACGCCAAGAAGGGGGTCAGCACGGGGACCTCGGCTCACGACCGGGCCGTCACCATCAAGGCGCTCGTGGACCCGGCCACCCGCCCCGACGACCTGACGCGGCCCGGCCACATTCTCCCGCTGCGGGCGATGCCCGGCGGCGTTCTCCGGCGGGCCGGGCACACCGAGGCTGCCGTCGACCTGGCGAGGCTGGCGGGCTTTACCCCCGCGGGAGTGATCTGCGAGGTCATGGATGAGGATGGGACCATGGCCAGGGTTCCCCAGCTCCTCACCCTCTCCCGCGCCCACACCCTCAAAATCATCACCATCAAGGACCTGATCGAGTACCGGATCCGGAAGGAGAAAATGGTCCGCCGGGTGGCTACCACAACCGTGCCCACCGAGCTGGGTGAGTTCACCGCCATCGCCTACGAGACCACGGTGGATGATCGGGTGCCGCTGGCCCTGGTGGTCGGCGACGTGACCGACGGCAGGCCGGTCCTGGTCCGGGTCCACTCCGAGTGTCTCACCGGAGATGTGTTTCAGTCGATGCGCTGCGACTGCGGCTCCCAGCTCGAGAAGGCCCTCACCATCATCCAGAAAGAGGGGCGCGGGGTGTTCGTCTACATGCGGCAGGAGGGGCGGGGAATCGGGCTCCTGAACAAGATGCGCGCCTACGAGCTCCAGGACCAGGGAAAGGACACGGTAGAGGCCAACCTGGCGCTGGGGTTCAAGCCGGACCTCCGCGACTACGGGGTCGGCGCCCAGATCCTGGTGGACCTGGGAGTTCGGCAGATGCGGCTCCTCACCAACAACCCGAAGAAGATCGTCGGGCTGGAAGGGTACGGGCTGGCGATGGTGGAGCGCGTGCCAATCGAGATTCCCCCCAACGACGCCAACCGGGCTTACCTTCGAACCAAGCACGCGAAGCTCGGGCACCTGCTCACCGCCTTCTCGACCGACTGAGATGGCTGGAAGGGCGCCGAGACGGAAGCTGGAGCAGGCGGCGGGCCCGCGGGGCGCCCGTGGCCGTTACGCGGTGATCGTGGCCCGCTTCAACGAGCCCATCTCAAAGCGGCTCCTTGACGGCGCCTTGGAAGCGTTCCGTGGCCACGGGGTGCCCGGCCGGGATGTGGAGGTAATCTGGGTGCCGGGCTCCTTCGAGCTTCCCCAGGCGGCGTTTCACCTCGCTCGGACCGGTCGGTTCCGCGCCCTCGTCTGCCTCGGAGTGGTGATCAAAGGGCAGACCCCCCACTTCGAGCACGTCGCCCGCGAGGCCGCCTCGGGGATCTCCCGCGTGGCCCTGACCACGGGGGTGCCGGCGGCCTTCGGCGTGGTGACCGCGCTCTCCGAAGAACAGGCGCTGGATCGCGCAGGGGGGAAGGTGGGCAACCGGGGAGAGGAGGCCGCGCTGGCGGCCCTCGAGATGGCCGAGCTTGTCAGGGAGAGCGTCAGGGCAAGCCGGAGGGCATCCCGCCGTGGGTAAGCGACGGAAGGCGCGGGAGCTGGCGCTCCAGTGCCTCTACCAGCTCGATGTCCAGAACGAGGCCGATCCGAGCCGGCAGTTGCCCGACTTCTGGCGTCGCCATCCGGTGGATCCGGAGGTTCAGAGCTTTGCCGAGCACCTGGTGCGCGGGACAAAGCTCCACCAGGGAAAAATCGACGAGTTGATCCAGCAGTACGCGGAGAACTGGGAGCTGGAGCGCATGGCGGTGGTGGACCGGAATATTCTCCGCGAGGGGATCTTCGAGCTTTTGTGGGTGTCGGAAGTGCCGCCGAAGGCGGTCATCAACGAGGCGCTCGAGGTCGCCAAAAAGTTCAGCACGCAGGAGTCCAGCGGCTTCATCAACGGAATCCTCGACCGCGTCCTCAAAGAGCTGCGGCGGGATCCCTGACCCCGCCTACCGGAGGGAGCTCATCCGGTACGCCATCCTTTCCGACATCCACGGCAACCTCGAAGCGCTCACCGCCGTCCTGACCTGCGTGAGAGCGTGGGGCGCCGACGGGCTCCTCTGTCTCGGAGACATCGTCGGGTACGGGGCCGACCCCGGGCCGTGCGTCGAGCGGGTACGCCAGGAGGCCGTCGCCGTCGTGAGCGGCAACCACGAAGCCGGGGCGGTGGGGCGTCTGGATCTCGACTGGTTCAATCCCTTCGCCAGGGCCGCGGTCCGCTGGACGGCCGAACAGCTCTGCGGAGACCAGCGGGCGTATCTCTCGAGCCTTCCTCTCATCGCCCGGGTCGATGGGGCGACGCTCGTCCACGCCAGCCCGCGGGCCCCGGAGAACTGGGACTACCTGATTTCGGGACGCGACGGCTTCGAGGTCTTCCCGTTCTTCAGGACGCGGCTCTGCTTCGTTGGCCACTCCCACCGTCCCGGGGTCTGGATCGAGGGCCCCGACGGGGTCCGCTTCGAACCCTACCCCAGCCAGCAGGAGCTTCTCCCCGGGCATCGGTACATCGTCAACGTGGGGAGTGTCGGCCAGCCGAGAGACAGGGACCCGCGAGCCGCCTGCGCGATCTGGGATACCGACGCTCAGACGATCACGATTCACCGCGTCTCCTATGACACGCGCGCGGCCCAGGCGAAAATCCGCGAAGCCGGGCTTCCCTCTATCCTCGCCGACCGGCTGGCCCATGGGGTCTGAGCCCCTGGAGTCGGCACCCCGCGGCTTCCTGGCGCTTCTCACTCCCCGGGTCGCCCGCGTCCCGCTCCTCCTTGCTTCAGGGGGAGCGCTCGCCCTGGCTTTTCCCGCCACCGAGATTCCCCTCCTCGCCTGGGTGGCGCTGGTTCCGGTCTTCGGGTGCGCCCTTGCGAGGCCGCCCAGGGAAGCGTTCGGGGACGGCTGGCTGGCCGGAGTAGTGTTCTTCACCCTGTTGCTCGGATGGCTCGACTATACCTTTCGGACTTACAGCGCGATTCCCTGGCCGCTCACCTGGCTGCCGATCGTCGGCCTGGCCGGATATCTGGGGCTCTACATCGGAGGCGTGGCGGCGGCGGCAAGCTGGCTGGCGCGCCACCTGGGGAGAGGATGGGCGCTGGCCGCCGTGCCGGTTCTCTGGGTGGCCGCGGAGTGGCTGCGGGGACATCTACTTTCGGGTTTTCCGTGGGGGCTCTTGGGCTATTCCCAGTATCGTCAGCTGCCCCTCATCCAGGTGGTGGAGTGGACCGGAGTCTACGGCGTGTCGTTTCTGATCGCGCTCGTGAACGCGGCCCTGGCGGGAGCGCTCGCGGCAGGGTGGCTGCGGGGCGCGCCCGGCCTTCTCGGAGCGGTCGGGCTCGTGCTGCTGGCGGTCTGGGTGGGGCGGGGGAGCGTGACGACCGCCGAAGAAGAGGCGCTTGTCGTGGCCATCGTGCAGCCCAACGTCGAGCAGGCGATCAAGTGGGACCCGGACTTCCAGGCTCGGACGATGGCAGTCTACCAGGCCCTCACCCTGGAGGCGGCGCGGTCGGGCCCTGCCGTGGTGATCTGGCCGGAGACCGCGGTGCCGGCTATTCTCAGGCTGGACCCGCCGATGCTGGACGGCCTGACGAAACTCTCCGGAGCCATCCGGGCTCCGCTGATCCTCGGGGCCGTGGATGTGGGAGGGCTCGGCGGCAATCGCTACTACAACAGCGCCGTTTTCCTGTCCGACAGGGGGATCGAAATGTCTTATGATAAAATACACTTGGTTCCGTTCGGAGAATACATCCCGCTTCGGTGGCTCATCGGATTCGTCCAGCGGTGGGCGGAGTTCATCTCCGAGTTTGCCGCAGGAACCCGCCAGACGGTGTTCCCCTTGGCGGAGGGATCGTTCGGGGTGGTGATCTGCTACGAAGGACTGTTCCCCGAGCTGTTCCGGGGCTTCGTGTCGGGTGGGGCGCGCTTCATGGTGAACATCACCAACGACGCGTGGTTCGGGCGGACGAGCGGACCGTGGCAGCATCTGGCGGTGCTTCCGTTTCGCGCCGTCGAGCACCGCGTGGCCCTGGCCCGAGCGGCGAACACCGGGGTGTCGGCGGTCATCGAGCCGAGCGGGCGCATCCGGGCGACGCTCCCGCTCTTCGAGCGGGGCGTGCTCACGGCCCGCTTGCCCCTCCGTCGCAGGGTGACGTTCTATACGCGGTTTGGCGATTTGTTCGCCTATCTCTGTCTCGGGCTGACGGGGGCGAGCGGCCTCTGGGCGTTGGTGCAGCGTAGAAACGTCGGGTTTTGAGCCCTTGGAGACCGGTCATGCTCAGCGACTTGAAGCGAGAGGTAGTGGAGTTCGAGAAGCGGCTGGACGACCTGCGGGGGCATCTTTGACCTCGAGGCCAAAGAGACGCGGCTCCGCCAGATCGAGGAGGAGATGGCCTCCCCTGCGTTCTGGGAGGAGAGCCGCCGGGCGCAGGCGGTGGTCCAGGAGCGCTCCGATCTCGCGCGGCTCGTGGGGCAGTGGCGGGAGCTGGCTCAGAAGGTGGAGGAGCTCCGGCTCCTCTGGGAGCTGGCCCGCGAAGAATCGGATGAGAGCGTTGCCCCGGAGATCGAGCAAGGAATCCGGGAGGTCCGCCAGGCTGTCGACGCCTTCCAGCTGAAGGTGATTCTCTCCGGCCCCCACGACGGGAAGACGGCCATCCTCTCCATCCACCCCGGCGCCGGCGGCACCGAGTCCCAGGACTGGGCCCAGATACTCATGCGAATGTACCTCCGCTGGACGGAGCGGGTCGGGTTCAAGGCGGAGGTGGTGGACCTTCTGCCCGGCGACGAGGCCGGGATCAAATCGGTCACCATCACCGTCGTCGGGGAGTACGCCTACGGTTATCTCAAGGGCGAGACGGGCGTCCACCGGCTGGTGCGAATCTCTCCCTTCGACGCCTCTCGCCGGCGCCACACCTCCTTCGCCTCTGTCTCCGTCATCCCCGAAGTGGAAGACGTGGAGGTCGTCATCCGCGACGAGGAGCTGCGGATCGACGTGTTCCGGTCTTCGGGTCCCGGTGGTCAGGGAGTGAACACCGCGGACTCCGCCGTGCGGATCACCCACCTCCCCACCGGGCTCGTGGTCCAGTGCCAGAACGAGCGCTCCCAGCTCAGGAACCGGGACACGGCGCTCAAGATCCTCCGGGCGCGGCTCTACCAGATCTACGAGAAGAAGCAGCGGCAGGAGCTGGCCGAACTGACCGGCGAGAAGCGGGAAATCGCCTTCGGGAGCCAGATCCGATCGTACACCTTCCACCCCTACCAGCTGATCAAGGATCACCGGACCGGCCTCGAGGTGGGCAACGTGAGCGCGGTCATGGACGGGGACCTCGACCCGTTCATCCAGGCGTACCTCCTCTCCGGGAAGTCAGCGTAGAATACCTTTCATGAGCACGCCCGCTCGGCGGCAGGAAAAGCTCGAGGCGCTCCGGCAGCGCGGGATCGACCCGTTCGGCTCCCGCTTCCCGGTCACCCACTGGGCGGGCAACCTGGCGGAGCTGTTCGGCGACCGGGACCGGGACGAGCGGCTCCGGGACTTCGGGCCCGTCAGCATGGCCGGGCGCCTCCTGGCCCTCCGGCACCACGGCAAGACCTGCTTCGCCCACATCATGGACCATACGGGAACCGTCCAGCTCTACGCCCGGGCCGACCAGCTCGGCGACGACTACGCGCTCTTCACGGACCTCGACGTGGGTGACTTCATCGGGGTCACCGGCGAGCTGTTCAGGACGCGGACCGGCGAGCTGACGGTGGCCGTGAAGGCGTTCGTGTTCCTTGCGAAGTCGCTCCGGCCGCTCCCCGAAAAATGGCACGGGCTCAAAGATGTGGAGACCCGTTACCGTCAGCGCTACGTGGACCTGGTGGTGAACCCCGGGGTGCGGGAGGTGTTCCGCCTCCGCAGCCGTCTCACAAAAGCCATGCGGACATTTTTTGATGAGCGGGGCTTCCTGGAGGTGGAGACCCCGATGATGCAGCCGATTCCGGGGGGCGCCGCCGCCAAGCCGTTCGAGACCTACCACAACGCGCTCGCCATGAAGCTCTACCTTCGCGTCGCGCCCGAGCTCTACCTCAAGCGGCTCGTGGTCGGCGGGTTCGATCGAGTCTACGAGATCAACCGGAATTTCAGGAACGAAGGGGTCTCGACCCAGCATAACCCGGAGTTCACGATGCTGGAGTTCTATCAGGCGTATGCCGACTACAACGACCTGATGGAGCTGACGGAGGCGCTCTTTGTCCACCTCGCCCAGTCGCTCCTGGGACGCCTCACGCTGACGTATCAGGAGGAGTCCATCGACCTGACCCCGCCCTGGCGCCGGCTCCCGTTTTTTGAGGGGATCTCGCGCGCCCTTGGGAGTGAGGTTACACCGACCACAGAACCTCGTGAAATTCTCACGCTGGCAGGAGAGCGGCTGGCGCATATAGATCCCGGAGTGACCGCCGCCCAAATTTACAAAGCCGCCTTTGAATCCCTCGTGGAATCCACACTTGTGCAGCCAACGTTCGTGGTGGACTTTCCCGTTGAGCTTTCGCCGCTCGCAAAGCAGAAACCGGGAGAGCCGAGCCTCGTCGAACGGTTCGAGCTCTTTGTCGCCCGGCGAGAGATCGTCAACGCGTATACGGAGCTGAATGAACCGAAAGAGCAGTGGGCGCGATTTTTTCACCAGGCGATGGAGCGGACGAGGGGAGACGATGAGGCCCAACTGCTCGACCAGGATTTCATCCGCGCCCTCGAGTACGGCCTGCCGCCGACGGCGGGAGAGGGGATCGGCATCGATCGCCTGGTGATGCTCTTCGCCGACCAGCCTTCGATCCGGGACGTGATCCTCTTTCCCCTGCTCAAGCCCGAGACCCGGAAGAGTGCCGAGCCGGAAGCCGAGGGCGACGGCTGATGAAGCGTGGGCTCCCCTTCGAGCTGTTCCTGGGGCTTCGCTACCTGGGAGCCAAGGGGCATCGCGCCAACCTCTCGTTGTTCGTCTGGATCGGGATCGGCGGGGTCTTTCTGGGCGTCAGCGCGCTGATCGTTGTGCTCGCGGTCATGACCGGCTTCCAGGACGGCATCCGCGACAAGATTCTCTCCGCCAACCCCCACATTCTGGTCCTCGAAGCCGGCGGCCGCGGGGTGGAGGCAGCCGGGGCGCTGGCCGGGCGCGTTCGCGCCGTGGCCGGGGTCAGGTCGGCCACTCCCTTCGTTATCCAGCAGGCGCTGTTCACCGCCGCCGGCGCGGCCACCGGCGGGCTCGTCCGCGGTGTCGACCTCACTGCGCCGGCGGTACGGTCGAATCTCGCGCGCCATCTCAAAACGGGAGGCCTGGAAGAACTGGCGGCGCCCGGAGCGCCGCCCGCCATCGTGCTGGGACGCGAGCTGGCCAGGACCCTCGGGGTCATCCCGGGAGAGTCGGTGACCGTGATCTCCCCCCAGGGCGCGATGACGGCTGTGGGGATGGTCCCGAAGATGCGGCGGTTCAAGGTGGCCGGGACCGTCGAAGTGGGCATGTTCGAATACGACGCCTCGCTGGCCTACGTGGCGCTGCCGGCGGCTCAGGAGTTCGCGGCCCTCGGGGAGCGCGTGACGGGGATCGAGGTAGAGCTCCAGAACCCGTTCGCGGCCAAGGCCGTGGCCCAGGCCATCCGACGAGAGCTGGGCTTCCCTTACTGGGTGCGGGACTGGATGGAGATGAACCGGAATCTGTTCGCGGCGCTTCAGCTCGAGAAGACCGCGCTCTTCATCATCGTGACCATCATCGTGCTGGTGGCGGCTTTCGCCATCATCGGGCACCTGGTGCTCCTGGTGGCCGAGAAGCGGAAGGAGATCGGGATCTTGAAGGCCATGGGCGCTCCGTCCACGAGCATTGCCGCGATCTTCCTGGCGGTGGGGATGCTGATCGGGATCGTCGGCACCGCGGCGGGGAGTCTGGTCGGGCTCGCGCTCATCTACGTCCAGAACCACTACAAGATCATCCGGCTCGCTGGCGACGTCTACCAGATCGACCATCTTCCGATGAAGCTGACCACTCCGGATTTCCTGGTGGTGGTCGGGGCCACGCTCCTCATCTCGTTCTTAGCCACGCTCTCCCCGGCCCGCAGGGCGGCCAGGTTGGACCCGGTTGAGGTGCTTCGCTATGAGTAGCCCTCCGGCTCGGGAACTTCTGGTCGCCCAGGGTTTGGAAAAGGAGTACCGAATCGGTCCGGAGCCGGTTCGAGTGCTGCGGGGCGTGCATCTCGCGGTCGGGCAGGGGGAGGTGGTGTCGCTGGTCGGCGCCTCGGGAGTGGGGAAGTCGACGCTCCTCTACCTGCTTGGCGCCCTGGCCCGCCCCACCGCGGGCCAGGTGTGGTTCGATGGCGGACCGGTCTTCACCCAGTCGGAGGCCGCGCTGGCCCGGTTTCGGCGCACCGAGGTGGGTTTTGTCTTCCAGTTCTACAATCTCCTCAGCGAGATGACGGCCCTGGAGAACACGCTGCTGCCCGTGCTGCTCCAGCGCCGACCGTGGAGCGAGGCCCGGGAGCTGGCAGCGCAGGCCCTCCAGGGGGTGGGGCTGGGCGATCGACTTCATCACCGTCCCGGCGAGCTTTCCGGAGGCGAACAGCAGCGTGTCGCCATCGCCCGGGCGCTCGTGCATCGCCCCCGGCTGATCCTGGCTGACGAGCCCACGGGGAACCTGGACCCCAAGACCAGCGAGGTGATTTTCGACCTGTTTCTCCGGCTCCAGGCGGAGCGGGGGTTGACTTTCGTGATCGCGACCCACAACCCTGACCTCGCCCGCAGAGCGGACCACAGCTATCGATTGATCGACGGGCGGGCGGCGCCCTGGCCCTGATTGGGCGATCCGGGGAGGTCAAAGAAAAGGCTAGATCAGGGAAGGCTGTCTGGGATATACTGTGGGCGGAATGGCAGCTTCGGAACGAAAACGTTAATAAGACCCGGAGGATAGACCAGTGTTCGAGCGATTCACTGAGCGGGCGCGGCGGGTCATCATTCTAGCCCGTGAGGAGGCTGGCCGGTTTCGCCACGATTTTGTGGGGACCGAACATATTCTCCTGGGGCTGATCAGGGACGGAGAGGGGATAGCGACGGCGGTTCTGCAGCGGCTCGGCCTTCGCCTCGAGACCGTCAAGGCGGAGGTGGAGCGGGCGCTGGCCGGCTTTCAGAAGACCCTGACGTTCGGGGAAGTGCCGTTCACCCCCCAGGCCAAGCGCGTTCTGGAACTCTCCATCGAGGAAGCCCGCCAGCTGGGCCACAACTACATCGGGACCGAGCATCTGCTCATCGGCGTGATGAAGGAGGGGCAGTCCATCGCCGCCAAGATCCTCGAGTCCCTCGGCGCTCGCCTGGACGAGGTCCGCCAGGAGACGCTGGCCCTCCTCGGGGACCAGTACTACCCCCGCCCCAAGAAGCGCTCCCAGACCCCGGTCCTGGACGAGTTCGCCCGGGACCTGACACAGCTGGCGCGGGAAGGGAAGCTGGATCCCGTCATCGGCCGGGAGATGGAGATCGAGCGGGTGATCCAGATCCTGTCACGACGGACCAAGAACAACCCGGTCCTGATCGGCGAGCCCGGCGTGGGGAAGACCGCCATCGTCGAAGGGCTGGCCCAGAAGATCATCAACCACGATGTCCCCGACGTGCTGGTGCAGAAGCGTCTCCTCCAACTCGACCTCGGCGCCCTGGTGGCCGGGACCAAGTACCGCGGCCAGTTTGAGGAGCGCCTCAAGGCCGTCATGAAGGAGATCCGCCAGTCGGAAAACGTCATTCTCTTTCTGGACGAGCTCCATACGCTCATCGGGGCCGGCGCGGCCGAGGGGGCCATCGATGCCTCCAACATGCTCAAGCCGGCGCTCTCCCGCGGGGAAATCCAGACCATCGGGGCGACCACCCTCGACGAATATCGGAAATACATCGAAAAGGATGGCGCGCTCGAGCGACGCTTCCAGCCGATCATCGTGCGAGCCCCGTCCGTTCCCGAAGCCATCGAAATCATCAAGGGGTTGCGGCACAAGTACGAGGCGCACCACCGGGTCAAGATCACCGACCAGGCCGTCGATGCCGCGGTCAAGCTCGCCGACCGGTATATCACCGACCGGCAGCTTCCGGACAAGGCCATCGACGTGATCGACGAGGCGTCCTCGCGGACCCGGCTGATGGCCCTGACCCCGCCGCCCGAGATCAAAGAGCTGGAGAAGGAGATCGAGCGGGTGGTGCGGGAAAAGGACATGTACCTGGAGGCGCAGGAGTTTGAGAAAGCCGCGTCCCTCCGGGAGAAAGAGAAGCTGCTTCGCGGGCGGGATGAAGAGCTCAAGCGGGAGTGGGAGAAGCACAAGGGGAAGGCCCAGCAGACCGTCGAGGAGGAGGACATCGAGTTCATCGTTTCCCGCTGGACCGGAATCCCGCTGGCGAAACTGGAGGAGAAAGAGTCGCAGAAGCTTACCCGGATGGAGGAAGCCCTTCACGGCCGGATCGTGGGGCAGGACGACGCCATCGCGGCCGTGGCCCGGGCCATCCGCCGGTCACGGGCGGGCCTCAAGGACGCCAAGCGTCCGGTCGGCTCCTTCGTATTCCTCGGCCCCACCGGAGTCGGGAAGACCGAGCTGGCGCGCACGCTGGCGGAGTACCTCTTCGGGGACGAGAACGCGCTGATCCGGATCGACATGTCCGAGTACATGGAGAAGTTTTCGGTCTCGCGGCTCTTGGGGGCGCCGCCGGGGTACGTGGGGTACGACGAGGGCGGGTTCCTCACCGAGAAGGTGCGGCGCCGTCCCTACTCCGTCGTCTTGTTCGACGAGATCGAGAAGGCGCATCCAGACGTCTTCAACATGCTGCTTCAGGTGCTTGATGACGGTCGCCTCACCGACTCCCTCGGGCACGTGGTGGACTTCAAGAACGCCATCCTGATCATGACCTCGAATCTGGGGACGCAGTTGATCGGCAAGCGGACCACGCCGGGCTTTCTCCAGGATTCGGAGGGGGAGTCCTACGAGCGGATGAAGGGACGGGTGCTCGAGGAGATGAAGCGCGCCTTCCGGCCGGAGTTCCTCAACCGGATCGACGACATCATCGTATTCCATTCCCTGTCCATGGATCACATCATGGGCATCATCCGCCTCATGATGGCCCGGCTCAACAAACAGCTCCTGGAGAAGGGGATCGAGATCGAGCTCACGCCGAGCGCCGAGCAGCTTCTGGTCCGAAAGGGGTACGACGCCACCTACGGGGCTCGTCAACTCCGCCGGACGATCCAGAAGCAGATTGAAGACCCTTTGGCGGAGGCCATCGTTCGAGGGCAGTTTTCCGGGGGAACGCGGATCGAGGTTGACGCTGAGGGGGATTCCTTCGCCTTCCGGGAGCGGGAGCCCGTGGAGCCCCCCCTAGAACTTGCGGAACACTAGGGGAGGTCCCGTTACTTGCCGTCCTTTTGCTGATCAGACGGGGGCCCGCTGAAGCCTATGAACCGTGTGGGGAGAGTGTTTCTCTCCATTTTTTTTGTCTGGGCGACCTGCCTGCCCGCGCTGGCCTGGGGCCAGGAGCGGCAGATCCGCATCAACGAGATCGCGATCGAGGGGAACCGGCGGGTTCAGGAGGCCGTCATCCTCGGGCGTGTCCAAAGCAAGGTAGGCAGCCAGTTTCTTCCCGCCCGGTTGGCCGAGGACATCAAGGGCATCTTCGCCCTCGGGTTTTTCGACGACGTCCGGCTGAAGGTTGACGAGTTCGAGGGCGGCCTCAAGGTCACCTTCGTGGTGGCGGAGCGCCCCTTCATCCGGGATGTCGAGTTCGTTGGCGCGAAGCAGCTCGACGCCAAAGGCCTGCAAGAGAAGATCGATCTCAAGCTGGGCAGCGTGTACAACCCGGTGGAAGTGCAGAAAGCGCGGGACCAGCTCAGAGATCACTACGAGGAGGAGGGGTATTTCGAAGCGCAGCTCACCGCCGACACCGAGAAGCTTCCAGACGGCGACGTGAGGGTGGTCTTCCGGATCGTGGAGGGGCGAAAAATCAAGATCGACCGGATCGTCATCGAGGGCGCCAAAGGGTTGACTCCCAAGCAGGTCAAGTCGGTCATGGCGACCCAGGAGCGGCAGTTTTTCATCCTCCGCGGGACGGTTCAGCGCCAGAGGCTCGAGCAGGACATCGAGCGGATCGTCGCCTTCTACAACGACCACGGATACATCCAGGCGCGCGTGGAGTCCCACGACATCTCGGTGGACAGGACAAAGGCTCTGGTGACCATTCGGATCGCTGTCGTGGAAGGACCCCAGTTCACCGTGGGCTCGGTGGATCTCACCGGACCCAACGTGCTTCCGATGGAAGAAGTGCGCCGCCAGATTTTGCTCAAGCCGGGAGACATCTTCTCCCGGGGGAAGGTCCGCGAGAGCATCGATTCCATCATCGCGCTCTACAGCGCCATCGGGCGGGCCTCCGCCGACATGAACGTCGCGACCAGCCAGGATCCGGTCGAGCGGAAGATCCACCTGACCTTCGAGGTCAAGGAAGGCCCGGAGGTGTTCA
The DNA here is from genome assembly GCA_964372605.1 of uncultured bacterium. GTDB lineage: Bacteria > Methylomirabilota > Methylomirabilia > Rokubacteriales > CSP1-6 > CAYJUC01. Next base: position 23,936 of record CAYJUC010000002.1, on the reverse strand, counting down.
TCGAGCGGATCAACATCAGCGGCAACGTCCGGAGCGCCGAGAAGATTCTCCGCCGCGAGCTTCCCATGGACGAAGGCGATCTCTTCACGAGCCAGAAGCTCGAGCGGGCCAAGCAGAAGCTCACGAACCTGGGCTATTTCGAAAACGTCAAGGCCACGACCGTCCCCGGCTCCCGGCAGGACCGGATCGTCATCAACATCGAAGTGACCGAGAAGCCCACCGGCCTGTTCAGTCTCGGCGCCGGGTTCAGCTCCGTGGACAGCTTTATCGGAACCCTCGACCTCTCCCAGCGGAATTTCCTCGGGAAGGGGCTCGAGGTCTTCCTCCGGGCGCGGGGGGGCGCGCGGACCCAGCAGGGCGTCATCGGAATCACCGAGCCGTGGCTGTTTGACCGCCCGCTCTCGGCCGGCTTCGATATCTTCCTGACCCGCCGGCTCTTCCTCGAGTACACGGTCGACAGCCTCGGCGGCGGCGCCCGGTTGAGCCACCCCATCATGGAGTATGCTCGCTGGCATCTCAGCTATCGGCTCACGCGGGACGAAATCTCCGACGTCGCGTCAAACGCCTCCAGGGTGTTGCTCGAGCAGGCGGGGACCACGGTGACGTCCCTTATCGGGGGGGCGTTGACCCGCGACTCTCGCGACAACGTGTTCGCGCCCACCCGAGGGAGCCGGTCAAGCGTGGCGCTCGATGTCGCCGGCCTCGGAGGGGATAACCGGTTTGTCAAGACCATTGGCGAGACCACGTACTTTTACCCGGTTTTTTGGGGAACCGTCCTCGCGGCCCGAGCCGAGGCTGGTTACGGCTTCGGGTACAGCGGCAAGGACTTCCCGCTGTTCGAGCGATTCTACTTGGGCGGGCCCAATTCCGTGCGGAGCCGGAAGTCCAGGACCATCAGCCCCAGGGACGAGAGCGGCACGCTGATCGGCGGGGACTCCGAGCTGCTCTTCAATGTGGAGCACCTGGTCCCGGTGGGTTTCGGGATCCGGCTCGCCACATTTTTCGACGCCGGAAACGCCTACGGCTTCGGGACCAAGTTCGACCCACTCGAGCTGCGGAAGGCGGCGGGCGCGGGCGTCCGCTGGGAATCCCCCTTCGGGCCGATCCGACTCGACTTGGGGTACAATCTGGACCAGAAGTCGGGAGAGAAGCCGTACCAGTTTCACTTCTCGGTGGGCACCCCGTTCTAGCCCCTCGGAGGGGGGCTTTGCCCCCCTTCCGAACCTCCCCCCGGGAAGGGTGGCGCGGGCAAAGCCCGCGCTCGGAGCGGAAAGCATCGAGGTGAGCGAAACGTTAAGGAGGGAGGAGAAGTGCTGCGGTTCCGCCTTTGCGTGATTCTGATTCTCTTGGCAGCGTGCGCTCTGCTCTCGAATGGGTCTGTCCTGGCCCAATCTCCCGGCGCCCGGATCGGGTACGTGGATGTCCAGCGCGTGCTCGCCCGGTCCGCGGCCGGCGCCGCGGCGCGGGAAGACCTGGAACGGGACAAGGCGTCGAAGCAGAAGGAGATCGACGCCCGACGAACCGAAGCGGAAAAGCTCCGGGAAGAGCTGGAAAAAAAGGGAGCGCTCTTGAGCCAGGAATCGCGCCGGGAGAAGCAGGACACCCTGGAGCGGAAGGTCCGGGATCTCCGCCGCATGGCCGATGACTTTCAGAAGGAACTGGAGAAAAAGGAGCAGGGGCTTCTCCAGGCGGCCCTGCAGGAAATCACCGGTGTCACCGAGCGGTTCGGAAAGCAACGAGGCTACCTGATCATCGTCGAGCGTCGGGGGGCCGGCGTTGTTTACGTATCCCCGGAGGCCGACGTGACCGACGAGATCATCAAGGCCTATGACCAGGAATCGGCCAAGCGGAAGAAATAGTCGGAATGGCGCCTGCCGGTCCGTACACGCTGGGCGAGATTGCCCGGGCCCTGGGAGCGTCTCTCGAAGGTGATCCGTGGCGGGTCATCACGGGGGTCGCGCCGCTGGAGACGGCGGGATCCCACCAGATCGCGTTTCTGACGCATCCGAAGTATCTCGCCCGCGCCAGGACTTCGAGCGCCGGCGCCCTCCTGGTGCCGGAGGATGCCGTCGGCCTCTCGGGCCCGCTTTTGCGGTCGCGCTCCCCCCAGCGCGCGCTCATTTCCCTGCTCCAGCTCTTCCACCCGGCACCCGCCGCGACGCCCGGCGTCCACCCGTCAGCTCTGGTCGCGCCCACGGCCCGGGTTCACACGGAGGCGTCGGTGGGAGCCTTCTCCGTCCTGGAGGACGGAGTCGTCATCGCGCGCCGGGCGCGGATCTTTCCGTTCGTTTACCTCGGGGCGGGGGTCGAGGTCGGGGAGGAAGCCCTCCTGTACCCTCACGTGATCATTCGGGAAGGGGTTCGGATTGGTCGCCGGGTGATTATTCACCCCGGCGCGGTGGTGGGGGCCGACGGGTTCGGCTACGCGTTTGACGGCGCCGCGCATCAGAAGATCCCGCAGGTCGGGGGCGTGATCCTCGAGGACGACGTGGAGGTGGGGGCGAACGCGGCTATCGATCGCGCGACCCTGGGCCATACCGTGGTCCGCCGCGGAACCAAGGTGGACAACCTGGTCCAGATCGGGCACAACGTGGAGATCGGCGAGGATGCCATCGTGGTGGCCCAGGCGGGGATCTCCGGCTCCAGCCGCGTCGGAAACCGCGCGGTGCTGGGGGGCCAGGTCGGGCTGGCCGACCACGTGACCGTGGGCGAGGGCGCCCGCGTCGGGCCACAGTCCGGCGTTCCCCACGACCTCGACGCCGGCCAGGATTACATGGGGACACCGACCCGCCCGGCAGCCGAAGCCCGGCGGATCTTTGCCGCGCTCCCCCGCTTGCCCGGGCTGCTCAAGCGGGTGCGTTTTCTTGAGCGGCGGATCGTCGAGCTTGAGCGTCGTTTGGGCCTTCCCGGGTCGTCGGCGGGGCAGGATGATGCGTCCGTCTGAGATTCACCCGACGGCGATCGTAGATCCACGCGCCGCGCTGGGGCCGGACATCAGGATCGGGGCCTACTCGGTCATCGGAGAAGAGGTGAGCCTGGGCGCCGGAACCGAGATCGGCCACCACGTGGTGCTTGAGGGCCTAGTAGAGATCGGCGACCGCTGCCGGGTCGGGCACGGCAGCGTGATCGGATCCCCGCCCCAGGATCTCAAGTACCGGGAGGGCACACCGTCGGGCGTCCGGATCGGGAACGATACCGTGATCCGGGAGCACGTGACCATCCACCGCTCCGCTCGCGAGCACGGCCGGACGGAGATCGGGGACGGAAACCTGATCATGGCATCGAGCCATATCGCCCACGACTGCCGGCTCGGAAACCATATCGTCGTCATCAACTACGCGGGGCTCACCGGGCACGTGGAGGTCGAGGATTTCGCGGTCATCGGGGGATTGACGGGGATTCATCAGTTCGCCCGTGTCGGCGCCTACGCTTACATCGGGGGGTGCGCCAAGGTCGTCCAGGATGTGCCCCCGTGCGTGATCGTGGACGGAAACCCCGCCACGGCCCGGTCGGTGAACGTCGTCGGGCTCAGGCGCAACGGGATCGGGCCCGAGATCCGGCAGGCCCTCCAGCGCGCCTTCCGCATCCTGTACCGGTCCGGCCTCTCCCCCAGAAGCGCGCTTGAGCGGATCCGGGCGGAGATCCCCCCATCCGCCGTCATCGACCACCTGGTCCTGTTCATCGAGTCGTCGCGGCGCGGCATCTGCGGCCCCGCGCGCCGGGACGGCGCGGAGGTGTCGGGCGAGGGAGACGATGCGGCCGGGGTGCCTGCCGGCGGAGAGGACGAGCTCGGGGGTTTCTGATGCCGAACGGGGACCGACGGATCAGGGCCGGAGTCGTCGGGACCGGCCACATGGGGCAGTACCACATTCTGGCTTACGCCGAGCTGTGGGACGTGGAGCTTGTGGGGATCGTGGACGCGGACGGCGAAAAGGCCCGGCGGCTCGCGTCCCAGTACGACACGCGGGCCTTTCCGGACCACCGGGATCTGATCGGCAAGGTGGACGTGGTGAGCGTGGCCGTCCCGACGCCGCTGCACTTCGCCGTGACGCGAGATCTGCTGGAAGCGGGGATCAACGTGCTTGTGGAGAAGCCGCTGACGCCCACCCTGGAAGAGGCGAAGGAGCTGTTCCGGCTGGCCCGGGCGCACGGGGCGGTGATGCACGCCGGGCACGTGGAGCGCTTCAACGGCGCGGTTCAGGAGCTCAAGAAGATCGTTGAGCGGCCCATCCTCATCGAGTCCAGGCGGTTGGGCCCCTTTGTCCCGCGGGTCCAGCACGACACCGTGGTCATGGACCTCATGATTCACGACATCGACATCGTCCTCGGATTGGTGGACGGAGAACCCCGCCGGATCAGCGCCATGGGGCGGGCGCTCTACTCCGCCGCGCCCGACGTGGCGAACGTGCAGATCGTCTTCGACACGGGTACCATCGCCAACATCACGGCCAGCCGCGCCACCGAGCAGAAGATCCGGACCCTCGCCATCACGCAGCCCGATGCCTACATCGTCCTCGACTACGCGGACCAGAACATCCAGATTCACCGGCGCGCGGCCCAGGAATACACGCTGAACCGCGAGTCCATTCGCTACCGGCAGGCGTCCTTCGTCGAGCACCTGTTCGTCCACAAAGACAACCCGCTGAAGCTGGAGATCCGCCATCTGGTTGACGCGGTGCGGGCGGCCAGGGCGGGCAGCCGGGTGGAGCTGCCCGAAGAGGAAGACCTCCGTTCGTTGGCCGTGGCGCTGGAGATCGAGCGGATGATCCGAGAGGGGCGGGGGGAGGCCGCCCTGCCGGAGGATCTTCCGTGGCGAACTCGCTCGGGCTGATTGCGGGGGCCGGGCAGCTTCCCGGCCGCGTGGCGCGGGAGGCCAGACGCCAGGGCTGGCGCGTCGTGGCTCTTGTTTTTGGCGACGCTCCGGGTCTCGACGGCGCCGTCGATCGGCTGGTTCCGTGCCGCGTGTCGGAGATCGGGACCGCGCTGGAGGCGATCCGGCAGGAGGGGATTACCTCGGTCGTCTTCTCCGGAACGCTCCGGAAGCCAGAGCTGATTCATCTCCTCCCCCAGGATTCGTACGGCCACCAGTTCCTGGCGCATGGCGGGCAGTTCACCGACCTATCGCTCGGCCAGGCCGCTCTCGCGCTCCTGGAGGGAGCGGGCGTCCGGGTTCTCGATCAGCGGACTTTTCTGGCGCCGCTCTTCGTGTCGCCGGGCCCCCTCACCCTGCGTGTCCCCACGGAAGCCCAGTGGGGGGACATCACGGTCGGGTTCAAGCTTGCCCGGTGGTGCGCGACCTTCGGGGCGGGACAGACTGTCGTGATCCACCGGGGCGCCGCCTCGGCCATCGAGGCCATGGAGGGGACAGACGAGGCGATCCGGCGAGGGTGCCGGCTCGCGGGTCCCGGCGCGGTGGTGGTGAAGGCGGTCGCATCATGGAACGACTATCGCTTCGACGTTCCCACCGTGGGAGTGGAAACCGTCGCCTCGCTGGCGCCGGGGAAGGCCGCGGTCCTGGCGATTGAGAGCGGGAAGATCCTCTGCCTCGATCCCGAGATCGTCGTTGAACGTGCTGACCGAGAAGGGATCGCCATTGTCGGCGTCGCCCCTGACGACTAGCTTCATGCTGTCGGCGGGGGAAGCTTCTGGAGACCTCCACGGCGCCGAGCTCGCTCGCGCCCTCAGGGCCCTCGCCCCCGCTGTGAGGCTCACAGGAATGGGAGGCTTCCGGATGGCCGAGGCGGGCGTCGGGCTTCTGGAAGACCTCACCGGGCTCGCGGTGGTGGGGGGGAGCGAGGCGGTGGGCCGACTCCCACGCCTCTATCGCGCCTACCGGACCCTCGCTCGAGCCATGGCGGAGACCCGCCCGCGCGGCTTGGTCCTCATAGACTTTCCCGAATTCAACCTTCTGCTCGCCCGGGTGGCAAAGCGGCTCGGGATCCCCGTGATCTACTTCGTCCCTCCCCAGGTGTGGGCCTGGCGGCGCGGAAGAGTCAAGCGGATCGCCCGCCTGGTGACGAAAGTGCTCGCGGTGTTTCCGTTCGAGGTCCCGCTCTACCGGTCGGCCGGCGTGCCGGTGGAGTTCGTGGGGCACCCGCTCCTCGACAGCTTGCCCCGGGCGCTCGATCGCGCCGAAGCCCGCCGGCGGATGGTGTTTCCGGAGGGGTCAACGCTGGTGGGGCTCCTCCCGGGCAGTCGACGGGAGGAAGTGGAGCGGCTCCTCGGGCCGATGACCGAAGCCGCGACCAGGATTCAGGACGCCTGGCCTGACGTCCGATTCGCCCTGGCGCTCGCTCCCACCGTGAAGCCGGAAGCCGTGGCGCCGGCGGTCACCGCCTGCCCGGCGAAGATCGACGTCCTCTCCGGGCGCACCCACGAGATCATGGCGGCGGCCGACCTGCTTCTGATCGCCTCCGGGACCGCGACGCTGGAGGCGGCGTGCCTTGGGACGCCTATGGTGGTGTGCTATCGGGTCTCCCGGTTCTCGGAGCTGATCGGGCGGCTCTTGATCCGGATCCCGTGGATCAGCCTTGCCAACATCGTCGCGAACAGGGCCCTCGTACCGGAACTCATTCAGGACGACGCAACGGGAGAGCGGCTCGCGCAGGAGGCGCTCTCTCTTTTGAGGGAGCCCGGTCGCCTGGCCGCCCAGCGGGAGGCCCTTTCGGGAATTCGGGCCGAGCTCGGCAAGCCGGGAGTCGGCGAGCGGGCCGCCCGGTGCGTCCTGGCTGTGGCAGGGGAGCGGTGAGGGTCGGAGACAGGCTCCTCCTGGCCCTCGCGCCGGTGTTCGGCGGGTGGGCCGTCGCGCTCTTGACGCGCACCCTGAGGGTGGAAGTGGTCGACGCCGGCCACGTGAACGGCCTCTGGGAGCGCCGGACTCCGGTGATCTACGCTGTCTGGCACGGGCGCATCCTGATCCTGCCGGCCATTTACGGGAAGAGCCGCAAGGTCCACGTCATGGCGAGCCGTCACCGGGACGGAGAGCTCGTGGCCCGGTTTCTCCGGAGTTTCGGGTTCGAGTCGGTCAGGGGGTCCACCACCCGAGGTGGATCTCTCGCCCTCAGACGATTGGCGAAGTTCCTCAGGAACGGTACCGAAGTGGCGGTGGCCCCCGACGGGCCGCGAGGCCCCCGCGAGGTCGCCCAGCCCGGCGTCATCGCCCTGGCCAAGCTGACCGGGGCGCCCATCGTCCCGGTCACCGTGAGCGCTTCTCGGAGCTGGCGGCTCAAGAGCTGGGACGCCTTTGTCATCCCCAAGCCGTTCGCGCGGGTCCAGGTCTACTTCGGCGCGCCGATCTTTGTGCCGCCACTGGCGGATCGGTCGGAGCAGGAGAACCTTCGCAAAGAGCTGGAAGCCTCTCTCCGGGAGATCACCTGGCGCGCCGACCTTCTCGTCAACGTGGCTTAAACCGTGTACGCGCTCTACTCTTTTCTGTTGGCCCTGGCCGTGTTCTTCTACACCCCCGTCTTTGTCGTCCGCCGGCTCCTGCCGGGCGGCTATGCCTCGGGGTTCCGCCAGCGGTTTGGCCGTGGCCTGCCGACGGGTCGGGACGCGAGGTCCTGCTGGATCCACGCGGTCTCCGTAGGGGAGGCTGCGACCGCGGTCCCGCTCGTCGACGCCATCCGTCGGCGCTGGCCTCGCCTCAAGGTGATCCTCTCGACGGTCACGCCCACGGGGGCTCGCGTGGTGCGGGACCGGCTGGGGGACCGTGTCACCCACTGCTATTTCCCGCTGGATCTCCCGGGCCCGGTTCGCCGGGCCGTCGGAGCGATCGCTCCGGTCTTCTTCATCGCCCTCGAGACCGAGCTCTGGCCGAACTTCTTCAGAGAGCTCAGCCGCCTGGGGATTCCGTCGATGATCGTCAACGGCCGGATCTCGGATCGCTCCTTCCGGCGCTATCGCTGGATCCGCTTCCTGCTGCGGCGGCTCCTCCGGCAGATCACCGTGTTTGCCATGCAGTCGCAGGAAGATGCCCGGCGTATCATCGCGCTGGGAGCCCCGGCGGAGCGGGTGGTGGTGACCGGAAACTTGAAGACCGAACCCCCGCCGCACGAGGCCGGAGCGGAAAAAGTCTGGGAGCGGCTCCTGAGGCTGACGGGGAAGGAGCTGGTCTGGGTGGCGGGGAGCACTCACCGTGGCGAGGAAGTGATTCTCCTGGACGCGTTCTGCGACCTCAGAGCGCGATACCCGTCCCTCACGCTGGTCATTGCTCCGCGCGATCCCGGACGGGTTCCCGAAGTGGAGCGGCTGCTCCAGGATCGGAAGCTCGTGGGGGTTCGCCGAACCACACTCCCTGGCAATTCGGTCAGGCGGGACGCCATCCTCCTCGACACCGTGGGGGAGCTGGCCCAGCTCTACGGGTTGGCCGACGTGGTCTTCGTGGGCGGAAGCCTGATCCCCTGGGGCGGGCACAACATGCTCGAGCCGGCGTTCCATCGGAAACCGGTGGTCTTCGGCCCCCACAACATGAACTTCCGCGAGAGCGCCAAGCTCCTGCTCCGCTCCGGAGGGGCAATCCAGGTGAGTGACAGCCAGGAGCTCCGGAAGGCGATCGAACGGCTTCTGGCCGATCCCGGGCTCAGAGCCAGGATGGGGGAGGCGGGGTTTCAGGCGGTGGAAACGCGCCGCGGAGCGGTTGCGGACACGCTGGAGCTGATTCAGCGGTATCTCATGGATCACCGCCCGCAGGGCGAAGACCGATGAACCGGATGTCGGCGTCCGCGAGGGTGAAGATGAGGCAGTCCTGGGAGCAGGGCGTTCCGCCGGCGGCCCGGCTCGGGCTGGGCGCCGTGAGCCTCGGCTACCTCGGGCTCCTGGGGCTCAGGAGCCTCCTCTACGGGGCTGGGTTGTTCAAAAGCCGGAGGCTCCCGTGCCCGGTGATCTCCGTCGGCAATCTGACACTCGGGGGGACCGGAAAGACTCCGGCGGTGGAGCTGGCGGTCCAGACGCTCCAAGAGGCCGGCATCGAGCCGGGGATCCTGAGCCGGGGCTACGGACGGCGTGGCTCCGGGACCCAGGTGGTTTCGGATCGGGGGAGCCTCCGGCTGGATCCGAGGTCGTCGGGCGATGAGCCGTTCCTCCTGGCCCGGCGACTTCCCGGAGTGCCGGTGGTGGTGGGCGAGAACCGGTTTCGGGCTGGACGGCTCTGCCTGGAGCAGTTTCGGGTTCAGGCGCTGGTGCTGGACGACGCCTTTCAGCACAGGACGCTCCGGAAAGACCTGGAGGTGGTTCTGTTGAACGGCCGCGCCCCCTGGGGGAATGGCCACCTCTTTCCGCTGGGGATTCTGAGAGAACCGCTCACGGCGCTCGGGCGGGCCGACCTGGTGGTGGTGACCCGGTCTCCCGACGCGGACGCGTTCCGGCGAATTCTCGCCGTGATCAGGCAGTATAACCCAGCCGCTCCGGTTGTCGGGGGTGAGTACGAGCCGGTAGAATGTTGGGAAGTTCACGCTTCGGGTTCGGTGGGCTTGGAAGATCTTCAGGGCCGAAAGCTCGCGGCCTTTGCCGGGATCGCCCACCCTCCGGATTTCCGCTCGACCGTGGAGCGGGTCGGGGTGACCGTGACCCGCCTCACCGAGTTCCCGGACCACCACTGGTACAGCGAGGAAGAGATGCTCCGCCTCGCGCGGGAGGCAGAGCAGAGCGGTGCGGAGGGGTTGATCACCACGGAGAAGGATTGGGTGCGGTTCTCGAGCCTTTCCCTCCCGTCGCTGCCGCTCTGGGTGCTACAGATCCGCCTCGCGCTCGGGGACGGCCTCGGTCGCTGGCGGTCGGCTCTCGTGGAGGCGTGCCGGGGCAATCACGGCATGAACCAGACAGGGCTTCGAGCGCCGGCGAAGCCGGCGCAACCTGTTTTGGGGGAGGTCTCGGAGGGGGCCGTCGAGGCCCCCTCCGACGAGTAGAGGCGTGCCGGCGGTGACTCCTGTCCACCCAGAGGCGATCCGGCACCTGATCGTCCGGACCCCCAACTGGCTCGGCGACAGTGTTATGGCGCTTCCGACGCTCCGGACGCTCCGCGCCGGCCTGCCGCACGCGCGGATCACGCTGGTGGGGGCGTGGGCCGGCCTCTTGGCCGGCCAGTCCGTGGCGGATGACTGGCTCGCCTATCCGCGGGCGTGGACGGATCGACTGGCGGCGACGCGGCCGATCCGCGCGCTCGGCGCCGATACGGCGCTCCTCCTCCCGAACTCGCTGGAGTCCGCCCTCGCCGCGTGGCTCTGGGGCGCGAGGAGGCGGATCGGATTCGCGGCGGATCAACGCGCCGGCCTCCTCACTCATTCCATCGAACCTTTCGCTGAACGGCGCCATCAAGTGGAGGAGTATCTCGCCCTCCTCGAGGCCTTCGGCCTATCGCCGGGAGAACGGGAGCCGACCTGGCGGCTCGAGCCGGTCGAAGTGGATGCCCATCGGCTGGATCAGCTGCTCGACTCGGTGGGGCTCCGGGAGAAAAAACCGCTGGTCGGCGTTCAACTCGGAGCGGCGTTCGGCCCATCCAAGCTCTGGCCTGCCGAGCGAGTCGCATCGCTCTGCGACGCTCTCGCCTCACGGGAAATTGCCGCGCTCCTCCTGGGTTCTCCGGCGGAGGCGGCCCTTGCCGGAGAGGTTCAGGCACTGTCGGTCTCCAGCGTGCCCTCGCTCGCCGGTCGGGACTCCCCGGAGCTTCTCCCGTGTCTGCTCTCGCGGCTCGACCTGCTCGTCAGCGGGGATACGGGAACGGCCCACCTGGCCGCGGCCATCGGGCTGCCGGTGGTGGTCCTCTTCGGTCCGACAGACCCGCGCCGCACGCGCCCGATGGGGAGCCGGAGCGCCGCCATCTGGAAAAAGCCTCCCTGCGCCCCGTGCTTCCTCACGCGCTGTCCCATCGAGCATGTCTGTATGCGCTCCATCAGTGTCGACGAGGTGCTTCGAGAGGTCCTGGCGTGTCTGTCCCTGACATGAACACGGTGCTTCACACCGAGGCGTCCCGGGGGTGGGGAGGCCAGGAGGTGCGCATCCTCACAGAGATCGACTGGCTCCAAGCGCGCGGGTGGCGACTGCTGATCGCCTGCCAGCCGGGAAGCGGGATCCTCGCCCATGCTCCGCGAGTTCGCGTTCCCGTGACTCCGCTCTCCATGCGCTCGCCGTGGGACGTCATCGCGCTGGCCCGGCTCTGCGGGCTGATCCGCCGGGAACGGGTCGAGCTGGTCCACACCCACAGCTCGGTGGACGGTTGGCTCGGAGGGATGGCCGCCCGGCTCGCCGGGGTTCCGGTCGTGCGGAGCCGTCACGTCTCGATTCCGATCCGGCGTCGCTGGAACCCGGTCTACTCGCTCCTCGCGGATCGGATTGTCGCCAGCGGAGAGGCCATCCGTCGGATCCTGATCGATGCCGGCGTGAGAGGCTCCAAGGTGGTCGCATTCCCCGCGGGTGTCGATCTGACCCGTTTCTCCCCGGGACCGGCATGCGCCCCGGTCCGACGCGAGCTGGGTCTCATCGGCCCGGTGATCGGCTCGGTGGCCATGTTTCGCGGCTCCAAGGGGCACGCGGAGCTGCTCGAGGCCTTTGCCCGCCTCGCAGGCGAGTTCCACTCCGCGGTTCTCCTCCTCGTGGGGGCCGGGACCCGACGACTTTCGGTCGAGGAGCTGGCGGAAGCGCGGGGGCTCGGAGGTCGAGTGGTGTTCACCGGGTTCCGGGACGACGTCCCGGAGTTGCTCAGGGCCATGAGCTGTTTTGTCCTCGCCTCCACTCGTACCGAGGGCGTCCCCCAGTCCCTTCTTCAAGCCATGGCGGTGGGATGCCCGGTGGTGGCAACGGCGGTCGGCGGGATCCCCGAGCTGGTGCAGCACGGAGTGAATGGGCTTCTGGTCCCTGCTGGCGACTCGGCGGCTCTGGCCGCCGCGATCCGAACACTGCTCACCGAGCCGGTCAGGGCGGGGGAGATGGCCGAGCGCGGCCGCGCTCTGGTCCGGTCTCGCTTCTCCCACGCCCATGTCGTGGATTGCCTCGAGCGTCTCTACCGTGATCTGATCAACCGGTGAGCCGTCTGACGATCCTTCACCTCGCCGCCAACCGTTGGTGGACGGGGAGCGCCGACCCCGTGATCCAGCTGGCCCGCGGGTTCCGGGACCGGGGGCACCGCGTGCTCCTCGGTCTGATCCGCGGCGAGCGATTCGAGGAGAAGGCCCGGGAAGCCGGGATCCCGCTCCTCCCCGATCTTTCTCTGAACAACCGCTTCGCCCCCCGGGACCTCATCATGGATCTCGTCCGCCTGCGAAGGCTGGTCAGGGCGGAAGGGGTCCGGGTCGTTCACACTCACCACTCCCACGATCACTGGCTCGGCGCGCTCGCGCGCGGGCGCGCGGTGCTGTTCAGGACCTTCCACAACCTGCGCGCGGTGAAGCCCCGATGGTCGGGCGCCCTCCCCTATGGTCGGACCCACGGGGTGATCGCCGTGAGCCGTCAGATCGAGGATCGCTGCCGGGCTGCGGGGATCCCCGAGACCCGCCTCCGGTTCATCGGGGGGACGGCGGATCTCGATCGGTTCAAGCTCCGCGAGGATGGAAGCGCGATCCGCCAGGAGCTCGGCCTCGGCTCGTCGCCGGTGGTGGGGTCAGTGGCCCGCCTGGCTCATAACCGTGGCCACGAGCTTCTGATCCGGGGATTCCGGGAGCTCACCAGGGAGCTTCCCGAGGCGAAGCTCCTCTTGGTCGGGAAAGGGGAGGCCCGGCCGAAGCTGGAGACCCTGGTGGCGGAGCTCGGGCTCCGGCGCGAGATCATCTTCGCCGGGTACAGAGACCAAGATCTTCCGGCGGTCCTCGCGGCCATGGATTGCTTCGCCCTGATGGGCGCGGGCTCGGATGAGTCGTGCCGGGCGGCGCTGGAAGCCATGGCGTGTGGAAAACCTGTGGTCGCGCGGAAAGTGGGCGCGCTCCCGGAAACCGTGGTGGACGGCGAGACCGGTCTGCTCCTCTCAGAGGACCGGCCGGAGCAGCTGGCCCGCGGGCTCCTGTCGATTCTGACCGATCCAGGGCGAGCCCGGCTCATGGGAGCCGCCGGGAAGGCGCGCGTGGAACGCGAGTTCAGCCCGGGACGCCAGGTCTCCCAGGTCGAGGCGTTCTACCGGGCCGCCCTCCGAGACGTCGGCGCATCGCCATGAAACCGCTCCGAATCCTCCATCTCGTGAGCTGCCGGGGGTGGAGCTCGGATGCGTACTGGGCGGCCAGGGTCGTCCGAGAGCTGGAACAGATCGGTCATCAGGCGACTCTCGGCTACCGGGCGAGCGCCGATGAACGGGTTCTGAAGGAGATCCGCGACATCGGGGTGAACGGAATCCGTCCCCTCTCCCTCAGGAGTGGCCTCAAACCCGCGGACGATCTCGCCGATCTCCGCCAGCTCCTCGCCTGGCTCCCGAGCTACGATGTCGTCCACGTCCACCGCGGGAAGGAGCACTGGCTGGCGGCGCTGGCGAACCGGCTCTCGTCGACCCCCCGCCCCCTGGTCAGAACCCGGCACATTGTCCAGGCGGTGCGCCCCCACCCGGCCAACCGCTGGCTCTACGGGCGAGCCACTGACGTGGTCGTGACGGTGACCGAGGCGATCCGCCGGCAGTACGTGGCGGCCCGGCTGCTCCCACCCGAGCGGTGTGTGACCATTCAGGGAGGCGTCGATCTCGAGCGCTTTCACCCGGGGGTGAACGGCGCGCCGTTCAGAGCGCGCCTCGGCGTTCCACCCGAGGTCCCACTGGTCGGGATGGTCGGCGGGCTTCGGGTAATGAAGGGGCATCGGGTCGTGGTCGAGGCTGCGCAGAGGCTCGCGCGGCAGGGGGTCCGGCCTCGCTTCCTCTTCGTCGGGCAGGGGCCCACGGAGCCGCGGATCAGGGAGGCCATCGACGCGGAGGGCCTCAACGACCAGTTCACGCTGACCGGTTTCGTCGCGGACACCCCCGAGGCCATGGCGGCGATGGATATCACCCTCTACGTTCCGCTGGAGTCGGACGGCATGAGCCGGGTGGTCTTCGAGTATCTGGCCGTCGGCCGGCCCCTGGTGGCGAGCCGGGCGGGAGTGGTGCCGGAGGTTCTCACCGACGGTCGCGAAGCGCTTCTCGTGCCGGCAGGGGATCCGGCAGGTCTGGTTCACGCGCTGCGCCGGCTCGTGGAGACTCCGCAACTGGGCCCGGCCCTCGGCCGGGCCGGGAGCGATCTCGTGGCGCGCCGATATTCCGGCGCCAGCGTGGCGGCCCGTCTCAGCCTGATCTACCAGTCGCTTGCCGGACGGTGAAAATCTCGGTTCTCTGCTTCGATCTGTCGGACAACGCCGCGGGCCGGGCGGACCTCCTGGCCAGGCTGCTGGCTCCCCGCTACGATGTGGAGGTGGTCGGTCCTACCTTCGGGCCCGCGGTGTGGGGTCCGGTCGCGGACGGCGCGATCAGGCAGCGAAGCGTTCCCGGCTTCCGCTATCCGCGCTTCGCCGGGACGCTCCCTCAGCTCCTCCGGCTGGCCGACGGGGATCTCCTCTACGCCTCGAAACCCCGCCCCACCAGCTTCGGTGTCGGTCTCCTCAAGCGCTTCATCGGACGTCGCCCGCTCCTGCTGGACATCGACGACTGGGAGGTGGGCTTTTTCTACCGGTCGGGCGCCTGGGGTCGGGTGGGGAGATTCCTGAATCTGGCGAACCCCAACGGCCTGCCCTGGACATGGCTGGCGGAACGCGCGGTCGGGGCCGTTCAGGGCCTCACGGTGGCCTCCCGCTTTCTGCACCAGCGGTTCGGCGGAGTCCTGATTCCCCATGTGCGAGATACCGAGGCGTGGCGTCCTGAGACGGCGGATCCCGCCAGGGCCCGCTCGCGTCTCGGCCTGGGGAGAGAACAGGTGGTGATGTTCCTCGGGACGCCTCGCGGCTATAAGGGCGTTGACGATCTCGCCGAAGCCGTCCGCCAGCTCGGGCGTCGGAACCTGGTTCTCGCCATAGTGGGATGTCCGCCCAGGAGCGCCATGGGGCGCCGGCTTTCCGCCACGGGGATCGGCGTGAGGCTCCAGGGTGAGATCCCGTTCAACGAGGTGCCGCACTATCTGGCGGCCGCCGATCTTGTCGCCGTTCCCCAGCGCCTGACCCCCGCCACCGTCGGGCAGGTCCCGGCCAAGCTCTTCGACGCTATGGCCCTGGCTCGTCCCATCGTCTCCACCCAAGTTTCCATGATCCCCGAGATCCTGGATGGCTGTGGCCTTCTGGTGGCGCCCGGCGACCCCCGGGAGCTTGCCACCGCCATCGCCTTCCTGCTGGATCACCCGGAGGAGGCCAGGGCCCTGGGGCTCAAAGCGCGGGAGCGCTGCGTCCAGCGCTACAGCTATACGGCTGCCCGCCAGCTCCTCTTTCCGCTGGTCGAGCGCGCGACGCCGTGAAACTCGCCATCATCTGCCGCCCCTTCGCGTTTCACGGCGGGCTTGAAACCGCCACCGCCGGGCTTATTGGCGAGTTGGTCCGTCAGGGGTTGGAGCTGCACCTCCTGACCACGGCCGGTCAGGCGCCGTGGCGCGGGGTCACGGTCCACCGCCTTCCCGTTCTCTCCCAACCCTCGCTGGCCCGGCTCCTCTCGTTCACGCTTGTCGCCGGCGCCGCGGTCCGGAACGGGCGCTACGACGTCGTGCAGAGTCACGAGCGCACGCTGGTCCACGACCTCTATCGGGCGGGGGAGGGGTGCCATAAGGCATATATCGAGATGAAGGCGCACCGGCTGGGAGTCGCGGGGCGACTGAGCCTCCGGGCTAATCCCTACCACCGTGTCCTCCTGGCCCTCGAGCGCCGGATCTTTGACCCCAAGCGGTCACCCCGGATCGTGGCCATCTCCCGCGGGAGCCAGGAGGAGATCCAGAGGCTCTACGGCCTTTCTTCCGAACGGATGGCGCTGATCTATAACGGCGTGGACCTCACCCGGTTTTCCCCCGAAAATCGCCAGCGCTATCGGGCTCGGACGCGGAGTGAGATGGGGATCGGCGCGGATCACTGGCTGATCCTCTTCGTCGGCTCGGGCTTTGAGCGGAAGGGGCTCGGCCCGCTGATCGAAGGGGTCGCGCGCCTCCCCGATCGTCGAGTCAGGCTCTGCGTGGTCGGCAAGGGGAGGACCGCCCCCTATCAAGAGCTGGCCGTGCGCCTGGGGATTCAAGACCGCGTGGTCTGGGCCGGGCCTCACTCCGACGTGGAGCGCTTCTACGGCGCCGCCGATCTGGTGGCGCTCCCCGCCCTCTACGAGCCGTTCGGGAACGTCCACCTGGAGGCGTTGGCGTCGGGACTTCCCGTGCTCACCAGTGGGAGGAGCGGCGGCGCAGAGGTGGTTGTCCCCGGCAAGACCGGGTGGATTGTCGATGACCCGGAAGATCCCGCCCAGATCTGCCGTGGGCTCGAGGCGCTCAGGGATGGGGAGGCCGGCCGCTATCGCGAGGCGGCGCGGGCGGCGGCCGAACCGTTCACCTACGAGGCCCAGGCCCGCGCGTTCACCGAGCTCTACGGGAAGATCGTGAAGCGTTGACCTTTCGTGGCGAGCGTCTGGGATTCGCCCGGCGCTTGATTTCCCGGTGAGCGGCGAGGACCCGGCCCAGGGTTTTCTCAAGCGGTGGACCGGCCTTCACGGTCTTGACTGTTCCTCTGGTATACGGCTCCCAACGACGCACGAACAGCGGATTTCCGAGGTCGGCAAAGATATCGATGACGGGGACCCCGAGGGCGGCCGCCACGTGCTGGAATGCGGAATCGTAGCCGACGTACAGGTCGCTCGCGGCGATCAAAGCGCTGAACACACCCACCCCCCCCCGCCAGGCCAGAACGTCACACCGAAGCCTCTCGCCCGCGCTCCCCTTCGGGGTCGCGCCTTCCTCGACCTCGACCACGTTCCTTCCCCGATCTCTGAGCGCGGCGATGATCCCGTTTGCCCGCTCCACCTCGTCGCCGACCCCCTTGTCCAGGACGATCCGGCTCCCGTCATCGAGAAGCGCGGAAAGCAGCTCCGTCTCGAACGCGTTTGAAATCCTTTTTCGCGCATTGTCGCCCACGCCGAAGCTGACGGCCGCGACGTGGCGTTCCCCGCCGAGCCGGATCCGCTGACAGAGAGTCCGGCCGAAGCGGGCGTGCTCTGGAAGGAGAGCCGCATACGGATAGAGCGCGTGATCCGCCGGCCCGAAGAGATCGGTAAGCCAGCAGGCCGTGAGTTGGCCGATGCGCCTGATCCCTGGTTTCTTGAAGCTTCGACTCTCGAAAAAGTAATACCCGGCGTCGCCCTCGGTTACCGGGAGAAGACCCAGCTGGGTGAGGCGCGAGTCCGGGTCCACGATCAGGTATTCTCCGGGCAGGAGCCCCCGCCGCTCGTGATCGAGAGCGCGGACGAGATCGATCCATGCCTGGAGGCGTTCGAGCAGCCGCCCGTGTCGCGCGTACGGCACGTTCTGGATAGTGATCTTCGCGTCGCCGCCCAGGAGCTCCTTCATCTGGGCATGCGCGAGGAGCACGACGCGAGCGCCGGGGAAGGCCTCTTTCATCTTTTTCAAGATAAGGCTCGTCACCGCGACTTCGGCCCCCAGCGTCACTCTCGAGAGGACGAATATCTTTTTGACGGCCGCCCGCCGGGAGCGGGGGAACGCTACCGGCCGCTTGATCCTCTTCTTACGGTCCAGAAGGTCTCGCTCCGCCCGCATGCCGAAACGACCCAGCATGGCGTCGAGCGGCTTTCCGGTCGGGAGGCGCCGGCAGAACTCGATGATCTGCGCGAATATTCGATCGTAGAGCGCGACCGATCGGCTGTCGAACGAATCGCTGAGCCGTTCCACGAGATCGGAAAAGATGACGTGCTGGCCGACCCGGCTCAGGCCGTCGTCCCATGCTGTGGCGAGCCTGCAGAGTTTTGCGATGGCGTCCCGCTGGTACACCCCGTCGACGAGATAGCTCTCCAGGAAGGCCGCCGCGCTCCTGGCGGCGAGGCGTTGAACGTCGGTGGCGGTCCGCTCTCTCATGGCACCCCATCGTATCAAAATTCGTTGAACATTCAGCGCGTTCGGATTACACTGCCTCACGATGCCCCGATATCCGGCCGTCTTCGTCGCCCTCGACGGCGCCCTTCGGCGCTGGGGTGGCCCCCCCCTCTGAGTGAACTGATGCGGATCGCGATTCTCAAGCTCTCGGCGCTCGGTGACGTGATCCACGCGCTGCCTGTGGCGCATGCCCTCCGTCACCGCTTCCCGGACGCCCGCATCCTGTGGATCGTCGAGGCGCGCGAGTCTCTCCTGCTCAAGGACCATCCGGACCTGGACGGCGTGATCCCTGTGGACACCCGGAAGTGGCGCCGGCGTCTCTGGAGTCCGGGCGGAGCCAGGGAAGTCGGAACCGAGCTCTCGCGCTCGATCCGACGGCTCCGCGACGAAAGGTTCGGCGTCGCCATCGATCTTCAGGGGCTCATCAAGAGCGGGATCCTGACGGCCTTGACCGGGGCGCCGTTCCGGATCGGCTTCGGCTCGAGGCGCTGCCGGGAAGCGCTCAACGCGTGCTTCACCAACGTGCGGGTCGTGCCGCCTCCGTCCCGGATCCACGTGGTGGACCAGTATCTGGCCCTCCTGGAGCCCCTGGGCGTCCGCGCCCCGCGGCCTCGGTTCCATCTGCCGTCGAGCCCCGAGGCGGAGCAGCGGATCGAGGAGTTCTTCGCCGACCACGGAATCAAGTCCCGGGATCGTCTCGTCGCGCTGAACCCGGGGGCAGGGAGACCGGGGAAGCGGTGGCCTCTCTCGCACTTCCGGGACCTGGCCGAACGGTTATCGGTGGACGCGGGGGCCCGAATTGTCCTGCTCTGGGGTCCGGACGAAGAGGCGCTGGTCCGGGAGATCGCCGATGGCCTGACCGTTCGCCCGATCCTGGGGCCCCGGACGTCGCTGGCCGAGCTGGCGGTCCTGCTGAGACGCTGCGCGCTGATGGTGGGAAGCGATACGGGGCCGCTTCACCTGGCGGCCGCTCTGGGCAGGCCGACGCTGGGCCTCTACGGCCCGACCTCGGGCAGGCGGAACGGGCCCTACGGTCCCACCGGCCGCGCCATTCAGAGCCCCGACGGGACCATGGCGGCCATCCAGCCGGAGGTGGCGTTTCGGACGGCGATGGAGCTTCTGCCATGAACGCACCCAAGACAATCGCTGGCAGGTTGTTGAGCTACCCCGCGGCCGTTCGAGCGCGGGCTCTGCCCGCGCAACCAACTCGGGCCTCGCGCGTCGGGTGGCCTGCCTCGCGGCAAGGCCGAACCCGTCGCGCTCGAACTGCAGGGGGGAGGTTCGGAAGGGGGCGGAGCCCCCTCCGAGGCTGATGAACGCACCCCAAAGCGGGCTCACCGTGATCGTGATCACCTGGAACGAGGAGGAACGGCTGCGCCCATGCCTCGAAAGCGTGGACTGGGCCCAGGAGATCGTGGTGGTGGACGCCGAGTCCACCGACAAGACCGTCCAGGTGGCGCGCGAGTTCACCGACCGGATCTGGGTCCGGCCCTGGCCGGGATTCCCGCTCCAGAAGAACTTCGCCCTCGATCAGGCCACGCGGGAGTGGATCCTCTCCCTCGACGCCGATGAACGGGTGCCCCGAGAGCTTCGTGACGAGATCGAGCGGATCATCCGGAACGACGGGCCCGCCGACGGCTACCTGATCCCCCGGAAGAATTTCTTCTGGGGCGCCTGGGTGCGGCACGGGCGCCTCTATCCCGATTCCCAGCTCCGGCTGTTCAGGCGGGGGAGGGGGCGGTTCGTCGAGCAGGTCGTGCACGAGTCGGTCACGGTCAACGGCCGCGTGGCTCGCCTCGCGTCCCCGCTTGTTCACGAGAGCTACCGGAGCCTGGAGGAATTTGTCCAGCGCTCCAACCGGTATTCGACGCTGGCGGCCGAGGATCTCCTCGGGCGCGGCAGGCGGGTGGGGATGGGGGATCTGATACTCCGCCCGCTCTGGCGGTTTCTCGCCATGTACCTGCTGCACGGGGGATTCCTCGACGGATGGCGTGGGCTGGTCCTGGCCGTCCTCTATGCTCACTATGTGTTTCTCCGCACGGCGAAGGTCTGGGAGCGCCAGCTTCGCCCGACCGGGGAAGGAACTTCGGAACGGAGCTAAATCGGGTAGGGGGCTCTGAAGACCTTGCCCAGTCCTGCCAGCCGGAAAGAATTCCTGCGGTCGTTCGAAGTTTCTGACTGGGATATGCTGACCACCCACCATGAAGAAGCTCGTTCTGATGGTACTATTGGGAGTGACGTGGCTCGCTTTGAAGTAAGGCCCTATGTTCGCGAGTGACAGGGACTTCGAAGGCGAGGTTAGGCGCATCGCGCGGCTGCTGTGGCCGTCAGCCGAGTTCGGCGGCGCCTCGATTGAAGAGGGCCGGGAACGCGACGGAGTGTTCGAAACCGAAGAGTTCGTTCACATCCTGGAGTGCACGACCTCGCGATCCAAGCGAAAAGCAGACGAAGACCTTGATAAACTCCAGAAACTAGTCCGAAAGCTTGGCGCACGATATCCGCAGAAGTTCGTTAAGGGATGGTTCGTAACCCTTCAGGAACCAACAGCGGACCAGCGAGCCGTGTTTCGCAAGGTGCAGGGTCGGATTGTCGCAGTCTCCTTCGATCAATTCCGCTCTCGACTCGTGGACGCGAAGTCCTACCTGTCGGCTCGTGAGAACTACCCGTTCGGCAGCGTTCGGGATCCAGAAACCGGTGTGGCCCGAATCGCACTCGACTACGTACCTCTCGACATCGTCGACAAAAACGGCTCGCTCCTCTCGGTGGATGACATATGCTCAGCCCTGCTAAAAGGGCAGAAGTACGTTCTGGTCGGCTTCCAGCGCCCGTCCGACCTCGTTCGAGGGTGGCGTGCCGGTCTCGCCCTCCCACTCTTGGACGGCTTTGACGAGATAGCAACAGCTGGTTGGGCTGGGAAAATGAAAAAACTTCGGGACCTTCGATTCCGGTCCATGGAACTTGTCCGCGCCTTCTTGCGAGACACGCCGCCATCCTTCGGAGTGCTGCTCGCCGGGAGGGCCTACTTCTTCGACAGTGTCAGGGAAATGGCGATAAGTCTCAACCTCGGCGAGAGCTTCTCCTTCCTGAACGTCAGCGAGTTCGAACGGTTACCCGGTTTGGGTGGTCACTCATCGGAAGGCGGCGCTCGCGTTTTCATTGACGAGGATTTTGCTGAGGCTGCCCGAGGTAGCACGATCGCTGATTTCATAGACAACCCTTATGGTCAGCTTCTGGAAAGCGAAGCCTGGCAGAGTTCCCTGTGGTCTCTCGGGGCCGAGGTGGCGGCGTGCAAGTGTTACTCAGCGGGAATCAAGCAAGGGAAGATCGAGGCCGCTCTCCGGCGCGTGCACGAGCTGCCGAAGTCGGAGAGGTTATGCGCCGACATCGTCTTGACGTTGTTTCATGCAGGTGCGTCATGCGACAGTACAGATATCTTTGTTAAGGAAGTGCTCATCCCAGAGATCCTCCTCGAAGGATTTGCTGGCAGTCTCGCTCGCGTTCAATTCCAAGATTGCATCGTTGGCCGGCTGGATCTGCCGGCGGATACGTCTGTCGCGCTCCTCCCGAGCTTTGTTCGATGTCACTTCGGATCCGTGGACGGGCGCACTGGGTTAAGCGACATGCCTCCCCAGCAGTTTCTCGACTGTACCTTTGACACCTCCGAGAATCCCGCTCAGACAACCAACGCGATACTCGCTCTTGGGCTTCCTTTAGGCACGAAGGTTCTGCTCACGATACTCAAGAAGCTGTTTGCCCAACGTGGCTCAGGACGCCGCGAGTCGGCGTTTTATCGTGGCCTTGATGCTCGTGGCAGGGAACTAGTCCCCGAAGCCTTGGGCCTGCTGAGTAGGCATGCATTTGCCAGCAGGGACCGCCAGGCTGCGCAGGTGGTCTGGCTTCCATCGAAGCCATCGGAGGTGTTGTACAGTTGAGGGGTGAAAATCCATGAGTTCATTTGGACACAAGACCGGGTTGATCATATCGCAAGACACCGAGTGCAACCTGAGGAGTTTGAAGACGTCTGCGTTGGCGGAGCCTGGGTGCGGCGCGCTAAGGCCTCAGGGAAGAATCCGGTCTATTACGTTCTGGGACAAACCGCCTCTGGGCGACGCTAGTTCTGTGTTGTGATCCAGTTTTCTGATGGAAAAGGCTTTCCGGTGATGGCTCGTCCAATGACGGAGAGGGAGAAGCGACGATTCAGCCAATGGAAAAGGCGATGAAAAATCAGAGGCTTCCGCAAACCGACTCGATCGAGGAACTGTCCCGGTTCTGGCAGACGCACGACCTGACCGAGTTCGAAGACCAATTGGAGGAGGTTCCCGAAGCGGTTTTCGAGCGTAGGCCGGAAGCTATTGTCACGGTTCGCTTGCGACCGGAGGAAGCTAAAGAGGTGAAGCGGATCGCGCAGGCGAGAGGCGTCCGGCAGGGAATCCTTATCCGGCGCTGGGTCCTGGAGAAACTTCAGGGCGGCAGGTCTTCGGCCAGAAGGCGGTGACTTCCACTTCGAGAAGTTAACCCGGGGTCGAAGAAGAACAATGCCGGCTAATCGATAATTAGGCGCAGTGGCGCAGATGGGGTAAAACAGGTACGAGGGGTGATCGTGAAATACCGCCTGGTCGGGGGAGCTGATAGGAGTAAGTGGAAATACGAGATCATCATTTACTGGAGTGAGAAAGATCACGCCTACATTGCCGAGGTGCCGGAATTGCCGGGCTGCGCGGCCGATGGGCCGACGTACCGGCAGGCGCTGGCCAGCGTGGAGGTGATCATCCAAGAATGGATCGAAACGGCAAAGGAACAGGGTCGTCCGATCCCTGAACCGAAAGCGCGGCTGATGTATGCCTGAGCCGCGCCCATAAAACGGACCATGGCCATGACACTGGATCGCGTGCTCTCGGGAATGCGGCCAACCGGGAAGCTGCACCTGGGGAACTACCTGGGAGCGCTGGACAACTGGGTGAAGCTCCAGCAGGACTACGACTGTTTCTTCTTCGTGGCCAACTGGCACGCCCTGACAAGCGATTACTCCCAGGCGGCGGCGGTCCCGGCCAACACCATCGAGATGGCGGCCGACTGGCTCGGCGCCGGGCTCCAGCCGGAGCGCTCCACCATCTTTGTCCAGTCCCTGGTCCCCGAGCACGCGGAGCTTCACCTCCTCTTCTCCATGGTGACTCCGGTCGCCTGGCTTGAGCGCGTCCCGACCTACAAGGAGACCATCGAGCAGCTCGGGCTCGACTCGCCGTCCTACGGTCTCCTCGGGTACCCGCTGCTCCAGGCGGCGGACATCCTGATCTATAAAGCCAGGCACGTTCCCGTGGGCGTCGACCAGCTCCCGCACATCGAGCTGACGCGGGAGATCGCGCGGCGGTTCAACAGCGCCTTCGGGCCGGTCTTCCCTGAGCCGGCCGCCAAGCTCACCCTGATCCCGAAGGTGCCGGGCACCGACGGGAGGAAGATGTCCAAGAGCTACGATAACTGCATCTATCTCTCGGACCCGTCGGAGGTCATCACCCCCAAGATCCGGACGATGATGACCGATCCCGCGCGCAAGCGCCGGAGCGACCCGGGCAACCCGGAGGTGTGCCCGGTCTTCGACCTCCACAAGATTTTCACCCCGGAGGGGGAGCGGCGGGCCTGCGCCGAGGGGTGCCGGACGGCCGGCATCGGGTGCCTGGACTGCAAGGATGTCCTCCTGAAGCACCTCCTCCCGCCCCTTGCCCTGATCCGTGAGCGTCGCCAGCGGTTCGTGGAACAGCCTCACGAGGTGATCGAGATCCTCCGCGAAGGCTCGAAAAGGGCGCGCCAGGTGGCTCAGGCCACGATGGACGAGGTGAGACGCGCCGTGGGGATTGACCTGTGATCCGGCCGCCGATCAGGGGTCGTCTGCGGCGTTCTCGGTCGTCGCCGAAATGTCGCCGGAGGCATCCTCTACGGGCACCCAGT
>CAYJUC010000001.1:27091-50115 GCA_964372605.1 uncultured bacterium | reverse complement strand
AATCGGGCGGGCAGTCGGCCCCATACACCGCTTTGGCCTTCTCCCCGGCGTACACTTCGCACCAGGCGATTTTCTTCCGCCCACGGGTGGCCTGGGCCACGGCCCCGTCGAGGACGCGGACCGAGGCTCGCCAGATGTCCGGCCCTGTGCCGTCCCCCTCGATGAAGGGGATGATAGGATTGTCGGGCACCCGAAGCTTCCCGTTTTGGAGGACGATCTTCTCTCCGGCTGGAACCTTCACCTTGCTGGGCATTAGGAACTCCTCACGTGACGTTCTTATTTCACCGCATTAAGAGCAGAACCGGCCTTGAACCACGCGATCTGCTCGTCGGTGAAGCTGTGGTTCGCGCTGATCTCCACCGAACGGCCGTCGGGCTTTCGCACGACCACCCGCACGGGCTTACCGGGAGCCAGGCCGGACAACCCCACGATGCTCACCCGGTCGGTCTGCTCAAAAATGTCGTAATCCCCCGGGTCGGCGAAGGTCAGTGGCAGAATCCCCTGCTTCTTGAGATTCGTCTCGTGGATCCGGGCGAAGCTCCGGACGAGCACCGCCTTGACCCCGAGGTACCGGGGAGACATGGCCGCGTGCTCGCGGCTGGACCCTTCGCCGTAATTTTCGTCTCCCACCACCACCGAACCGACCCCCTTGGCCTTGTACCGGCGAGCGATCTGCGAAATCGGAAGGCCCGATTCGCCGCTCAGGACGTCCATGCCCGTCCCGGCCTCGGGAGACAAGGCGTTGGTGGCGCCCAGGAACATGTTGTCGCTGATCTTGTCGAGGCTGCCGCGGTAGCGGAGCCACGGGCCGGCCGGCGAAATATGATCCGTGGTGGTTTTCCCCTTCGTCTTGATCAGGATGGGAAGGTCGACGAAGTCCTGGCCGTTCCACGGCGGGAACGGCTCGAGGAGCTGGAGCCGCTCGCTTCCGGGCGGAATTTCGACCTGCACCCGGTCGCCGTCCTCGGCGGGCTCCTCGTACCCCTCCAACCCTTTCGCGAAGCCGGCCTTCGGGAGGTCCTCCCCCTCCGGCGGCGTGAAGCGGAACTGGCGGCCGTCGGGAGCCGTGAGGGTTCCGTTGACCGGATCAAACTCAAGGGTCCCCGCAAAGGCCAGGGCCGTGACGATCTCGGGGCTGGTGAGGAACGAGAGCGTCGCCGCGCTGCCGTCGTTCCGGCCGGGGAAGTTCCGGTTGTAGGAGCTGACGATGGAGTTGGTCTCGCTCTTCCCCACGTCGGACCGCTTCCACTGGCCGATGCAGGGGCCGCAGGCGTTGGCCAGCACGGTCCCGCCGATCTTCTCGAAGATCTCCATGATGCCGTCGCGCTTGATGGTCTGGAAGATCCGATCCGAGCCCGGGGTGACGAGGAAGGGAACCCTGGCCTTGAGGCCGGCCCGGAATCCCTGCGTGGCGATGTGGGCGGCGCGCCGCATATCCTCGTAGGACGAGTTGGTGCAGGAGCCGATGAGGGCGGCCTTGAGCGTTGCGGGCCAGGCGTTGGCCTTCACCTCGGCCGCGAGCCGGCTCACCGGGCGGGCGCGATCCGGCGAGTGGGGGCCCACGATATGGGGCTCCAGCAGGGACAGGTTGACCTCCACGATCTCATCGAAGAACTTTTCCGGAGCCGCCTGGACTTCGGGATCGGCGACCAGGTGCGCCCGGTGCTTCTCCGCCAGCTTCGCGACGTCGGCGCGGTCGGTGAGCGAGAGGTACGCGGCCATCCGGTCGTCGAAGGGGAAGATCGAGGTGGTGGCGCCCAGCTCGGCCCCCATGTTGCAGATGGTCCCCTTCCCGGTCGCGCTGATGGACTCGGCCCCCGGGCCGAAGTACTCCAGGACCTTGTTGGTGCCGCCCTTCACCGTGAGGAGGCCGCAGAGGTAGGTGATCACGTCCTTGGGAGCACTCCAGCCCGAGAGCTTCCCGGTGAGGCGGACGCCGATCAACCTCGGGTGGAGGACCTCCCACGGCAACCCCGCCATGACCTCCGCGCAATCCGCCCCGCCCACACCGATCGCCAGCATCCCAAGCCCGCCCCCGTTGGGAGTGTGGGAGTCGGCGCCGATCATGAGGCCCCCCGGGAAGGCGTAGTTCTCCAGGACAACCTGATGGATGATGCCGGAGCCGGGCTTCCAGAAGCCGATCCCGTACTTCTTTGCCGCGGACCGGAGGAAATTATAGACCTCGTTGTTCTCGAGGAGCGCCCGCTTCGAGTCCTCCGACGCGCCGCTCTCGGCCCGGATCAAGTGGTCGCAGTGGAGCGTCGAAGGGACCACTACGCGCTTCTTCCCCGACTGCATGAACTGGAGGATGACCATCTGCCCCGTCACATCCTGAATGGAGACGCGGTCCACGCGCAGGCGGAGCTGCGCCTTCCCGCGCTCCCAGCGCTGGGCTTCCGGATCATAGAGGTGGGAAACGAGAATCTTCTCCGTGAGGGTCAGCGGCCGGCCGAATCGCTTCCGCGCCCGGGCGACGCTGTCCTGCATCGAAGTGTAGAGCGCTCTGACAGGTCCGAGATCCATCATGCCTCCATCTCCCGTTCCCACCCGAGTTCGCCGTCGCCAGCAATCACAGGTATCGCCTCCCACCCGACGTGGACAGGAGGCGATACTGTGAACCGAGCATTCATTTTTACTCGGGCGCTGCCGCGATCGCGCCCCTGTTCCCGAGGCGATTTCACGCTAACATGCTCGGAGTTTGGGTGTCAAGGCCCGCTCAAAATGAGGGCAAAAATCCTTCGGCCGGCTCGGCGGGTAACGTTCGGGTTGACGGTGTCTGGAGCGGCGACTAGAATAAGACTAGGAGCACGTCGGGATAATTGCCTGTTTCGAGCGCCGGCTCCGCCGGCGCAACCGTTTCTGGGGGAGGTCTCGGAGGGGGTCGTCGAGGCCCCCTCCGACGATCTAGAATTGGCGCCGCCGAGAAACGGGGGTATCACGGCCTGCGTGAAGGGAGAGGAGGGTGACGGAATGGTGAGGCTTCGGGGTGCATGGTCGATCGTGGGAGCGGTAGACCCCTGACGCGAATCCAGGCCGGGCCTCCGATCCTGGGGGCCATCTTGGCCCGCGAAGTCCCGATCGCGTTCGTCGGCGCCCAGCAGATCGTCCATGCCAACCTCAAGGGCGCGACGTTCATCATCGTCGCGGGCTTCTATGACACACTCGCCCAATCAATCTACGTGCACCCATCGATCGAGCGGCCCGAACAGCTGAGGGGGAAAGCGATCGGGGTCACAAACTTCGGGGCGATCACCCCATCGAAAACGCCGCCGCCGACACTCCTGAAGCGAAGAGCGCCAAGCCCGAACAGTTCGTGGACATGGCGTTCATCAACAAGATCAGGGGGAGCGGCCTGCTGAAGCAGCTCTGGGGGAAGTAGCGAGCGCGTCACCGCGAGAGGACATCGTACCACACGCGGACCGCCGTCAGGATGACGATGGCCGCGAGCAGCTTGCGCAACTGGCCCGTCTCGATCCGGCGGCTGACAGCCGCTCCGAACTGCGCCCCCGGGAACGTTCCGACAACCACCGCAAGAGAGGGAAGGACCAGGAGCTGGCCGGTGGCGAGCTTCCCGACTGCCCCGGTAAAGGCCGAAACAACCGTGATGGCCAGGGAGCTTCCGATGGCCACGCGCGTGGGGATTCCGAGCGCGAAGATGAGGATCGGCAAGAGAAGAAACGCGCCGCCGGTCCCGACGAGCCCCGCCACGAGCCCCACCAGCGCCGAAAGGCCGACGGCGACCGGTCGGTTGACGGGCCCGCCGCCTACCGGCGCGGCGCCCACGGGTTCCTCTACCGGCAGCAGCAGCAGCGGCGCGGCGAGCGTCGCCATCAGGCCGAAGATCGCGAGGAGCACTCGTCCATCCACAAACCTGGACGAAACGGCGCCGACCAACGAGGCCAAGGCCATCGAAGGACCGCTGAGGAGCGCCAGCTGCCGGTGCACCATCCGACGGCGGGCGTAGGCGAAGGCTCCGGAGAGAGAAGCCGCGAACACCTGGACCATCGTGATAGCGGACACGGCTTTGATGTCGAGCGTCCCGACTCCAAGGAGGGGCGGAGCATAGAGCAGCAACGGGATCATGACGATCGCTCCGCCGACTCCCAGCAGTCCCGAGACAAACGCCCCGACAAAGCCGAGGCCAGCCAGAACGAGCACGAAGAGCGCGGTCATCGGCGGCCACTGCCCGGACACCCGAGGGCGCCCGACGCAGCCGTAATGAAAGCCCAGGTGCGGAGAGACAGCGCCATCAGGATTCTGGGGCCGTAAGGGCCTCCGCTGCCCGGCGAGAGGATGGGCGGGGTGCGCGGCATCCCCGCCAGGGTTAATGCCGTTCGGCCTTCTCCTTCTCGGCCTTGGCGGCGGCGATGACCTTTTCGGCCAGGAACGGGGGGACCTCCTCGTAATGGGAGAACTCCATGGAGTAAGCGCCTCGCCCGCCGGTCATCGAACGGAGGTGCGGCTCGTAGTTCAGCATCTCCGCCATCGGCGCCTGCGCCTTCACGACGGCGGCCTCCCCCGTCGGCTCCATTCCCGTGATCCGCCCCCGCCGGCCGTTCAGGTCGCCGATCACGTCCCCGGTCATGTCACTGGGGATCGTCACTTCCACGTTCATGATCGGCTCCAGGAGGCAGGGGGTGGCCTCCACGATCCCCTTCTGGAGGCCCAGGGAGCCGGCGATCTGGAAGGCCATGTCCGAGGAATCCACGTCGTGGTAGGTGCCGTCGTAGAGGGTGACCCTCACATCCACCACCGGGTAGCCGGCGATGACGCCTCGTTTCATCGCGTCGCGCACGCCCTTCTCGACGGCGGGAATGTAGTTCCGCGGAACGGCGCCGCCGAAAATGTCGTCCACGAACTCGAAGCCGGCCGCGCGCGCGAGCGGCTCGAGCTTGAGCCAGACGTCCCCGTACTGGCCGCGGCCGCCGGTCTGCTTCTTGTACTTCCCCTGCACCTCCGCCCGCCCCTTGATCGTCTCCTTGTAAGGGATGCGCGGCGGGAGGACGTTCACCTCCACGCCGAATTTCCGCCGCATGCGCTCCACGATCACCTCCACGTGGAGCTGCCCCACCCCCGAGACCAGGAGCTGCTTCGTTTCCGGGTCGTAGTGAGAGCGAACCGTCGGGTCCTCCTCGGCGATGCGGGCGAGCGCGTTCGAGATCTTGTCCTCGTCGCCCCGGCTCTTGGGCTGGATCGCGAAGGAGATCGCCGGTTCGGGGAAGGCGATCCTGGGGAGGAGAAAAGCGTTCGCCTCGTCGGTCAGCGTATCGCCGGTGAGGGTCTCTTTCAGCTTCGCGACGACCCCGATTTCTCCGGGACCCAGCGCCTCCACCGCTTTCTGAGTTTTCCCCTGAAGCCACGCGGCCTGGCCCAGGCGCTCCTTGGTCGCCTTCGAGGCGTTCAGGAACTGGGAATCGGACCGGAGGGTCCCCGAATAGACCCGGAAGATGGAGAGCTTGCCGACATGCGAGTCGCTGAGGGTTTTGAAGACGAGTGCCGAGACCGGAGCCTTCGGATCCGGGGGGCGGCGACCTGGCTCTCTTCCCTTGAGCTCGGTTCCCTCCACCGCGCCGCGGTCGGCCGGGGACGGGAACGACTCCACGATGAGATCCACGAGCGGATGGCTTCCAATGTTTTTGACGGCGGCTCCGGCGAGGACGGGGATCACCTTGCCCGCGGCGATCCCTTTCCGCAGAGCTCCCAGCATCTCTGTCTCGCCGATGGTTCCTTCCTCGAGGTACTTGGCGAGCAACTCGTCATCGGTCTCGGCGGCGGCCTCGATCAGCTTCTCCCGGTACTCTCTGGCCTGGCTGGAAAGGTCCCCGGGGATCTCGGTCTCCTGGGGCTTGCCATCCTCGTAGACGATCGCCTTCATCTTCACCAGGTCCACCACGCCCTTGAAGCCGGCCTCGGCCCCCACCGGGAGCTGGAGCGGGACCAACCCTCCCTTCAGGCGCTTCCCCAGCGATTCGATCGTTCGAAAGAAATCGGCCCGCTCCCGGTCCATGCGATTCACCATCACCAGCCGCGGGAGCGCGTACTCGTCGGCGAACTTCCACACCTTTTCGGTCTGCACCTGGACTCCGGCCACCGCATCCACGACCACGACGGCCCCTTCCACCACCCGAAGCCCGGCCCGAGCGTCGGAGATGAAATCGCCGAATCCCGGCGTGTCCACCAGGTTGAGCCGGTACCCCTTCCAGTCGCAGTAAGCCACCGCCGTGTTGAGGGAGATTTTGCGCTTGACCTCGTCGGGGTCAAAGTCGGTGGTCGTCGTGCCGTCGTCAACCCTGCCGAGGCGGGTCATGGCTCCGGCAGAGAAAAGGATGGCTTCGACCAGGGACGTCTTGCCCACACCGCCGTGACCGACGAAGCCGACGTTACGGAGCTTGGCGACCTCGATAGCCATGCCTGCCTCCCCGAATTCCCGCGGGTAATGGAATGCCGAAGGAAAACCGGAACGTAATCTACCACATCCCCCCGCCGGATTAAAGCCTACCCGCCGCGAGTCACGAGCAGCAGCGCCGGACTCTCGGGGCGCTCCTGGAGATCCGTTACGTGGAGGTGACCAGGGAGCGCGTGGTGGCCAGCTGCATTCAGCGCTCCTTGGAGAAGATCACGAGCACCTTTGCCGGTTTGGCTGAATCGTTCCGGGAACTGTGAACCGTCCCCTTGGGCGCCCAATCCACTCCTCCGGACTTCAAGAGGCGCTTCCCGTCCGGGACGGAGATCACCGTGAACTCCCCCTCCAGCACGTAGGCCATCTCGTTCACGGGAGCGGGATGGGCATGGCCCCTGAAGCCGGGGGGGAAGGTCATCTCAGAGACCTTGACGGTTTCGTTGTCCAGCAGCACCTTCTCGGTGACCTCCTGGGCCCGGGCCGAGCCCGCGCCCAGGAGAAGCCCCAGGCTCAGCGCTCCCGCTGCCAACCATTTCCGTTGACTCATCATTCGCCTCCGCTGTGTGGACAAACAATGAGGCGGCATCCGCCGCCTCTCGGGGTTCTCCGGGGACCGACTCCTCTACCACCCCGGGGGCACCCTGGCGGGAAGGGATCTCCCCAATTCCCGCGTGATCTCTTCCAGTTCGCGGGGCAGACCGAAGCGGACATTCTCGTCCACCACGTGGACCTCGCGGACGGTCACCGCGCCCATCCGCTTGAGCGCCTCTACGGCTTCGTGAACGAGAAATTCCGGCGTGGATGCGCCCGCCGTGATCCCCACCCGCGTGGCGTTTTTGAACCACTCCGGCTTGATCTCCTTGATCTCGTTGATCAGGTAGGCCCGGGAGCCGGTGGTCTCGGAGACCTCCCGGAGCCGATTGGCGTTGGAGCTGTTGGCGGCGCCGATGACCAGGACGACGTCGACCTCTCCGGCCACCGTCTTGACGGCGGCCTGCCGGTTCTGCGTGGCGTAACAGATGTCGTCTCTCGATGGCCCCACGATCTGGGGGAAGCGCAGGCGAAGGGCATCGATGACGGCCCTGGTGTCGTCCACCGACAGGGTGGTCTGGGTCAGATAGGCCACCCTGTCGGGGTCCGGCAGATCGAGCTTTTCGACCTCTTCGGGGGTGGAGATCACGTGGATCCGATCCGGCGCCTCGCCCAGCGTGCCGATCACTTCGTCGTGGACCTCGTGCCCCACCAGGATGATGGAATACCCCTCCCTGGCGTAGCGAATCGCCTCCAGGTGCACCTTGGTGACCAACGGGCAGGTGGCGTCGATGACCCTGAGCGCGCGGGCGTGGGCTTCGGCCCGCACCGTCGGAGAGATTCCGTGGGCGCTGAAGATCACGGTGGCTCCGTCGGGCACCTCGCGGAGCTCATCTACGAAGATGGCCCCCTCCGCCCGCAGGGCCTCCACGACGTGACGGTTGTGCACGATCTCTTTCCGCACATACACCGGAGCCGGGCAGACCTGCAACGCGAGCTTCACAACGTCGATGGCCCGCTCTACCCCCGCGCAGAAACCCCGAGGGCCCGCGAGCACGATCTCTTCCAATCTTCCGTTTGCCATGATTCCCTCGCCGGTGCCGGGAGGTCAGGCCCGCCCGGCCCTCGAAGCGCTCAGTGGAAAAAGAATGAGACCCCGGCCACGCCGCTATCGGAGTTGACCCCCCGATTGGGGGACTCGATGCCGCCGTTCGAAATGTGCTGGAACCGGTACCCCGCGGTCAGCGCGATGCCCTCCCCGACGAAGTAACCGAGCCCGGCCCCCCCTTCGAGGACGAAGGTGAAATCGGACCGGATCTCCCGTATGTTGAGGCTCGTGGCGACGACGCCCGCCGACAACTCGACATAGGGAAAAATCGGTGAGGCCCGCAGGAAATGGTACCGGGCCACCCCCTTCACTCCCTCCGCGATGGCGGAAGGGGTGACGTAGACCTGGACCCAGGGCTCCAGCCCGGCCTCCAGGGCTCCCTTCCAGAACCCTTCGCCCACAGGATCCCACGGGATCGCGCTGAAGCGAACTGTGGAGTTGACGAAAGACACGTGCGCATGCTGATGGTCCCCCTCGACGTTATTACTCGCGCCACCTCCGACCTGAGGGGTGATGACGATTGCCCCCTTCCTGAACTCCCCATCCGGCTCGTAGGCCTGGGCCGGACGACCCCAGAACCACGCGACCGCCCAGATCGACGCTACCACCAATGCCCACCGCGCTCCGCCTTTCCCCACGTCGCCTCCCCGCGTCAGGGGTGAATGAGAACTTTCAATGCCTCCCCCCGCGCCATCAGCTCCAGCGCCTCGCGCACCTCCGCCAAAGGCTTGGCGTGAGTGATCAGGCCGTCGGGGATGATTGTTTCTGAATCCAGAAGCTCCACGGCCCGACGGATCATCTCGGGCGTGTGATGAAAGGCTCCGACCAGGGTGAGCTCTTCATAGTGCGCCCGCCGGGTGTCCAGCCGGATCGATGTGCCCGGGGCGCATCCGCCGAAGAAGACGACGGTCCCGCCTTTTCTGACTGTGGCGGTCGCCTGCTCCCAGACTTCGGGGCGCCCTGTGGCGTCGACAGCCACGTCCACGCCCTGCCGGTCCGTCATCTCCCGAAGCACATCCCGCGCGTCCGAGGAGTTTTCCAGGCACTCGGCCAGCCCGAGCGCTTGCACGCGCTCGAACCGCCACCCGGGCTTCCCCACCAGGATCACCCGGGCCTTCTTGAGAGAGACGGCCATGGCCAGGAGACATCCCAGGGGGCCGTGGCCGAAGATCACCACCGTCTGCCCGGCCTCAACCCGACCGCGCTCAACACCGAGAAGGGCGCAGGCCAAGGGCTCGGCGAAGGCCGCGCGAAATGGGGGGAGGGCCTGGCTAAAGGGGACCAGATTTCTCTCCACCAGCCGGGCCGGGAGCATCGTGTACTCCCCGAAGGCGCCGTTCACAAAGAGAAGGTCGTCGCAGAGGTTGGGACGACCGACTCGGCAGAACTGGCATTCCCCGCACGGGGCCGAGTTGGCGGGAACCACTCTGTCCCCCTCCCGTACGCGCGTCACCCCCCGACCCCGGGCCGCCACGGTCCCGGCGAGCTCGTGGCCAAACACCGTGGGAACCGTCGGGATCATTACCGCATGGCCCCGGCGGAAGGTCTTCACGTCGGTCCCGCAGGTGAGCGCCGCCTCGACCTTGACCAGCAGTTCGCCGGCTTTGGGCTCGGGAACCGGCAGCTCCTCGTAGCGGAGCTCGCCCGGGCCGTGGAAGACCACCGCCCTCACGGCGGGCTACCCACGGCGTCGGGGACCACGAACACTTTGACCGCCTCGCGACTGACCATCATGGCAACGCCCTCCGCCAGGCGATGGAGGGGCAGCCGATGGGTGATGAGGCGATCAACGTCGATGGCTCCCCGCACCAGGAGATCGAAGGCCTCGCCCAGCTCCGCCGGGGACGAAGAGTAAGTGGCTCGGATCGTGAGCTCCCGACGGTACAGGACGCCGAGCGGGAGTGGAAGGCTCTCCCCTTCCCCGCCGGCGAAAAAGTGAAACGCCCCCCCGTCCCGCACCAGCGAGGCGGCCCAGGAAATGACCGATCCCCCCCCGGCGGTGACCACCACCGCGTCCACGCCGCGTCCCTCTGTGGCCTCCGCGACCGCTTCGCTGAGCGCCTTCGGCTCCATGAGGCTCAACGCCCCGAAGCTCCGCCCGAGAGCCAGCCGGCGTTGGTCCTGATCGAAGGCAAGGACGGAGAGGCCCGCCCGCCGAAGCAACTGGACAAACAAGCAGCCGATGGATCCGAGCCCGACGATCAGCGCGGTATCGCCCGGTCCCACCTTCGCCCGCTTGACGGCTCGAAGGCAGCAGGCCAGGGGCTCGGTGAAGGAGGCAGCCTCATCCGAGAGCCCCTCGGGAACCCGGAACGCCGCGTGTCTCACGTTCGGCGCCGGGACCCGCGCGTACTCCGCGAACCCCCCCGGGTCCAGATTGACGGTCTTGAAGGCCCGGCACATAGAAGGGCTCCCGCGCCGGCAGTAGTGACAGGTAAAGCACGGCACATGATGGGCGACCACAAGGCGGTCCCCTTGCTTGAACTCCCCGACGCCACCCCCCATCTCCACTACCGTCCCCACCACCTCGTGGCCGAGGACGACCGGCGGGGGGACTTCACCGTTCAGAATTTTCCCGATGTCTGTCCCGCAGAGACCACAGCCGCTCACCTTGAGGAGCAGCTCTCCCGGCCCGGCCGACGGAATCGGCCACTCCCGAAGCTCCACACTCCCCGATCCCACGTAGACGGCGGCCTTCACGCGGCCACTCCGAGGCGGGCTCCGGCCCAGCAGCGGAGCGCGATGGCCAGCTTGCGGGTCAGCGGGACGCTGACGGGTTCTCCGAAGACACGAAACTCCCGGGACTCGATGTCCCGGAGGAGGGAGTAATAGATTCGCCCCATGATCTCGGCGGCGAAGAGCCGGCGCTCGTCACCCCGCGGAAGGATCGCCCGGGCGCGCGCGTAGAACTGCCTGGCACGCTCCGCCTCGAAGCGCATCAGCGCGACGAACTCCGGGGTATACCGCCCGGCCCGCAGATCCGCATCGCGGACCCCGAAGCGACGGAGGTCCTCCTGGGGGAGATAGATCCGGCCCCGATTGGCGTCCGGCCGAACGTCCCGGAGGATGTTGGTCAGTTGAAGGGCGGTCCCGAGGTTTGTGGCGTACTCTCTGGCCCTCGGATCGGTGTAGCCGAAGATCTCGATGCAGCATAGTCCCACCGCGCCCGCCACCCGGTAGCAGTAAAGGGAGAGCTCTTCGAAGGTCTCGTAGCTCGACCGCTCCAGGTCCATCTGAACGCCGGCGACGATCTCTTCCAGCGCTTGCCGGGGGATCGGGAAGACCCGGACCGCGCGAGCCAACTGCTCGGTCACGGGATCCTGGGGACTGCCCTCGTAACAGCGGGCCACTTCCTGACGCCACCGCTCCAGCTCTTTGCGCTGGAGGGGAGGCTCCCCGCCTAGGTCCACCACATCGTCCACGGAGCGGCAGAACGCATAGACGGCGTACATGGCTTCCCGCTGCGCTTTGGGCAGGAAGACAAACGCGTAGTAAAAGTTGGAGCGGCTTCGCTTGGTCAGGGCCGAGCAAAACTCTGTGGCGTTCATGATCGCCCGTCCCCGGCGGTGGTCCCGCCTGGCCCGGAACCTCCCCCCGTGGACGCGATTATGGCACTGCCCTTCTTGCGGGTCAAGGAAGCGGGCCCCCGGCCTGATCCGTCGATAAGGGGCCGTCTGCGGCGTTCTCGGTCGTCGCCGATCCTCAACGTACAACTGCGTACGCCTCCGGTCGGCTCCTCCCTCGGGCCTTGCATCCGACCCCTTCTCGACGGCCAGGATCTCATCGACCAATTCCCCTTGTGGTGGAAGCGGGCCCCCGGCTCCTGAACCACTCCACCGCCTCCCGGAGCGCCTCTTCCACCGGAGTCTGGGGAAGCCCCAACTCGCCGATCGCCTTCACCGGGCTGAAGAACATCCGCTTGGCCGCCATCCTGACCGCGGCGAGCGGAACGTCGGGCGGCTTGCCGGAAAGCCGAGCCCATCCCTCCATGGCCGCCGCGCCGAGCCATGCCGCCGCGTACGGCGCCCGCAGTCTCGGCGCCGGCAGTCCGGTGATCCCCGAGAGCATGCGGAAAATTTCCAGGAGCTCGCAGTCCCGGTTCCCCAGAATGTACTTCTCGCCTACCTTTCCGCGCTCAGCCGCCAGGAGGTGTCCGCGCGCCACATCCCTCACGTGGACCAGATTCAGACCGGTGTCGAGATAGGCAAACATCTTGCCCTTGAGAAAGTCCACGATCATCTTCCCGGTCGGGGTGGGCTTCGAGTCCCAGGGCCCCACGGGCGCGGACGGGTTGACGATAACCACCGGCACCCCCCGGAGCGCGAACTCCTCGGCCACTCGCTCGGCCAGAAACTTGGAGCGCTTGTAGTGCCCGACCATATCGCCGAGGCTGACGGGGGTCGTCTCGGTGCCGGGGCTTCCGTCGGGCGGGATTCCGAGAGCGCCGACGGTTGAGGTGTACACGACCCGCTCCGCTCCAGCTTCCACCGCCGCCGTCAGGACATGCCGGGTTCCTTCCACGTTGGTCCGGTAGATGGCCGCTGAATCCGGGACCCAGAGGCGGTAGTCGGCGGCCACGTGATAGACGACCCGGCAGCCAGTCACTGCCCGCCGGAGAGAACCGATGTCGAGGATGTCGCCCTCCGCGATCTCCACCTGGCAGCCCTCGAGGACGCCCCGCGCGCTCGCCGGGCGCACCAGAACCCGAACTGTCTGGCCGGACCGGAGGAGCTCACGAACCAGATTGGCCCCGACAAAGCCTGTGCCGCCGGTGACCAGGGCATCCATAGTACGGCCTGACTATTGAACCAGGGTCGCGAGAAGCCGGGCGACCCGCTTGAGCGCGACCGCGGTTCCCCGCCGAAGGGCGAGAGCGTCGGCGATGGTCCCGGGACGGGTCAGGGCCAGGGTCACGGCCCGACCGGCCCGGAACTTTCCCTCCGGGGTCACGAGGCCAGCGAGCTCGGCGGAAATATGCTGGCGCGCCGTGTCGGAGACCGCGCGAACGATGAGAGCTGGACATCCCCGACGAGACACCCAGGCAAGGATGCCGGCAGATTCCATGTCCACGGCGGAGGCGCCGGTGTCGCGCCAGCGGAGAGCTTTTGCTTCCGGCGTCCCCACCAGTTCGGCCGAGGTCAGGAGCAACCCCGCCCACGCGCCGGGAGCGCGCCGGAGAGCCGCTTGCTGCGCGCTGGGTGTCACGTAGAGTCGCTCCCCGGTTGGCCCGAGAACGATTTCGGGGAGGACCAGGTCGCCGACTTCCAGTCCCGGAGCCAGCGCCCCGCAGGTTCCGGCGGAAATCACCAGCGGGGAGGCAAGCTCGGCGACGAGGGCCGGCCACCGCTCGGAGAGCAACGCGGCCCGGAGACCGAGGGGCGCCACCCGGAGCCGGGCCCGGCCGGTATTGGTGGGGCGGTCATAGACGGGAAACGGGAAGCGAGAACAGCGTGCGAGCTCCAGCAGGCGGGCCAGAGCCCGGGCCTCCAGTTCGACCGCGGTAAGAACGAGCACATCCCGATCCGTCGGTGAGACCCGTGTTACGTCATCCACACGCGCGCTCTTACCTCTGCCCCCCCGCTTCTCTTTTCTTGCGCTCGACCCAGGCGGTCCATGACGCGCCGGCAGCCGGATCTTTGCCGGTGAATTTGACGGTCCGGATCTCCGAGTAAAAGATTGTGAACGGCCCGGCTCCGGCCAGATCGAACATCTGGATAAACGGCGCCGGCGCCTCGCCGTTTCGGTTGAAGAGATAGCCTTCCACCAGGGTCCCGTCGACTTTCACCACGGCGATGTTGCCCCGGTAATCGAAGGCCTGCTCGATCACCTCGGCAAGGGGCAGGCGTTCTTCCGATCTGGGCGTCCAGCCTTCGAGCGTCATCGGGGTTCGGGGCTCAAGGCTCGGGGTTCGGGGCTCGGGGTTCGGGGCCCGAGCTTCGGGGCCCGCGCTTCCAATCCCTAACCCCGACCCCCGATCCCCGGTACATTTAGAGTTTGCCGGTGACAGTGGCGACGACGGTGTCCTTGAAGCCTTTCCAAGTGCTGAAGGTCTGATCCACCGCCGTGGCTTCAAAGCCGCAGTGGACCATGCAGTCCTGACACTTCTCGTTGCCGCTCTTCCTGCCGTAGCGCTCCCAGCGGGTGGTCTCCAATAGCTCCTGGAAGCTCCCGGCATACCCCTCCTGGAGGAGATAGCAGGGGCGCTGCCAGCCGAAGACATTGAAGGTGGGGTTTCCCCACGGGGTGCACTCGTAGTCTTGCTTGCCCATGAGGAATTGCAGGAACAGCGGCGACTGGTTGAACCTCCAGCGCTTCTTGGGATCGGAGAGGATCCGGGAGAACAGCTCCTGGGTCCGGCTCCGACGGAGGAAATGCTCCTGGTCGGGAGCCTTGGAATAACTGTAGCCCGGAGACACCATCATGCCTTCCACGCCGAGGTTCATCATCTCGTCGAAAAACTCCCGCACGCGCAACGGGGAGGCGCCGTCGAACAGCGTGGTGTTGGTGGTGACCCTGAACCCCCGCCGGAGCGCCTCCCGGACCGCCTCCACCGCCTTGTCGTAGACGCCCTCGCGGCACACGGCTTCGTCGTGCTCTTCGCGAAGGCCATCCATATGAACGCTGAAGCTCAGATACGCGGACGGCCTGAAGATCCCCTGCTCCAGTTTCTCCTGCAGCAGGATGGCGTTGGTGCACAGGTAGACGTACTTTTTTCGCGCCACCAGGGCTTCCACCAGCCGGCCGATCTCCGGGTACAGAAGCGGCTCGCCGCCGGGAATGCTCACGATGGGGGCGCCGCACTCCTCGACCGCTCTGAGACACGCTTCGACCGACAGATCCTTCTTGAGAATCTGGGCCGGGTACTGGATCTTGCCGCAGCCGGCGCACGCCAGATTGCACCTGAAGAGCGGTTCGAGCATCAACACCAACGGATACCGCTTCCGCCCGCGCAGTTTCTGCTTGATCACGTAGGACGCCACCGCCCACATCTGAGAAAGCGGCACGCTCATGACATCACCTCGGAGGGGGGCTTCGCCCCACTTCCGATACCTCCGATGCCGAGGGCTGAGGCCGCGCGGAGGCCCCGCAGGGACCACAGCACTCCGAACGCCACGCCGTGGAGCGCAAGGCCGGCACCCAGCAGCAGGTACTCCCCGATCCAGGCGGTCACGGCGAGGTTGAAGGCGAGAACACTAAAGTAGATCGCGCTGCCGGGGCCCGGCCGACCGTTCGCCCACGACCGGCTCATCGCCAGATACCCGCCGACAATCAGCCAACCCACAAGCGCCCATCCCAGGAAGTTTGAAAGCGGGACCCCGAAGTACGCGCCCCCCTCGGGGTAGTAGAAGATCTCGCCGAGGAACCACTGGCCTCCCCGCACGGCCAGCGGGTCGATCACGAGGTCGAGGAGCATCATCAATACCCCCGACAGGAAGACTACCGCCGGGCCCCGGCCTCGGCCGAGAAGCCAACGCGCCAGGGCGAAGGCCGCGTAGGCCAGGAAGGTGAACGACACGGAATCGAAGAGGGGAACGTTGGCAAGATAGATCTCCTTTCCCCGTGTAAACCCCGTGTAGTGGTAGAGCCCGAACGGGACGCCGACACGGGTGGAGGAGAACTCGGCCCAAAAGGCCACGGCCCAGGCCCACCCGGTGAAGAGGACGGTTCGGCGCCCTCCCAACTCCGCGGTCGCCGCCAGCAGATACACCAGCAGAAACCCGAACACGTACGGGCGCAACGCGAACGTCCCGACGATCAAGGCAACGGCGTCCATCGACCCGGGAGCCAGATGCCAAACATACCGATATCGGACGAATTTTTCAATGCGAAAGATATCCCCGGCGGTTGCCGCTCCGCCCGCCGAAAGTGTAAGAATGTTGTGCTCTTTCTTTCAGTCATGGTAGCATAAAGCGACTTTTTCGAGGCCCAACTATAGTTATGCCCGCATCCGCCATCGGGATTGAAGAGGCCATCGAGAAGGCAAGAGCGTTTCTCCTCTCCGCTCAGGCACCCGACGGCCACTGGGTTGGAGAACTGGAAGCCGATTCCACTATCACCTCCGAATATCTGCTCCTCTGCCACCTGCTCCTGCGGGTGGACAGGGAACGGGAGCGCAAAGCTGTCAACTACCTCCTGTCCTGCCAGCTCGCCAATGGGGGCTGGAACCTCTACGCGGACGGCCCCTCCAATCTTTCCGCCACCATCAAAGCGTATTTCGCGCTGAAGCTCGCCGGGCTCCCCACCGATCATCCGGCCATGACAAGGGCCCGGGAGCACATCCGACAACGGGGGGGGCCGGGGGGGGCCAACGTGTTCACCAAGATCCTCCTGGCCCTGTTCGGCGAGTACGACTGGTCCGGGGTGCCGGCCATGCCGGTGGAGATCATGCTCCTCCCCCGCTGGTTCTACTTTAACCTCGTTGAGGTCTCGTACTGGTCGCGGACGGTGCTCGTGCCGCTTTTGATCCTGATGGACAAAAAGCCGGTGCACCGGCTGCCTCGTGAGCTCGGGCTCGACGAGCTGTGGCCCACCCCGCGGGAGCGAGCCGACCTCCGCCTGCAACGGACCAACCGGCCGGTCTCCTGGAAGAACTTCTTCATTGCAGTGGACGCCGGACTCCAGGCGTGGGAGCGCTGGGGGCCGCGCCCGCTCCGGGCCCGCGCCCTCGAGGTGGCCCGGCGCTGGCTGGAGGAGCGGCTGGCAGTGCCCGGGGGGCTCGGCGGAATCTATCCGGCCATGGCCAACGCCGTGGTGGGGCTCCGCTGTCTGGGCTATCCCGACGACCACCCGCTCGTCAGGGGCCAGCTCAAAGAGATTGAAGCGCTGGCCGTGGAGGAGCCGGACCAGCTTCACTTCCAGCCCTGCGTTTCCCCGGTCTGGGACACCGCGCTGGCCGCCAACGCCCTGGTGGAGTCCGGGCTGCCGCCGGACCATCCGAGCCTGGGCCGGGCCGCCGAGTGGCTCCTGGATAAGCAGATCCTGGTTCCCGGTGATTGGCAGGTCAAACGCCCGCGCGTCCAGCCGGGCGGGTGGCCGTTCCAGGACGCCAACGACTTCTATCCCGACGTGGACGACACCGGCATGGCAGTCGTGGCCCTGGCAAAGATCAACCTGCCGGACGCGGAACGGAAAAGACGGGCCATCGAGCGCGGGCTCGCGTGGGTCCTCGGGATGCAGGGGGAGGACGGCGGATGGGGCTCCTTCGATGCCGACAACAACCGGTTGATCCTCAACAACATCCCGTTCGCGGACCACGGGGCGCTCCTGGATCCCTCCGCCGAGGACCTGG
Organism: uncultured bacterium; assembly: GCA_964372605.1. Taxonomy (GTDB): domain Bacteria; phylum Methylomirabilota; class Methylomirabilia; order Rokubacteriales; family CSP1-6; genus CAYJUC01. The sequence goes on along the minus strand of CAYJUC010000001.1, from coordinate 32,787 downwards.
CGGGTCGGAGCCTGGAGCTCCTCGGAACGCTGGGTTACGGACCGCACTTCGCCCCGGCACGGCGGGGCATCGAGTTTCTCAAGCGCCGGCAGCGGCCTGACGGACCCTGGTATGGCCGCTGGGGCGTGAACTACATCTACGGCACATGGTCGGTGCTCCGGGGGCTCCGGGCCATCGGCGAAGACCTCTCGCAGGAGTACGTCCAGCGCGCGGTGCGCTGGCTCCTGGAAAAGCAGAACCCGGACGGAGGTTGGGGGGAAGACTGCGGGAGCTACGACGATCTGGCCCAGGCCGGCGTGGGCCACTCCACCCCTAGCCAGACGGCCTGGGCCTTGCTCGGGCTCTTCGCCGCTGGCCGGACCCAGGGAAAAGAGGTGGAGCAAGGAATCCGATACCTGGTCGAGGCCCAGCGAGCGGATGGGGCATGGGAGGATTCGCACTGGAACGGGACCGGGTTCCCCCGCGTTTTCTATCTGAAATACCACTTCTACGCGAAATATTTTCCGCTCTGGGCGCTGGGCGTCTATCGGCGGGCTCGCGGCTGAGCGGGTGGTGATGCCGGGAAGCCGTAGGGTGGGGGGCCGAAGGCCGGGCGGGAGATGATGCCGGGGCGGGAGATGATGCCGGGAACGGTGACGAGCGGACTTCTGGTCATCGAGGGATTGGGACGCCTGACCCTCGACACGGTGGAGGCCGTCGGACGCTTCGGTCTCTTCCTCGGCCAGGCGCTGGTCTGGATCGTCGTCCCGCCGTTCAAATGGCGGCAGCTCCTCCAGCGGATCCATTTCATCGGCTTCCGCTCCCTCTCCGTCATCGTCCTCACCGGAGCCTTCACGGGAATGGTGCTGGGGCTTCAGGTGTTTCTCACTCTCTCCCGCTTCGGCTCGGAGGCGTTCCTGGGGCCGGCGGTCGCGCTCTCGCTGATCCGCGAGCTGGGGCCGGTCCTTTCCGCCCTCATGGTGACCGGACGAGCCGGTTCCGCCCTGACCGCTGAAATCGGGATCATGCGGATCTCCGAGCAGATCGACGCCCTGACGGTCATGGCCCTCCACCCCATGCGCTATTTGATCGTCCCGGTCGTTGTCGCCGGCGTCATCGCGTTCCCCCTGCTGACGGCCCTCTTCGACGTGGTGGGAATCTTCGGCGGGTACCTGGTCGGCGTGAGGCTCCTGGGACTCTCCGAGGGAACCTACTTCGGCGAGATGCAAACGTTCGTGCACATGTCGGATATCATGAGCGGGTTCTGGAAATCCCTCTCGTTCGGGGTGATCGTCACCTGGGTCTGCGCCTACAAGGGTTACTATACGGGGCACGGAGCCGAAGGGGTGTCGCGGGCGACCACCCAGGCGGTGGTCACGTCCTCGGTGCTGATCCTGGTCTGGGATTACTTCATGGGGTCGGTCCTGCCGTGATCCGCGTGGAGAACCTCCACAAATCCTTTGACGGCCAGCGCGTCCTTCAGGGGATCACCCTGGACGTGGCCACAGGCGAGGTCATGATCATCATCGGCAGGAGCGGCGGAGGCAAATCGGTCTTCCTCAAGCACCTCCTGGGCCTGCTCCGACCCGACTCCGGCCGCATCCTGGTGGACGGCGTCGACATTGCTCGCCTCCGGGGAAAGAAGCTGGATCGAATCCGCGAGCGGTACGGCGTGGTCTTCCAGGGCGGGGCGCTCTTCGACTCCATGACGGTATTCGATAACGTGGCGTTCCCGCTCCGGGAAAAAACCACCCTCTCCCACGCGGAGATCGCCGACCGGGTGAACGAGAAGCTCGGCCAGGTGGGGCTCATCGGCATGGGGCACAAGTACCCTGACGAGATTTCCGGGGGGATGAAAAAGCGCGTGGCCATCGCCCGGGCCCTGGTGACCGAGCCCGAGATCGTGTTCTTCGATGAGCCGACAACCGGGTTGGACCCCATCCTGGTCAACGCCATCCACCGCCTCATCATCGACCTGCATGCGAAGCTCCGGTTCACGGCGGTGATGGTGAGCCACGAGATTCCGGAGATCTTCCAGATCGCCCAGCGTGTGGCCATGCTCCACGAGGGAGTGATCGTGGAAACGGGAACCCCGGAAGCCATCCAGCAATCTCGGAGCCCGCTGGTCCAGCAGTTCATCCGGGGAGAGTTGGACGGGCCAATCCGGGCCACCTGAGAGGGAAAAGGGAGAGAAGACGATGCGACGCTCGGCACTGGAACTGGGGGTCGGACTGTTCGTGATAATTGGAATCTTGGCCTTGGGCTATCTTTCGGTTAAACTCGGAAAGGTGGAGTTCCTGGGGGGCGGGGGGTACGTGCTCACCGCCGACTTCTCCTCCGTGGGAGGCCTCAAGGCCGGCTCCACCGTGGAAGTCGCCGGGGTCGTGGTGGGTCGGGTGGAAGCGATCACCCTGGCGGACTACCAGGCTCGCGTGATCATGCGGATCAACGACGGAGTAAAGCTCCAGGAGGATTCCATCGCCTCCATCAAGACCAAAGGGCTGATCGGGGAAAAATACATCAGGATCAACCCCGGAGGTTCCGATCGGACCCTCCAGCCCAGCGGCCGCATCCGCGAGGTTGAACCGCCGGTGGACATTGAAGAACTGCTCTCCAAATACATCTTCGGGAAGGTCTAAAGCAGTGGAGGCTACTCGATGATCCGTTACCGATTTCTGGGCGTGATCCTCACCGGCCTTTTGGGCCTCTTGGCGGCCCGCGAGGTCTGGGCCGGAGCGCCCACCGACCAGCTCAAAGGGGCCATTGACCGAGTCATTAAAACCCTCGACGATCCGGACCTCAAGGGGTCCAGAAAGGTCGAGGACCGGCGCGTGGCGGTTCGCAGGATCGCCAACGATATCTTTGACTTTACCGAAACGGCCAAACGCTCCCTCGCCCGCCACTGGCAGGTCCGAACCGGCAAAGAGCGGGAGGAGTTCATCGTCCTCTTCGGCGATCTCCTCGAGCGGTCGTACATCTCCAAGATCGAGCTCTACGGCGGGGAGAAGATCCAGTACGTGGGCGAGTCGGTCGACAGCGACGTGGCGACCGTGCGGACCAAACTGGTCACCAAGCAGGGGACCGAGGTCCCGGTGGAGTACCGGATGCACAAACGGGGGGACCGCTGGCTCGTCTACGATTTTTCCGTTGAGGGCGTGAGCCTGATCAACAACTATCGCACCCAGTTCAACAAGATCATCCAGACCTCATCCTACGCGGAGCTGGTGAAAAAGATGACGGTCAAGCAGGAAGAGTTTCTCGCCAACGAACAGGCCCAAGGGAAAAACACCCCCCCAAAGCGCTGAGCGCACCGCCACACTGACGGAGAGAAAATGACCAAGGCCGCGAAGCTTCGAGCGCTGCTGAGTCGTCAGGGGATCATTGCGGCTGTCGGGGCGCACGATGCGCTCTCCGCGAAACTGATCGAGGCCGCCGGCTTTGAGGTTGTCTGGGCATCCAGCTTCACGGTCTCGGCGGCGCAGCGGGCGATGGCGGACGCCAACCTCCTCACCATGACTGAAAACCTGGAGGTCGCCCGGTACATCAACGACGCGATCACCCTGCCGGTCATCGCGGACTGTGACAACGGCTACGGCAACGCCATCAACGTCATCCGGACCGTGGAGGAGTACGAACGAGCCGGAATCGCCGGCATCAGCATCGAGGACAATATCTTCCCGAAGCGCTGCAGCCTGTACCCCGGCATGCGGCGGGAACTGGCTTCGCCTGAGGAACACGCGGGGAAGATCCGGGCCGCCAAGCGCGCCCAGCGGGATCCCGCCTTCGTGGTCATCGCCCGGACCGAGGCCCTCATCGCCGGCTGGGGAATGGACGAGGCCGTGCGCCGGGCGTCCACGTACGCGGAAGCCGGGGCCGACATGATCTTGATGCACTCCAAGGCGCCGACGGCCGACGAAGTGCTGGAGTTCATGCGGCGTTGGGATCGGCCCACGCCCGTCGTCGTCGTTCCGACCCTGTACCCGTCGGTCCGCATCGAGGAGCTGGAGGCTTCCGGGATCAAGCTGGTGATCTTCGCCAACCAGGTGCTCCGGGGCGCCATGAAGGGAATGCAGGAGGTGCTGGCGACCCTGGCCCGCACCAAGCATCTCGAGGCGGTGAATCCCCAGATCGTGTCCCTGGAAGAGGTTTACAAGCACGTGGGGGTCTCCGAGCTGAAGGCGTACGAGGCCGAGTTTCTCCCCACGGCCACCGACCAGGTTCGGGCGGTGGTCATTGCGGCCGGCTTCGATAAGGCGCTCCTCCCGCTCACCGAAAACCAACCCAAGTGTCTCCTGGACATCAAGGGCCGGACGATCCTGGAACGGCAGATGGAGACCCTCCGAGCCTGCGGGATTCACGACGTGGTGGTGGTCCGCGGATACAAAAAGGAGATGGTCACGCTTCCGGGGATCCGGTACTGCGACAACGACCGCTACGAGGAGACCGGAGAAGTCTTCTCGCTCTTCGTGGCGGAACCGGAGCTCCGGGGACGCGTCCTGTTCCTGTACTCCGACATCCTCTTCGATCAAGCCGTGCTCGAGAAGCTCCTGCGCTCAACCGCGGACATCTCCATCGTGGTGGACAGGGCCTGGATCGACCAGCGAGACCGCTTGCTTCCCCTGTCGAAACCCGTGGATCTGGTGGTCACCCTGGATCCCCCGCGATCCAGTCACCGGTTTCTGCCGCCCGAGGAGCACGACAGGCTGCTCCGCGTGGGCCAGCGCGTCGCGCCGGACGCGGCCACGGGAGAATTCATCGGGATGGCGCTCTTCTCCGAACGGGGGACCGAGGTGTTGCGGGACGTGTATCATCAGGCCCAGAGCAGCGGGCGGAGCGGGCCGTTTCACGAATCCGACTCCCTGGAGCGCGCGGCATTCACCGACATGCTGCAGGAGTTCGTTGAACGGGGAGACCCCGTCTCCTGCGTGAACATCTACAAGGGGTGGCTGGAAATCGACACCTTTGAGGACTACCAGCGGGCCTGGAGCGAGATCCGCAGGTAGAGGGAGCCCGTCGCCCCAGATCAGGCGGCCCTCCAGCGTCTCGGTAGCGCCCCCGCTCCGCGAGGTCCGGGGGCGCTCTACTTTGGGGTGTGACCATGACCGGTAAAGAATTCGTTTCGCTTCTGGAGGAACACGGCTACAACTTTTTCGCGGGCGTTCCGTGCTCGCTCCTGGAAGGGATCCTCGAGAGCCTGGAACGCCACCCCCGGCTCCCCTACCTGGCCGCGGTACGGGAGGATGTGGCCGTGGGGCTGGCAGCGGGGGCCTGGTTTGCGGGGAAGAAGCCCGCGATCCTGATCCAGAACTCAGGGCTCGGGACTTCCCTCAACGCCCTCGTCTCCCTCTCCCTCATGTACAAGCTCCCTTGCCTTTTGTTGGTGAGCTGGCGCGGCTACGAAGGGAAGGATGCCCCGGAACACATCCTGATGGGCGAGATCTCACCGGCCTTGCTGGACCTCCTGGGAATCCGCCACCGCGCGCTCAAGGCCGGCTCGTTGGAGACGGACCTGGCCTGGGCGACGGCTGAGGCGGAGCGCCGCTCGGAACCGGTGGCGTTGCTGCTCCCGCCCGGCGTGCTTTCAACAGGTCACGGGCACCCGGCGCTTTCAGCGCCGCCCGTTCCCTCCACCGGTCAACCCAGCGGCGGGCACCCGGCGATTCCCAGCGGCGGGCGCCCGGTGTCTCCGACACCGCCCGCCTTGTTGCCTGATCAAT
>CAYJUC010000001.1:11125-26991 GCA_964372605.1 uncultured bacterium | reverse complement strand
CCCAGCGGCGGGCGCCCGGTGTCTCCGACACCGCCCGCCTTGTTGCCTGATCAATCGTTGGCTTCGGCGGAGCGACAGTTGGTACCGGTGCTCTCCCGGGCCCAGGCCATCCGGGTCGCCATCGGCTGCCTCAAGAGCGAGCCGGTGATTCACGCCAATGGCTACATCTGCCGCGAGTCGTACGCGGTGGCGGACCGGCCCGGGAACTTCTACATGATCGGCTCCATGGGGCTGGCTTCGGCCATCGGGCTGGGGGTAGCCCTGTCAAGGGCGGAGCCAAAGACCGTGGTCTTCGACGGGGACGGCAATCTCTTGATGAATTTCGGAATCCTCCCCATGGTGGGCAGCCTCGGTCCCAAGAACCTCGTCCACCTCGCGTTCGACAACGAGGTGTACGGCTCGACCGGCAACCAGCGCTCGATCTCTCGAAAGACAAGGCTGGATCGAGTGGCAGCCGCGGCGGGCTACCGAACCACTCGCGCCATCGTCGAACCGGGCGCCCTGCAGGAAGCGGTGAGCCGGGGGCTGGCAGAGGACGGCCCCACCTTCATCCTGGTGAAAGTGACGGCCGCCGAAGAAAATGTGCCCAGGATCCCTTACCCTCCGGCGACGATCAGGGATCGCTTCCGGGCCGCGTTGGGAGCCGCCTAGTCTGTCGGAGAAAGGCCGAAGCGCCGTGACAGTACCGTCGACCTTCGTGGTGTTCCGCTCCGAGCGCGGGCTTCGCCCGCGCCACCGTTCCCGGGGGGAGGCTCGGAAGGGGGGCGAAGCCCCCCTCCGAGGAGTCTAGTGCCGGACCGGATGATCCTTCTCAATCCCGGTCCGGTGAACATCTCCGAACGGGTTCGGAGGGCCTTGCTGGGCGCCGACATCTGTCATCGGGAGGACGACTTCTCCCGCCTCATGGCCTCCATCCGCTCCAGGTTGCTCCAGCTCTTCGCCCCCGGCGACTTCACCTCGGTTCTGGTCACCGGCTCCGGGACCGCGGCGCTGGAGGCCGCCGTCTCGTCCTCGGTAGAGGAGGGGCGAGCGCTCGCCGTGGTCGTCAACGGCGTGTACGGAGAACGAATCTGCCAGATCGGGGAGAGCCACGGGATCCGCGCGGTCGCCGTCCGCGGTCGGTGGACGGCGCCTCCCGATCTGGACCAGCTGGAGGCGGCGCTCAGACGGGATCCCGCCATCCAGGCCGTGGCGATGGTTCATCACGAAACGACCACCGGGCTCATCAATCCCGTGGTTCACGTCGGCCGGCTCGCCAGGGCCCACGGCAAATCGTTCGTGGTGGACTCGATCTCCGGGCTCGGGGGGGAATTCCTGGACCTGGAGGCGGCCTCCGTGGACGTGTGCGTGGGGACCGCCAACAAATGCATCCAGGGAGTGCCCGGCATCGCCTTCGTCCTGGTGCGTCGCCCAGAGATGGCCAGGCTCCGGGCAGTGCGGCCCCGGTCGGTGTACTTTCACCTCCCCTCCAATTGGGAAGCCCAGGAGCGAGGAGAACCGCTCTTCACCCCCGCGGTCCAGGTGGCATACGCGCTGGACGAGGCGCTGGCGGAGCTCCGGGACGAGGGAGTTCAGAACCGGATCTCCCGCTACCGGACGGCGGCGGCGCTGCTCCGTGAAGGATTCGTCCGTCTCGGTCTCGCCTTCCTCCTGCCCGAATCGTCCTGGTCCAACACGATCACCGCGCTCGACCTCCCGCCGGGGGTCACCTACGCCCGGCTCCACGATTCCCTCAAGAGCCGAGGGTTCGTCATTTATGCGGGCCAGGGAGCCCTGGCGAGCCGGATCTTCCGCGTCGCCAACATGGGCGACGTGACGCTGGATGAATACCGGGCCTTTCTCGCCGCCCTCGAGTCGGTTCTCACAGCCAATGCGGAATGCGGAATGGGGAATGAGGAATTTCGCACTCCGCATTCCGCACTCCCCACTTCGCCTTCCGCACTCCCCAGTGAGGGGAAGCGATGAGGGCGATCATCCTCGCCGCGGGGGTGGGAAGACGAATGGCCCCGTTCACGGATTCCTTGCCGAAATGCCTTCTCCCCGTAGGGGGACGGTCTCTGCTGGAGCGAATGCTCACGTCCCTGGACCTGGTGGGAGCAGAAGAGGCTCTCCTGGTGGTGGGCCATTGCCAGGATCAGATTCGCGCCCGGATCGGCCCGCGATTCGGCCGCCTCCCGATGCGCTATGTCGAGAACCCGGATTATCCCAAAGGGTCCATCCGTTCCCTCTGGAGCTGCCGGCATGACCTCGCCGGGGACCTCCTCGTCATGGACGCCGACGTCCTCTTTCCCTCCGAGATCCTCCGCCGACTGATCGCCGCTCCTGCGCCCAGCGCCTTCCTCCTGGACGCGAATTTTGCCGACACCGGGGAAGAGATGAAGCTTTTTGTCCGAGGAGATCGGGTGGTGGCCATCGGCAAGACGGTCCGGCCGGGCGTCTATGACAGGGTCGGCGAAGGGGTTGGCTTCTTCAAATGCGCGGCCGCCCACTCCGGTCTGCTCCGGGAGTGCGTGGAAGAGATCGTCGCGCAGGGGGACGAGGGGAATGAGTACGAGGATGCCCTGGACCGGCTTCTTCGTCTGGCTAAGGTCGGATATGTCGACATCTCCGGGTTCCCCTGGACCGAGATCGACTTCCTCCAGGATCTCCGCCGGGCCGAAACCGACGTCCTGCCCAGGATCGAGCGCGTCGCCGCTTGACCATGCCAGACCGCGCCATCGTCTATCTCTCCGACGCCGGGGGCCTTGAGGCCGCCACCCTCAAGATCGCCGGACGCGCCGTGCTCTTCCGGGTCCTCATGACGCTCGCTCGGGCGGGAATTCGCCGGGTCGGCCTCCCGGGGGCGCTGCGAGAGGGACAATCCGAACTCACGCCTCTGGGCGACGCGCGCGTCGCCTCGGCTATCGTCTGGCTGGATCATCTCTCTCCGGACGAACGGGCCGCATGGACCCAGAGCCCGGCTCTCCTGATCCCGGTCAACGTCCTCCTCGACCCTCCGAGCCTCAAGCGACTCTTGAACGCCCCGAGCGGGGCCAACGGGACCGGGCTGGAAGAGTCCAAGGGAACACCCTTTCCGGTGCTCCTGGCTCCTCCGGATCTCCTCGTCTCCACCTGGGACCGGCTGGTCGCCGGCCTCCCCCTGGGAGAGGAGCTGGAGATCCACCTCCGCCAGCACCGGATGACGCTGGTGCCAGGGAGCGGGCTCATGATCGCGGTGACTGGCGCGACCAGCCAGCGCCAGGCCGAGGCCGCGTTGTACCGGAGCCTGGGAACCGACGCGGACAGCCGCGTAGACCTTCTCATCAACCGCCGCTGTTCTCGCCTGCTCACCCGCTTCCTGGTCAACCTGCCCGTGACGCCGAATCAGATCAGCGTCGCCAGCCTCTTCCTGGGGCTCGGCAGCGCCTGGGGGTTCTGGTGGGCCACACCGACCTCGGCCCTCCTCGGCCTCATCCTCTACATGCTCTCGGTGGTGGCGGACCATTCGGACGGCGAAATCGCGCGGCTCACCTTCCAGGAATCCGCATTCGGCGAATGGCTGGACTTTTCCGTCGACACGCTGATTCACGCGCTCCTGGTGCTCGGGATGGGATTCACAGCGCGGGCAACCGGCGGATCTTTTGCGATCGCCGCCGGGGCAACGGCCGCCTTCGGCGTGCTCATGAGCGCCTCCTTTGCCCGCCTCCTCTCCAGGGAGGTGAACTTCGAGGAAGGGCTTGGCCGGGTCCTTCGCGGGATGGGCAATCGGGATCTCTTCTACCTGATCCTGGTGGCGTTCATCGGATGTCTCTGGATCGCCCCGCGATTCCTCCCCTTTCTGGTGGGGGTCCTCGCTGTGGGCTCGCAGGCCTACTGGCTCACCTGCCTGGTGCACCGCGGGATGGCGGCTCGATGGCCCTGGTTCGCCTGATCCTCCTGGCGCTCGGTCTCGGGTTCTTCGCCTATCTGGTGGCGACCACCGGGCTAGAGACCCTCCTGACCTCCATTCAGAGCCTCTTCTGGTGGCTGCTGCTGGTGGTGGCATTCCCGGCCGCCCTGGTCGTGACCCTGGACACGTTCGGATGGCGGTTTGCGTTTCGGCGGAACCTCGCCTCCTTCCTCACGCTCTTCTCTGTCAGGCTGGCCGGCGAAGCATTCAACGCCACCACTCCCACAGCCTCGGTGGGCGGGGAGCCCGTGAAGGCGTATCTCCTCCGGCCCCGGGTCCCGCTGGAAGAAGGGTTGGTTTCGGTCATCGTGGCAAAGACCACCAGCGTGCTGGCTCAGGGGTTCTTCCTCGTCGTGGGAATTGCCCTGGCCTTCGTGGCCATGCCGCAAGCCTCGCCTCTGCTCAAAGGAATGACCTGGTTGGCCCGGCGCGTCAGAGAGCTGACCTGGGTGGCGGCCGGGCTGGTGGCGCTGTCCTTCTTCCGGGCCGCCCCTCATGCTCCCAAGAGCGCCTGAACGGCGCACGGCGGACAATCGCGCATGGAACAGCTGACAATCGATTTGGAGAGCAGGCTCAAGCGCTCAATCGACGGACTGGACTGGGACCGGGCCTCCGGGGCCTATGGGGAGCAGAACGAGTTCGTCTTCCTCGATCGCTTCCTTCCTCCGGAGGTGCTGGACCAGCTCCTCCCCGAGGTGGACCGGGCGAGAACCGACGTCCACCGGAATTACATCCCCGGACACAAGAAGGGCGGGAGCGTGAGCTACTACACCCTCGTCCGGAAGGCGCCGGTGATCCTCACCCTCTACCGCTCCCCGGCGTTCATGGATTTCCTGAGCCGGCTCGCGGGGGCCCGCCTCCTGACGTGCCCGGACACCGACCCTCACGCTTGCGCGCTCTACTTTTACACCGAGCCCGGAGACCACATCGGGTTCCACTACGACACCTCGTACTACAAAGGCGCCCGTTACACGGTCCTGCTCGGCTTGGTCCAACGCTCCCGGAGCCAGCTCGCCTGCCAGCTCTATCGGGGCGACGCGACGCGGGAAACCCGGGAGCTTTCTATCTCCGTTGAACCGGGCTCCATGATCTTCTTCAACGGGGACAAGCTGTACCACGCCGTCACGCCGCTGGGAGAGGGAGAGGAGCGCGTCGTCCTCACCTTGGAGTACGTGACGAATCCCGAGATGGGGGCCCTCAAGCGGTTCGTGTCGAATATGAAGGATGCCCTCGCGTACTTCGGACCGGGGGTCCTGCTTCGACGGGGGAGGTTCGGACGGGGTGGGGACCCGGACGTCCACGCCGGAGGCGTGGGGGCGCCTGGGTGGCCCCCCTCCGAGTGATTCTGTGCGTGTGTTAGACTGTCGCCGTTTCGCGGGCTAACCGCTTGCGGAAAAGGAGGTGTCGTCGTGCCAGCCGTCCGTGTGGCCATCCTGGGAGTCGGTAACTGCGCTTCGGCACTGGTCCAGGGCATCGCCTACTACAGGAACGCGCCAGACGACGGGTTCGTCCCCGGCCTGATGCACTCCCGTCTGGGAGAGTATCGCGTGGGGGACATCGAGTTCTCGGCGGCCTTCGACATCGACGCCAACAAGGTCGGCCTCGATCTCTCCGAGGCGATCTTCGTCGCCCCCAACAACACCCCCCGCTTCGCCGCCGTCCCGCCTCTCGGTCTGCCGGTCCACCGCGGGATGACCCACGACGGGCTGGGCCAGTACCTCTCCCAGGTCATCACCAAGGCCCCCGGCGCCACAGCGGACATCGCGGGGATCCTGCGCGAGACCGGCAGCCACGTGGTCGTGAACTTTCTGCCGGTGGGAAGCGAGATGGCCACCAAGTGGTATGTGGAGCAGGTGCTGGATGCCGGATGCGGCTTTGTCAACTGCATCCCGGTGTTCATCGCGCGGGAGCGTTACTGGCAGCACCGCTTCGAGGAGCGGGGGCTGCCGGTGATCGGCGACGACGTCAAGTCGCAGGTGGGCGCCACCATCATCCACCGGATCCTCACCCGCCTCTTCATGGAACGCGGGGTGAAGCTCTCGCGCACGAGCCAGCTCAACGTAGGCGGCAACATGGACTTTTACAACATGCTGGAGCGGCAACGGCTCCAGTCGAAAAAAGTTTCCAAGACCGCCGCGGTCACCTCCCAGATCACCCACTCGATTCCGCCTGAGGCCGTGCACATCGGTCCCAGCGACTATGTGCCCTGGCTCGGGGACCGGAAGTGGGCCCACATCCGGCTGGAGGGAGACGGCTTCGGCGATCTCCCCCTCAGCGTGGAGCTGAAGCTGGAGGTGTGGGATTCGCCAAACTCCGCCGGCGTGGTCATCGACGCGATCCGGTGCTCTAAGATCGCCCTCGACCGCGGCCTGAAGGGCGCGCTTGCCGCGCCCTCCGCGTACCTGATGAAGTCGCCGCCGGAGCAGTGGACCGACGCGGAGGCGCGCCAGCGACTCGAGCAGTTTATTCTCGGCGAGGAGTGACCCGCTCGAGGGCGCGCGTCGGCCCTCGACGAAATAATGTCTCCCCATCCCCCGACCGTTTCATCCCGCACCGGCCGGCTCCTGCGGCACCTGGTTCGGGCCGCCTGCTGGCGCCCGGCCTTGACGGTGGCCCTCTCCCTGCTCCTGGCCATCCTGGGCGTCGTCTACACCGTTGAGCAGCTGACCTTCAAGACCTCGGGGCGCGATCTCCTCCCCCCCGGCCAGCGCTACGCGGTCCTCTTCACGGAGTACTCCAGGGACTTCGGAGAGTTTGAGGACATCACGGTGGCGGTGGAGGGCCGCACCGTCGAGGAATCCAAGGCGTACGCTGCCCGGCTGGTCCAGGAAATCAGGCGCTCGCCGATCAAGTTTCAACGGGTGGCCTACCGCATCGACCCCAGGCGCTTCCAGGGCCGGGCGCTCCTTTACCTTTCCAAAGAGGAGCTCGCCGAGATCCGCGACAAGATCTTCGACTACCAGGAATTCATGGAGAACTTCGCCGGGAACCCGAGCCTCGAGCAGCTCCTGGCGGGGATCAACCAGCAGATCGCCGCGGGCTTCGTCACTCACTTCTTCGACCTGGGGCTCCGGGACGACAAAGGCCCGGGCGACCTCAAGTTCCTCCGGGAGCTCCTCGCCCAGACCTCCGAACGGCTCGACCGGCCCGCTCCCTACCGTTCTCCCTGGGGGGCGCTCTTCTCGCTGGATCAGCACGAGGAGGACGCCGGGTACTTCCTCTCAGACGACCAGAGCCTGCTCTTCATCCTGGTGGAGCCGGCCAGCCAGAAGGGGAGCTTCACCGGGGATCGGGAGGCCATCGAGACGATCCGGACGATCATCGCCACCCTCCGGTCCGAGTTCCCGCAAGTTCGGGTGGGGGTGACCGGCGCCCCCGCCCTCTCCAACGACGAGATGACCGCCGCCTTCAAGGACAGCCAGGTGGCCACGTTCCTGGCCTTCGCCCTCACCCTGGGGCTTCTGGTGCTGGCCTTCCGGCGCGTGGGAAAGCCGGTGCTCATGCTCTTCGTGCTGGCCGTGAGCCTCGCCTGGTCGGTCGGGGTCATCACGCTCACGATCGGCCACCTCTCCATCTTCTCGGTGATGTTCATCTCCATCGTGGTGGGGATCGGGATCGACTACGGGATCTACTTCCTCTTCCGCTACGAGGAGGAGCTCTTCCTGGGACGAAACCTCAAGGAGGCATTGGAGATCACCGCCGCCCGGAGCGGCCCGGGGATCCTGTACGGGGGGCTGACCGCGGCGGCGGCCTTCTACGTCCTGGCGCTCACCGACTTCCGCGGGGTCCAGGAGCTGGGGCTGATCGCCGGCAACTCGATCCTCCTGGCGTGGCTCAGCATGATGACGTTTTTCCCGGCGATCCTGGTGCTGCTGGACCAGCGCTACGCCCATCGCCCCAGGGGACGGATCCCCCGGGCCCACGAGCTGGAGCGGATCCGCGTGCCCGTCTTGGAGCGACTCACCAGCTACCCGAAGTCGATTCTGGCGGGCGCGATCCTCTTCACCCTGTTCTCCCTCTGGGCGGTGCGGACCGTGACCTTCGACTACAACCTCCTGAACCTCCAGGCCAAGGGCACAGAATCGGTGATCTGGGAAGAGAAGATCCTGGCCCGGGCTCAGCGCTCCGGCTTCAACGGGCTCGCCACCGCCAGCTCGCTGGCGGAGCTCAAGCGAAAGCACGACGCCTTCGACCGGCTGCCGACCGTGTCCGAGGTGGACAGCGTCCTCCTGCTGATCCCGGAGGACCAGCCCGAGAAGATCCGGATCATCAACGATTTCGCCCCGCTGGTGGCGCCGGTGAGGATCGGCCTCGCCCGGCCCGTGAACCTGGCCGACCTGGGGGCCGTCCTCGCCAGCCTGGAGCGACGCTTCGACATCGCAGCGAGCGAGGCGGGGCCCGAGGGGCCCGGCAAGGAGGTGGAAACGATCCGCGCGCACCTCCACGCGCTCGGGGAGAAGCTCTCGCGGGCCAACCGGGAAGAGGCGGAGGCAGCCCTCGGCTACCTCCAGTCCCAGCTCTCCCGGGACTTCGCCGACAAGTTCCATCACCTCCAGAAGAACCTCCGCCCGCGACCGGTGGGGCTCCGGGATGTCCCCGAGGAGCTCAGGCGGAAGTTCATCGGCAAAAGTGGCCGATTCCTGCTCCAGATTCATCCCAAGGTCAACATCTGGGACCGCGCGGGGGCGCGGGAGTTCGTGAACGACCTGAGGACGGTGGATCCCGACGTCACCGGAACCCCGGTGATCACCTACGAGGCGATCCGGTTGATGGAGAAGGCGTACCGCCAGGGAACGCTCTACGCCTTCCTCGTGGTGGGAGCCCTGGCGACGCTCATGTTCAGGCGGATCCGCGAGAGCCTCCTGGCGCTGATCCCGCTCGGGCTCGGGACCCTCTGGACCGTCGGGCTCATGTCCCTCTGCGGATTGAAGTTCAACCTGGCCAACGTCTTCGGACTGCCGCTGATCGTGGGGACCGCGGCCGAGTACGGCCTGAACGTGGTGGCCCGGCATCTGGAGGGGCGCGACCACGGCGGCCCGCTGCTGGCCCGGAGCACGGTGCTGGCCGTGGTCCTCAACGGGTTCACCACCATCGCTGGATTCGGCAGCCTGATGGTCGCCACCCACCGGGGGATCTTCAGCCTCGGCCTCCTCCTCACGCTGGGGATGGTGGCCAGCCTGGCGGCTTCCTTGATCGTCCTCCCGGTCCTGATCCGCCTCTTCGGCCGGCGCGCGGATCGAGAGCCCGGGGTAGCATCCTTCCCACAATCGCGCTCTGCCTGACCTGGAGGACCTGAGCCGAGCAGGCGGGTGCACGGAGAAAAGCCATGAAAGCCATGCGCGCCCATCAATTCGGCGGACCCGCTGAGCTACATTTCGAAGATGCCCCGGACCCCACGGTGGAGAGCGGACAGCTCTTGATCCGGGTGAGAGCGGCGGGGATCAACCCGACCGACGTCATGCGGCTGTCCGGACGTTTCCCCCAGCCCTTCGCCCTGCCTTACATCCCCGGAATCGACGTCTCTGGTGAGGTCGAAGCGGTGGGCGCCGGCGTGACCGGGTTCAAGAAGGGGGACAAGGTGATGGGCTGGGCGGTCAGCGGGGGGTATGCCGAGAAAGCGTGTCTCGTCGCGGGGGAGGCCGCGCCGCTTCCGCCTTCCCTCTCGTTCGCCGAAGGCGCGGCGATCCCGATTCCCTTCTACACGGCCTACCACGCCCTCCACGCGAGGGCCCGGCTCAAGAGCGGGGAAATCATCCTTATCTCGGCCGGGGCGGGCGGAGTCGGCGTGGCGGCGATCCAGCTGGCGAAGGCCGCCGGGGCGAGAGTGCTCACCACGGTGGGATCGGAAGAGAAGGCGGTGCGGACGAAAGCGCTCGGGGCCGACCATGTGATCAACTACAGGACGGAGGATTTTGCGGCGGAGGTCCAGCGGCTCACCGGCGGCAAGGGCGTGGAGGTCATCATCGAGAGCGTGGCCGCCGACAACCTGGCGAAAGACTTTGCCGTCGTGGCCCCCGGGGGCCGCATCGTCCTCATCGGCACCGGCACCGGCAAGCCGCCCGAAGCCACCTTCAACGTCTCGACGGCGATCAGGAAGGACGCGACGCTCCACGCGATGGTGGTCTTCAACGCCCGCGCGCTGGTTCCCGAGATGGCCGACGCCCTCACCCGGCTCTTCGTCGCGGGAAAGATCCGGACCGTGGTGAGCCGAACCTATCCGTTGGCCGAGGCTGGGCAGGCCATGAACGATCTCCTGGCCGGGAAGGTCATCGGCAAGCTGGTCCTTATCCCATAGGCGCGCTCGGCGCAGTCCTTGACCTCGCCGCAGATCACTTCCTGAGTCATCCCTCCTGTCCGGCCAGGCCTCTCACCACTTCGTAGCTTCGGCGCAACCAGTGAACCGCCTGGGCCAGCTCCCCGGGAGATTCCACTCGGCATTCCACCCACCCCTTCCCGGCGAACCGCCGGTGCGGCCTGATCCCCGGCGACTTCAAGGCGCGCGCCTGATCCCCGAGCGCCAGGTGGATCCAGAGATCCGTGTCCTTCTCACGAAGGGGATAGCAGGCGAAGAGCTGGCCGGCCACGAAATACCCCCACCGCCCGAACAGCGGGGTGACCTTGACCCCCGGCCAACTGCCCAGGGTCAGGTTGAGTTGACCGGCGATCCCTCGACCGCCTGCGGAGATCGCGCGCCGGACCTTGCGTCCTTTGCCGCTCCCCCTCGTCCTCTGCCCGGGCCCACGCCCTATCGCTGCCATGTTAGCGTCTCCCGCCCGCCAGCTTGCGGCTTTCCGGGAGCGCCCGGAGCCAGATCGTCGCCACGACCCCCAGGAGCGCGCCGAGCCCGAGGACGCTGAACGCCCATCCCCACACCTGATAGCGCGGACCGATCCCCGCCGGGTTGGTCAGATCGAGGACCAGGCCGAAGGCCAGCGACGCCAGCGCGCCCGCGCCGTATCCGGCGAGGGACCTGACGGCGAGCGCCGAGCCCAGGATGCGCGCGTCCACCACCTCTGTGAAGCCGGTGGAGAAGACCGGCGAGTCGCCGATGGCGGAGAACGCGTAGATCAACCCAACGGCCAGGAGCAGGAGCAAGGGCGTCGGGAGTAACCAGCCGACGGTAAAGGAGCAGGCGCCGGACACCACGAGCATCCCGATAATCACGGCGGTGCGCCCCCATCGGTCGGAGAGCCACCCGCCCGCGCTCGTTGCCACGAGGCCCATGAGGTGAAACATCGCCGACAGGTTAGCGCCCAGGCCGGTGGCAATCACCACATCACGCCCCTTTGAGGCGAGGGCCGCAGTGACGAGGGCTGGCATCCAGGCCCACATGCCGAGCACCTCCCAGGAGTGGAACGTGTAGCCGGCTGTGATGAGGAGCGCGGGACGATTACCAAAGAAGTCCTTCTTGAGCGTCAGCCCGCCGCCGCCCGACACGCCAGTGCCTTCGGCGGTCCCCCTCAGGACTCCCGCCGAGATCAGCACGGCAAAAGCGGGGCCCAGCGTCAGAACCCAAAACGCTCCCCGCCAGCCGACCCTCGACACCAGGACTCCGGTGACTGTCAGCGAGAGCGCGTAGCCCAGGGAAGCGGAGGCCAGGAACCAGCCGATGGCCGTGCCCCGCCGCCGAGGGGGAAAGCGGTCGGCCAGGAGCATCAGGCCTGGCGTGTACGTCCCTCCGCTCGAGAGGGCCAGCAGGGTGAAGAGCGCGAGGCCGGACAGATAGCCCCCGGCCAGGAGCGGGATGAGGGCGGTGGAGAATGCGGTGGCGGCCGCGGACCAGAGGAAGATCAGGCGCGCTCCGACCCGGTCTGCCAGCGCCGAGAACACCACCAGAGAGACTGCGAAGCCGATCTGGAACCCTGAGGAGATGGAGCCCGCGGCAGTGGCCGACATCGCCCATTCTGCCTGGAGCAGTGGGAGCAGCGCGGCGTAGGCCTGATAGGAGACGGACGACCCGATGCGGGCCGCGCAGAGCCCGATGAGCCAGAGCGTGTCTCCGGGGAGGGCGGGACGCACGTGGGCGATCAGGGTCTGCGGCGCTCGGGGCGCCGGAGCGGGCGACCTCTGAGCGCGGCGACGGGGCTGACCGTGCTCCTGAGCGTGCGGAGAAAGGCGAGCGCTTCCGGGCTGAGCGGGCGGCGGCGCGAGTGAACGACGTCCAGGCTCCGGGTCAACGGCTCGGCGCCGACGATCTCGATCGCGATCAGGGTCCCCCGGCGAAGCTCCCGCGCCACGGCGATATGGGGGAGAAACGCCAGCCCCAGCCCCCGTTCCACCATCCGCTTCGCTGCCTCGATGGTTTCCACCTCCAGCACCACGTTGGGGACGAGGCCGGCGCGCCGGAACAAGCCGTGGGTGAGCGTCCAGTCGCTGGATCCACGGTCGAAAAATACGAGCGGTCGGTCCACCACGTCCTCCAGACGCGCCCGGCGACCCCCGCCGGGGAGGTGCGCGCGGTGGCTGACCAGGATGAGCGGATCGTCCCGCAGGCTCACCGTTTCCGCCTGAGGGTGGTGGAGCGATCGCGCCAGGCCGATCTCGGCCTCGTCGCGCAGGACCATCTCCAGCACTTCCTTAGAGTGACCGGAGCGGACCGTGACCATCACCTTCGGGTGCGCGCGCTGGAACTGCTTCAGAACGTCCGGCAGGAGATACGTGCAGATGGAGAGCGCGGCCGCGATCCGGAGGGCTCCGCCGCTCGCGGGCCGGAGCTTGTGAACCGCCTGGCGGGCCAGCGCGACAGCCTGGAGAATCTGCTCGGCGTGCGGGCGAAAGGCGCGGCCGGCGGCGGAGAGCGCGAGGGCCCCGCGGCCGCGCTCGAAGAGCGTCACGCCCAGCGCCTGCTCCAGCGCCTTGATCCGTGCGCTCACGGCGGGCTGCGTCACCCTGAGCGCCTCCGCGCCCCGCCGGAAGCCTCCGAAGGTGCCCACCGCGAGGAAGGTCTCGATCTGATCGATCTCCACTCCCAGGTCCCTAACGCCGCGGTATTATACTAGCTCTTATCTCTTTGCACCAGATGATCAGAGTTCTTTATCATCCGATAAATAAAATGAGTTTGACCGTCCCTTTGCCAGACCCGCAGAATGTAAGAAATACACGCGGGAGCCCGCGGAAGGCGCAACAACCGACGGGGAGGAGCCTATGGACGAGCATTGCTGGTGCGGGACCCAGTTGCGTGGTTTCTACGAAACCCTCCGCTGTAACGTGTGCAGCCGCCCCTGCTGCCCTGAGTGCGGTTTCCAGATTCGCCTGGTGACGTATTGCGCCAGTTGCGCTGGGACCCGCTCCTGGTAGACTTCGTGGCGGCGAAAGGAGACGCCCAGTTCATGGAAAGGTCAGGCAGGCGCTTCAGGAAGCTCTTAAGGGAAGAACCGTATCTCTTCACCGCGGGAGTCTACTCCCCCCTGGACGCCCAGATCGCTGAGCGCGTCGGGCTCCGGTGCGTGTACATGAGCGGCTACTCCGTCTCGCTGCTCAACGGATGGCCGGACATGGGCTTCCTCACCATGACGGAGATGACGAAGACCGCCTCCATGCTCGCCAGCGCGGTGAACATTCCCGTCATCGCCGACGCCGACGACGGCTACGGTAACGCGCTGAGCACCATGCGCACGGTGCAGGAGTACGTCAAGACCGGGGTCGCCGGGATCCACCTGGAAGACCAGCGGTTTCCCAAGCGCTGTGGCCACATCGCCGGCAAGACCCTCCTCCCGCGCGAGGAGGCCGTGGGCAAGTTCAGGGCCGCCGTGGCGGAGCGGAACCGGCTCGATCCCGACTTCGTGCTCATCGCGCGGACCGACGCATTCGGCGCGGTCGGGGGGAGCCTGGAGGAGGCCATCTGGCGGGGCCGCGCCTACGCCGACGCGGGCGTGGACCTCGTCTGGTGCGAGCTCTCCAACTCCGAGCGCGCGCCGGCCATCGCCTTCGCCGCGGCCATGCGCAAGACCCACCCCCACCTGCCCCTGGCGTTCAACTACTCGTCCTCGTTCCGGTGGCATGAGGATCCGAACCCGTTCCGGTTCGGGGAGCTCGGTGAGCTGGGGTACCGGTTCATCTTCGTCACCCTCTTCGGGGCCCACGCGGCGATGCACGGCGTGTGGAACGCCATGGAAGATCTCGTCAAAAACCAGGAAGCGGCGCAGTGGGCGCTGGAGCGGATGAAGAAGGGACACCCCACCGAGAGCCATCACGAGATGGCCAGGGTGTCTCACTGGAAGGAGATGGAGACGCGATTCATCCCGGATGCGGCGGCCCGCTACCAGGCCTCCGACGGCTTCGGGGCCGAGCGAGAGGCGCGCTGAGCATGCCCGCGAACGCGCAAGCCGCCGCGGCGCGCGTGCGCTTCGCCCCCGTGGAAGGGGCCGCGGAGCTCTTCACCGACGTCTTCGCGGAGTATCTGGTACGCCTGCACGACCAGTTGACACCCCGGGCACACGAGCTCCGAGCCAGGCGGCGGGAGGTGCTGTCGCGGGCCCTTACACGGGGGATCCCGCCAGGCCCGCCGCCCGCCAGTCAGATCAACACCGGCGACTGGCGGGTTCCGCCGGTGCCCGATGATTTGAAAAAACCCGGCATCGAAATCTCGGGCCCATGCTCGATCACCGGCATGTTCATCAATGCCCTCAACCCCGGGCCCGAAGGGGAGCGCGCCGAAGGAGACCTGGACGACGACGAAGATTCCGCCGGCCACCGCCTCGTCGACACGGTGAGGGCCGCGCACAACCGGGTCCTAGCCGTCAACCGCGAGCTGACCTACTTCGACCGGGAACGGGGCAAGGAGTACCGGATCGCCGAGGGCGAGCTTCCGTTCTTCATGCACCGGGAGCGGGGGCTCCACCTGGACGAGCCCGAGGTCACCGTGGACGGCGCCCCCGTTCCCGCCGCGATCCTCGGGACCGCCCTGACCCTCTTCTTCGCCGGCCGGGCGCAGGCCGACCGCGGGCAGGGGATCTACTTCTACCTCCCAAAGCTCGAGTCGGCCGAAGAGGCCGCCTGGTACCGGGACCTTTTCGACGCCAGTCAGGACCAGCTGCCATTCCTCCGGAACGCCGTCATCAGAGCCATCCCGCTGGTCGAATCGCTGCCCGCCGTGTACCAGATGGAGGAGATGCTGCACGCGCTCGGCCCGTATGCGGCGGGGCTCAATGCCGCCCGCTGGGATCTGAAGGCCAGCATCTTCGAGTTCGTCATGGGGGATCCCAAGGCGGTCTGGCCCGATCGGTTCGGCGTGGACATCAAGACCACGCCGTTCCTCGCCAACATCTTCCGGCGCCTGGTGGCGATCTGCCTCCGGCGCGGGGCCGTCCCCATCGGCGGGATGGCCACCGCGCTCCCGAGCCCCGACCCGGAGGTCAACCGAGCCGCGGCGGAGGCGATCAGGGCCGACAAAGAGTGGGAAGCCCGGCAGGGGTTCGTGCGCGCCTGGGTCGCGCACATCTTCCACATGAAGACCGCCGCAGATCCGTTCAAGCAGCTACGCGCGTCGGGCTGGACGCCGACTCCCGGGATGGCCAACCCCGACAACTACCCGATCCAGATCAATGTCCCAGACGGCCCGGTGACCCTGGAAGGGACCCGCCGCAACGCGCGGATGCTCATCGAGTATGTGGAAGGGTGGCTCGGCGGTCGAGGCGCCAAGGGAATCGACAGCCTGGCTGGAAAGCCCGGGATCCATCCAGCCTTGATGGAAGATCTGGCCACGGGCCGCATGTCCGTGGCGCAGATCGCCCAGCGCATCCGTCACGGGGCGAGGGACAGCGGGGACCCCTCGCGCGTTCACGATTTTGCGGTGGTGAAGCGCCTGCTGCGAGAGGAAGTGGAGGATATTCTCTCGCGATTGGCGGGGCGCGCGGACCTCGCCCAGACCGAAGCGCGCTACCGCAAAGCGGTCAAGGTCGCCATGCGCTGGATCAAAAACTACACCGAGCTGGACTTC
>CAYJUC010000001.1:9275-11025 GCA_964372605.1 uncultured bacterium | reverse complement strand
AGCGGCTGATGTGCAGATGCACGCCGTGAGTGGAGTCGGGGGCCAGGGTCACCTCGTTGGTTCCGCGAAGTATCGACACCCCGGCGCCCTCCAATCGTTCGATCAGCGCGTCCAGATCCCGGGTGAAGAGGGAAAGCGCCACCATTCCCTCGCTCCCTCCGACCTCACCCAACGGCACCACCAGGAGCGCCGACTGCCCCACCGGGAGCATGATCCGCGGGCCCCCGTTGACCGCCTGCTCGGAGAGGCCGAAGAGTCCCTTGAAGATCCGCGACGTCTCATTCGGATCCTGGGCGCCGATGACCAGCCGCTTGGGCCTGAGCGGCGACGCCGGAAGCGGGGCAGACTCGGTCGGGGTCAGGAGCTCGATCAGGATGCCCGCGCAGGAGCGCGGGTGGAGGAAGGCGATCATCCCGGCGAGGCCTGGCCGCGGCGTTTGATCGATCAGGGAGACGGCGCGGGCCCCGAGGTCTGCCAGCGCCGTGGCCACATCGTGAGTCTCGAAGCAGAGGTGGTGAAGCCCTTCGCCTCTCTTTTGCAGGAACTTCTCGATGCCGGTTCCGGCGACGATGGGCTCCAGGAGCTCGATCTCGCTCTCCCCCGCGGCCAAGAGAGCCGCGCGCACGCCCTGGTCCCTGACCTCCGCCTCCCGGATCAGCGGAAGCCCCAGCGTGTCCCGATAAAACCCGTAGGCCTGGTCCAGTTTTTCGACCACGATTCCGATATGGTGAATCTTCCGCACTGGGACGCCGCTCATCGATTTAGCGGATGAAGGGGCGGGGGCGCCTGCTCAGGGCGTCCCGGATCCGGATCCGATGGTTTGGAAGCAGCGTGGCCGGCAGTCGACGGGGAGAAAAGAACCTGAGGTCAAGGGTCTTGTCCGAGGTCATCACCTCGCCGCTCCGGATCATGCACTCGAGACGCTCGGGCGCGCCGGCGGAGCCGGCGCTCGAAACAGCCGATTATCCCGACACACCCTAGCCGACCGGCGGGGGAAATTCAACTCCGATCTCTACCTCCGGTGGCGGCCAGGTCCGCCAGGACCGTGCAGCGCGAATGCAACCGGAGCATCGAGGCTGGAACGTCCGGCGTGACGGGGCCGTGAAGCATCCCGGAGAGCGGCCCGCGCTTCCCGACGCCGCTGACGAGCACCACCACCTCGCGCGCCTCTCTGATGGTCGCCATCCCGAGTGTCACGGCGAACTCCGACACTTCACCCTGGATCACTTCATCGGTCAGGATGTACCCAACCGTCGAGGGAAGAAGCCTGACGGGGCGGCAGCGGGAGTCGAAGGAGCTCCCCGGCTCGTTGGAGGCGATGTGGCCGTTGGGGCCGAGTCCCAGCATGACGAGATCGAGCCCGCCGACCTCGGCGATCACTTCCTCGTATTTCGCGCACATCGCCTCGAGGTCGGCCGCGTCCACCCGGAACGGGTGGAGCTGCGTCTCGAGCACGCGCGCCCACGACAGGAATTCGGCGCGGATCTGGCGCCAGAAGTAGCCGTCGGGCGGGGCCGGCGGGCAGAGCTCGTCCACCTCGAAGACACGCATCCTGGACAAATCGAACTCGCCGCGCGCGCAACGGGCGGCGAGGAGCCGGTACATCAGGCGCGGGGTTCGGCCGGCCGGCACGGCCATGTTCAGGTCGGGCTTGGCGCGGAGCCGGTCCTGAACGTGATCGGCCGCCCTGCGGGCCAGGTCGGCCGCGTCCAGGCAGACGACGAGTTCCACTACGCTTGCCTGTTCGCCC
>CAYJUC010000001.1:0-9175 GCA_964372605.1 uncultured bacterium | reverse complement strand
CAGGTCGGCCGCGTCCAGGCAGACGACGAGTTCCACTACGCTTGCCTGTTCGCCCTGCTCGCGGACACGGCGCTACCCTTCCGACTAGAAGTTCTACTGCGCTTACGTGTTCGCCCGAGCGTCGAAACCGTGTCGCCATCGACGGTCTGATTCGCCCGCGTTAAACGCCTCGGTCATGGCGAGGTTGAACGGGAGCTGGATCACCCGGAAATGGTGCCGGTCGCCGGCGACCTCCCTGGCGACAGCCGCCAGCTCCGAAAGGGAGAGATAGTCTTGGGCGCCGGAAGGTTGGCGATAGCCGTTCCAGGTCGCGGTGCCGTAGTGCCTGATCTTTTCTTCGGCCACGGCCCGCTCCAGCCAGACGAAGGTCTCGCGGATGCGGCGCAGGAACAGGGCCCGATCCACTTCGCCGAGCTGGGTCTCCGGATTATGGAGGTAGTAGATGTCCAGCGTGTCGAGCCCCAGGTTGCGCCGGCTGCGGTCGAGCTGGTCCGCCCGCTCGCTCCGCTGGTGGCGGTAGTTGATGGCCGTGTCGATCACGTTGGCGCCCAGCTCCAGGGCGCGGGTCACGGCCCCGCGATAGAGCTTGTCCGTGTCGGGGGCCTCGTCGCCGAGGTAGGTCCCGATCCCGACCGAGGAGAGCCAGCACTGGTCCAGCTGGCGAAAGTGCTCGGGAACCACCCGGGCCCGGACGCGGTGGCGATAGGCGGCCGTGCCTTCAGGGGTTGCGAACCCGGACAGTGACATACTCGATCTCCTCTCCCGGTGGCCTCGCGTTGACGCCGCCCGGCTATTATAGCCTCTTCCGCTGGGTCATCCCTCGCGGTAGAAGAGGAGCAGCGCGCCCAGGAGCATCATCGAACCCGCCCACACCCGCCCTGGGAGCCTGTTCTCCGGGGGAGGGAGCCTCAGCTCCAGCCACCGGCCCCAGCCCGTAAACACCGCCAGAATCCCGAGCGGGGTGTGGGTGATCTCGGTGAGGAATTCGGCTTTGAGGTTCCACATGGCGTGAGAGTGGGTCAGGAGGAGCGCGCCGCCACCCGCGCAGAGAAGGGGGAACACGTAGCTCCAACCGCGAGAGCGGAGGCGGCCTCGGCGCACGAGCCATTCGAAGAGCGCCAGGCCCACGATCAACGCCACGGCCATCCGGTGCTGGAGCACGTCGGGGAGCGCCATGCTTTCCCAGAAGCCCGCGGGGCCCAGGGGCCAGGCCCTGGGATCATTCCGGACGAACAGAAACGCCGCCAGCCCCAGAAAGAGGAGGGGCCAGTGCCGGGCCCAGCGCGCGCGCCTGCTCCGTTCCAGCCAGGCCAGGAGCCCCATGGCCAGCACGAAGAGGCCGGCCACGTGGTGATTGTATTCGGACCACGCGTACTCCTCGGGCTTTCGCTCAGCGAGAGTGTCGACAAGCGGGGCCGCCGAGGCGAGGAGATCGTCGATTCGCGGGGTGGTCAGTGTCGGCAGTCTCGGAACGAAGCGCGCCGCCACCTCGCTGATCGTCGCGCGATCCGCGCGAACATCCCGCGCCGGCGGGAGCCCCGTGAGTGAGGCCGCGGCGAGGAGAAGGGTGAGCCCGAGACCCACCTCGGCTTCGGTGAACCACCAGAGCCGGGGCGTCGGAGCCCCGTCGCCCCGGCTGAGCCGCCGGACAGCAAAGAAGTTCACCCCGCCCAGGAGGAGCGCTGCGGCCAGCAGGATGACCTTGGTAAGAAGCATAATTCCGTAGCCGGTCCCGAGAAGCCCGTCCATCGTGTCGACGTAGAAGAGGGAGAGCGCCACCCCGGCTCCCAGGATGGCCCCGACGCTGGCGAGCGCAAGCGGCGAGAAGCGTCGGACCACCGCCCTTGCCAGAGGATCGTCACCGGGCCTGCGCCAGAGAAGCCAGAACGCGACGAGATGCGCCACCCCTCCCACCCAGACGGCGGCGCCAATCTGATGGAGCGCATCGAGCGCCATCAGGACACCCCGGTTGTCCAGCCGGCCCATGGCGTGGGAGAGCCACGCCGAGCTGCCACCCAGAAGTAGCGCAAGAGCCGTCACCGTGGTCCACGCCGCCCTGGACGGCCCGCGCCGGCGGAGGCGCCACGCCGCGACCGCCAGGGCCACGCCCAGAGAGATCCGGATGAGCCCGACCCTGGCGAACCCGACAGTGAGGAACTCGCGAAGCGGCCACGCTCCGGTGGGGTCGGCGAGCGCCCACGACTGGAGTATCAAGAGCAGGAACTGGGTGGAGGCGACGCCGACGCTGCCCCAGACGATCAACCCGAGGGTCCGGTCGAGGGCGCGACGCGCGAGGGCGGACGCGGCGCCGAGGGGACCGAGCACCAGGAGGGCGAAGGCGACTCCGCCCGTGGATACGGCCAGGGCAGCCAGGCCGAATCCCCGGAGAACAACGCTCAGGAGGCCGCCAAGCGTTTCCACGGACAGCTCAGCGCGCCACGGTGAATCGGAACGCCCCCTGGGTCACGTGGCCGTCGGCGGAGAGCACCTTCCAGCGGACCAGATAGGGGCCCGGCTGGAGGGAAGGGAGCGGAACGATCATGCGGTCGGGCGCGGCGTCGAGAGATCTACGCGGAAGGGAAAGGGGTCCGTTCGCCTGGCCAGTCAGCGTCACCTTCGAGAGCGCTTTCTCGATGCGGCTGTTGAAGCGAAGGGCGATTTGAGAGGGGGCGCGGCTCAGGACCTCCCCGGACGCCGGGGAGGATTCAACGACGATCGCGTGGCCATGGGTAGGCGCGGGATGGGCCAGGAGAAGGACGCCGGTACAGAGGAAAACACTCACCACCCGAATCAACCGGCCCATCGCTCATCAGCGCCAGTCGTCGAGCACCCAGTCGCTCGGGTCCTCGTACTCCTCCTGCTTTCCCCGCTTCATTCTTGTCAGGGCGAGATCGATCTGATACCCCCGATCCAGGAGCCCTTGATAGGCCTGCCAGTAGTAGGTGTACACGGGGGCGATGACCCGCCCGAGGCCGGCAGTCTGAGCCAGCTCCTCCAGAGCGGCCATCAGCAGGTGAAAATGCTCGGGGCGATTTTGGCGGGAGTCGAGAACCAGAAACTTCAGATAGAGGGCCCCCTGGGGCGCCTCGCTGACGCCGGGCGTATGATAGATGGCGAAGCCGAACAGCTCCCGCCCTTTCTCCAGGAGCAGCGTATCCCCGAGCGCGAGACCGTCCACGATCTCGACCTCTTTGCCGATGTCCATCCCCCGATAGATCTGGTTGGTGATCCGGCGAAACCGTTGCATCGTGGCTTTCTTTTTGGACTCCTCGAGGGCGGAGAAGCGGCGGACCTCAAGCGAAGGTTTGGACGGCTTGGCGGTCGCCGCCACCTCGCGGCGGTCCAACGGTTTGGAGGTGATGACGAGAAGCCCCTTGGGCTTGTAGCCGAACTTCTGGTAGAAGAGCAGGTGCTTGGCGCTCCCGGGGTACGTAACGACGCCCTGCAGCGTCACCTTGTTCTCCTCGAAGAACGCCTGAGTGGCCCGGAGGAGCTGCTGGCCAATGTCCTGGTTCTGATAGGAGGTGAGCACCGCGATGGGTCCCAGGAGCCCCACGCTCCCCCAGACCACCGCCATTGAAGCGCCGACGATCTTCCCCTCCCCTTCCTCGGCGACGAAACACCCCCACGGCTCCATGAGCCAGCGGTGGTGGATATACTGGGCGCCGCCGAAGACCTGGCGGGGACGCGTTCCGATCTGCCGCTCGTAAAAATCGCCGAAGGCCTGCTCGACCACGTCCCGGACCTTGGCCAGGTCCCCCTTCCGGACGCGCCGGACTTTGATCACGGGCATCCGGCCATGCGAATCCAGCCCGGCTCGGTCAACTGCGGCTCTCATGCCCCGGCCTTTGCCCCCATGCCGGCCAGCTCCTCGAGAAGCGTGATCACCCCGGAGTGGTCCAACCCACCCCGGCCACGGATCCTCAAGGTGTGAAAGAGCTCCTGAACCACGGCGGTGGTGGGGAGCGGAACTCCCAGGGCCTTGCCGGCTTCCATGATGAGGCCCAGGTCCTTCCAGTGAAGGTCGACTTTGAAGCCCGGGGCGTACGCGCCGCTCAAGTAATTAGGGCTCTTTTGGTCAAGACAGCGGCTCCCCGCCAATCCCCCCGACAGGGCTTTGATGGTCAGCTCTCGGTCCAACCCCGCCTTGGCGGCCAGGGTCAGGGCTTCGGCGATGGCCGTGAGATTGACCGCCACGATGATCTGGTTGGCCAGCTTGGCGAATCCCCCGGCCCCCAGCGGCCCAAGGTGGGTGATGGTTTTGCCCATGGCCTGGAACACGGGGAGGACCGAGTCGAACACGGCTTTCCCCCCGCCCACCATGATGGAGAGCGTCCCCTCAATGGCCCCGCGCTCCCCCCCCGAAACCGGGGCATCGAGCATGCGAGCTCCCAGAGGCTCCAGTGCCGCGGCCACCTTCTGCGAAACCAGAGGGGAAATGGTGCTCATGTCCACAAAGGTGAGCCCCTTCCGAGCTGATTCGAGAATCCCGCTGGGGCCGAGGGCGACCAGCTCGACGTCAGGGGAGTTGGGGAGCATGGTGATCAAAAGATCGACCTCGGCCGCCACTGCCTTCGGAGATTGGGCGGCTCTGGCGCCCTCCTTGATCAGCTCCTGGACCGGACCCTGGCTCCGGCTGTGAACCACCAGGGAGTGCCCTGCCTTGAGGAGGTTTCGGGCCATGGGGCGGCCCATGATGCCAAGCCCAATAAATCCAATAAGTTGAGCCACGATATCCTCCAGCAATCTCTGGAACACGGGGACTACCGATTGCGCTAATTAGTCCACAGACGAGCAAGAAGGGTCAAGCGAATTCGTGACATCTAAACAGCTGACGATATATTTAAGGGCCGCTCGCCGTCAAGTCATGGCAATATACCCTCCTGGTCGCCCACAGCGTCAAAGCTGGTATTCTTGATACTACTTGTATGACGAGTTGATGATGGAAGGGCTGAAAATCAGAGGCGCCTTCACTTTCGACGGGAATTACCCGAGTACGTCAAGTTCGCGGTGAACCCAAGGGGTGAGGTCAGCCACCCATGTACTGGCCGACGAGGGTGATGCGATCCCCGGGCTCGACTTCGGAGTCGAGCGTGTGGGCGATGCCCAGCACCGCGTCGTTGACCAGGACTTCGATGTGCTCCCCCAGCTCCTTCTTCGAGGCATCCCAAAGCGCCGCATCCAGCTCGGGGTGACGGGCGGAGAAGCGCTTCAGCAGTTCGCCGATTGTTTCCCCCAGGGCGAAGGCTTCCTCGTATTCCCGGCTTCCCGAGCCGTCGCCACCCACGAAGCTGGTGACCCAGCTGATGACCTCGACGGTGGCGCGCTGAGTCTCTACACGGCTCACGTTGACGGTCCCCACAGATCCCTGGCAAGCCAGTCGAGCCCGAGGCGATTGAGCGTCTCGGGCTTGGGCTTTCCGGTCGTCCGGTCGTACCCGACGGTCTCGTACCAGATCTCCAGCATCCGCTCCCACTGCTTCATGATGGCCTGGTCCTTGGCCGGGCCATCCACCGGGGTCGAGCCGTAGCGGAAGGAGGGGTACTCCAGCTCGGGGCCGATGCCACAGCGGAGGTTGAAGGCGCGCAGGATCGCGGCGGTCCTCCTGCCGAAGCGGAGCGCCTCCTCCACCGTGTAGTTCCATCCGGTGGCCGCGGAGAGGGCGCGGCAGATGCGCTCCAGGAGCGTGCGCGTGGTGAAGATGCAGATCCCCAGGGAGTCCTCGAAGTGGCGGCGCCCGAGGAGCACCCCGGTCAGCTTGGCGACGGCCTCGCCGTCGAAGATGTTGATGCGAGCGGGCTGCCCCACCTCTTGAGGGAAAACCGGGTTGCCGGTCTCCAGGGTACCGGTGCTCGCCGTGCAGGTGTCGAGCATCTCGTCCCAGCGCCCGCGGTGGTCGTGGCCGCGGGGCGTTGCGCCTTTCAGGGTATAGACAGCGCACTCCCTGGCCGGTCCTCCAAGCTTCTCGGCGGCTCGCTTCACGCCTTCGGCCAGGAGGTCGCCGAACCCCTGACGATGGGTGATCATCTGGAGCAGACGGTAGGCCCCTTCGGCATCTCCCCACTTGATCTCGAAGCCGAGCTGTTCTTTGGTGATGTGCCCTTTCTCCTGACACTCGATCACCCAGCCGGCTACCCAGCCAAACTCGTTGACGTCCACGCAGGCCCGATCGATCCGCGTGTTGAGCCAGGAGATCGCCACGGGGTCGGTGAGGCCGATGGTCCACCCTGCCCCGGACCAGCCTTCGTACTCCGGCTCGTCCACCCGCTCGCCCTTGTGCGGGCCCGACGGGATCACCTGGATGTGACAGTGGTGCATGCCGCAGGCGTTGCACTGATGCCCCCGATGATCGAATCCGCTGCGGAGCTTGGGGGCCTCCCACTGGCTCATGTCCACGCCCGGGACGTTAGTAGTGTAGTTCTTGATGGGCAGCACGCCCAGCTTCGAAAGGTTGGTAACGCCCGGGAGCGTGCCGTACTCGTAGAGCGACCTGGCAGTGGGGTTGGTCTTGAGGTCGTGGGCGATGTCATCGGCGGCCTCCCAGAGCCCGCGCGGGTCGGCCGCTCGAAGACTTCCTGTCCCTCTGACGATGGCCACCGCCTTCAGCCGCTTCTTCCCCATGACGGCGCCGCAGCCGTTCTTACTGGCCACGTGGCCGTAGTCACCCTGTATGGCGGCGAAGCGCACCAGCTTCTCACCTGCCGGGCCGATGGAGTACACGGACAGCTGGTGGCCGGAGAGGCCGAGGTCGGAGGAGAGGATCTCCTGGGTCTCCCAGGTGTCCTTTCCGACGAGATCGGAGGCGTCGCGGAGCTCCACGGTATCGTCGTTGATATAGAGGTACACCCAGCGGTCGGCCTGCCCCTGGATCACGATGGCGTCGTATCCGGAATACTTGAGACAGGCCCCGAAGAAGCCGTTGGCCTGGGTAGACGTGGCGCCGTTCGTCAGGGCTCCCCGCGTGACCACGGTCAGCCCGCCGGTCCCCCAGACCGGGAGCCCCGCCAGCGGTCCCGTGCCCAGGATCAACCGGTTATCGGGGTGGTCCCAGCCGATCTCGGGCGGCAGTTCGTCGTAGAGGATCCTGGCGCCGAGGCCAACACCGCCTATATAGGTCCGCATCTCCTCGGGACTCCAATCGACCTTCCGAGAGGTTCCGGAGGTCAGGTCCACACGGAGAAGCTTTCCGGCGTAGCCACCGGGATGCTCGAGCGCCGCATCTCTCGCGGCCTTCTGGACTGTCCCTGCTCGCGTCATACCGAAGCTCCTGCGCGCCCGGGCGCGTACGAACCCCGCCCGAGGATGGTCCGGGGGAGAAGGCTCCCGACGGTGCCCGACGCGACGAATGCGGTTTTGAGATCGAAGGGGTTCCTCTTGAGGTGCTCCTTAAAGCGGCCCAGGCTCACGCCGGACTGCACCAACCCTTTCAGCATACCCACATCGTTGGTGGCCCACAGCTCCTCGCTCCGGACGATGATCATTCCGCCGGTCAGCCGCTCGCCGGTGAAGAGGAGCTTCCGGTAGGCCGCGCGCTCCGGCCGGATCGCGACGACGCTCTCCGCCGAGGGGTCATCCCAGGCCCCGAAGCTCGCCATCTCCAGCTCGCATACCGCCACGATGTTCATGAGGAGGCTTCCCCGGTAAGCGAGGTCACGCCCCGCCATGTTGGCCCCCACGGTGCGGCCGTGCTCCATGGCCGTGGGCTCGATGGCGTGCACCTCGGGTGCCCCGGTGACCAGATTCCGCCCCTCGGCCACGTCTCCTGCGGCGTAGACGTTCGGAGCGCTGGAACGGAGATGGTCGTCCACGACGATGCCGCGGTTCACCCTGATCCCCGAGCCGTCGAGCCACTCGAGGTTGGCTTTGATTCCCGTCGCCATGATCACAAGGTCGGCGACGATCAGACTCCCATCCTTGAAGTGGAGGCGCCGCCGCCCGCCGGCGCTCTCGATCTTCGTCAGCTGCGCGGCGGTGAGAACCTCCACGCCGTGCCGCCTGAGCCAGGCCTCGACGATCTCGGCCCCGGGCGCGTCGATCATCCGTGGGAGAACCCGTGGCGCGATCTCCACGATGGTGAGCCTGGCCCCCAGCGCCAGGACAGAGTTCAGGATCGTGAAGGCGATGAAGCCGGCGCCCACCATCACCACATGGCTCCCGGCCTTGATCTCCCGGATGACGCCCCGCGCCTCCTCCAGGGTCCAGAAGCAGTGGACCCCGGGTCCGTCGGCGCCGGGAATCGACGGCCGGACCGCTGCGGAACCGGTGGCGATCAGGCAATCGTCGTACTCGATCTTCGCGCCGTCGTCCAGCGTGAGCGCGGAAGCCTTGGCGTCAATGGCGGAGGCCCGGCGCCCCAGGTGAGGCTTGACCCCCCACTGCGCCAGCTTCGCCGGCGTCGCGGTGAAGACATGAGCCTCGGCGATCGAGCGCCCGAGGTAGTAAGGAAGCACCATGCGGGAGTAGGGGCGCTCGGCGGAGATCAGGACGATCTCGGAGGCCCCGCCATCTTCCTCCCGGATGGTCCGGATCGCGTTGATCCCGGCGGTGCCGCCGCCGATGATGAGATGGCGCTTGGCCATCAACCTCCCCCCACGGCCAGAAGCGGCGCGGCCCGCTCGGCGGCGAACCCGCCGAGCCAGTCGGCGGTCTCGGCTTCCTCATAGATGATGGCGGCGGTGGGGCAGGCCTCGGCGCAGGCCGGCGCGCCGCCGCAGAGGTCGCATTTGAACGCCTTCCCCGTGTCAGAATTGTAGAAGATCGTGCCGTAGGGGCACGCGATTGTGCAGAGCTTGCACCCCACGCACTGGTCGTCCAGAACCACTTTGGCTCCGACTGGCGAGATGGCGATAGCGCCCACCGGACAGGCGGTCATGCACCACCCCTCGGCGCACTGGGGACAGGTGTACGGGGCGTAGGAGGTCAGGGACTCGTACGGAGAAACGCGGATCACCGATCTGGCCGGCTCAAAGCGGCCCGTCTCTACGTAGGAGCAGGCCAGCTCGCACCGGAGGCAGCCGGTGCACTTCTCCGGGAGAATCTTGAGAACCTTCATTCCTTTAGGGGGCGCGCACCCACACCTTCGGCGCGAGTACCGAGCCGAGAGACAGGCTAGCCGCGCGCGATGGGACGGCTCACGGCCCGGCTGAACGCGCAGTTGGGCACCACGGCCGAATGC